>NZ_JAMYRN010000025.1:0-68692 GCF_040321435.1 Mesorhizobium sp. M0410
AGGGCCCTGGCCGCCTGAGCACCGTCATGTGTCCGCCGCTCCGCTAAACACGGGGGCTGCGCGGCGGACACGCCGACGTCACCGCGATGCCACGCCATTTTGCAGAACTTGACGCACACAACTTCGACGCGACGACCCGCCGCCTTCGGCGCCGCCCGATCGGAACCCGATCCGCTCGAGCCACCGACCATGTCGCGATCGCGCGTCCAGATCGCCGGCTCCTACGCGCCCGGCGTGCTCATGACATGGGAGGGCGGCAAGGGGATCTGCCGCTCGGCCTCGCTGGCCAACGAGGCGAAGGACCTGAAGCCGACAACCATCGCGCTGATCTTCGAGAACCTGCGCGATTCCGTCACGAACTGGCGTGACCGCGCGATCAAGGCGCTACCCGACGCCCTACCCGAACTCGTCCTCGACTGCCGTTCCGCGATTCCAAGACCGGCGAAGCGCGGGTCGAGCGCACCCATTTCCAGATGACCAGCCCGGACAAGGTCGGCTACGTCCCCTATCCGCTGCTCTACCGATGCGGCATCTGCGGATCCACCCGCGAGTTCGGAAGCCGCAACTACGCCGAGGCATTCCTGAAGCGCGCGCTGGACCCGCGCACGCTGCGGTGCGGATCGGGCAGCCTTTGCGATGCCCGCGGCGGCGCCTGCCGGGCCTGCGTGATGGTGTCGGAGGTCAGCTGCATCGCATTGAACCTGCTCCTGTCGCGAGCCGTGCTGAAGGGCGGAAAAGGACCCGAGTGGGAACCGAAATCTGCCCCGAACCTGATCGGCTTCTTCGATTCCTCGCTCGGCGAAATCCTCTTTTCGCCCAAGGCGACTGCTAGGCTGGTCGTGACCATGCCGCCGGAACCTAGCCGCCGAGCCGATGCGCTCGCCGCCGACGTCGCCAGCGAGTATGTCTCGCTTACGCGCACCACGGACGCGTTCAGGCATCTGGCCAGCCTCGCGCGCGAGCGGTTCAGCATCATGATCCCATTTATCGATAGCGTCGGCGCCGAATGGCTGCCTAGCTGTTCGAGGCGACTAAGGCGGCCGAGCGCCGCTCGTGTTGCGCGACGCGTCCCAACTTCTGAGCTGCGGGGCCGGAGGGCCGCGTGTCGAGGCCAGCGCGACACGGATCATCGACTATGGTGACGCGAACTTGGCCAACGAAACCTTCCACGCGAAGATCGTGCTGGCCGACGGCGTCGCAGCCTATGTCGGATCGGCGAATCTGCTGAAGCGGTCGACGTCGACAATCCTCGAATGCGGGATGCTCGTCGAGGGAAGGTGCTGCTGGACGCGGTGACCACGATCGCCGACGCCGATTCGGCTGGCGACGGTTTAGGCCTGCTGGTTCGCATTGTCCGCGCGCCATTCGTCGAAGGTCTCGCGCGCGACATTGGTCAGCATGCCCGCGAAGGCCGCCGGGTTCGCCGCGTAGAGCGCGTGGCGTATCTCGGTGAACGCGTTGAACTTCTCACCGCGCCCGCTGTCGAGGAACCATGCCTTGTATTGCCGTACGAGCCCTATCGTCGAACGCAGGTAGAAGTTGAACTTCCCGCGGCTGATCCCGGGATCGCGCTCGACGATGTCGGCGGTGAAACCGTCGACCTTTTTGGCCTCAAATTCGACACCGGGGAAGAAGTGGCGCGCGATGCGGAGAAGCCTAAAGGCATCCAGCGGCGCGTATTGTCTCCGCTCGATGTCGGCATCGACCGCAGGCCCCGGCGCCTCGACCCCCTGCGCGATCTCCTGGGCCTCGGCTTCGGCGTCCGGCTCGGCTTCCGCCTTCACGATCTGAAGCTCGGTCTCCTCGCGCACCTGCCGGAATTCGCGATCGGCCAGCTCGAACAGCGCAGCGAGGGTGTTGATGCGGCGCTTCAGCGCGGCGGGGATCGACTTCTTGTATTTGATCTTGTGGTCGAGCGTGCTCCAGGAATCCTGGACGACGGTGCGTATCTGCAGCTCGAAGCTGTATGGCGCGAACAGAGCATAATCTGGCATCGCGGCACGCACCCCGTCCAGCCGCAGGTCGAGGTGGAGCCCCTTGTAGCCGAACGCGTTCTCGGTGCCCTCGATCTCGGCCGTCTTGTCCGTTACGTCGATTACGTCGAGGTGCTCGCGGATGAGCTGGCCGATCGGCTCGATCTCGTCCTCGTAGAGACAGACGAGCCGAAGCCCGATCAGGTCGGTGATGTGGTCCTTGATCTCATAGGGCGTGCCGCTCTCCTCCAGGTCGCCCTGATACTTCCGCATGAACTTCTTGATCGATTCCTCGCGGTCCTTGATGCGTCCGCTCGCGCCCGCCACGTCTAGCTCAGCGTGCGCGAGGAGCGAGCCGAGCAAGGTCAGGAACGCCTCCTTCGCCTGATCGAGACGCTGGGCGTTGTCGTTGTAGTATTCACGGAAAGTGGCCTTCTCGGCTTCGAAGTCTAGCGACGGCATCTTAGAAATCCCTCTGCTCGCATCAAAGCACGCAGCTATTTCTAGGCAAGCGATTTCTGGCGGTTCGAACCGGCTTGGACCGATCGCACGCGCCACACGCTGTGCAGATCGTCTGCGCGGGATGGGGCGGAGCCGGAGGTGATGTGGGCGTCGCGACCCATGTGGTTGGTTTTGGCGGTTGATCGCGCTTGCCACCACGTCCGATTGGTGGACTGCGCCCCATCGGCACCGTGCCTGCGCTCCGAACGCCACTTCAATGGTCGCACCCATCGCAGCAGCCACTCCAGCGGCGGCACCGCGAAGGCGATGGCCACTCGACAGACCGTCGAACTATGTCTTCTACTGACGACACCGCTAGTTCGCGGCGACACCTGCAAACAGCACGAAAGTCCCTGTTGCAGACCTCCCGCTTGGTGCCAAAGCGATCCTGAATCAATGACCGGTTTCAGGACAAGCAGTGTGTCGGCTGAACGTCTGACATTATGCGCGTTCCGCCTGGCAGCTTTGAGGCCGGTTCCAGCTGTCCGCTTCAGGCACCGAGGGTGGGATAGCTGCCATTCGTCGCGACGCACATAGAACGCCTGCTTCCGGCCCAAGAATGACAACGGAAAATCACTGCCTCTTTGGATGCAGATGGACGTGGCGCATTCTCATCCGGAAAACAAGGATGGTCTTTCGTTCGCCGCCCACCGCGCGTCAGTTCTTGACCCCCACTCGAGCGCGCAGCGTCGCCGTGACATGATCCTCGCGCGGTTCAACGAAATCGATAGCGTCACCATTCCTCGATTGAAGGCTGATCGTCTTTCAGTTCTCGCCACCTACTAGGACGCGAGTGACAAGCTCGGCGACTTGACTGGCCTGCTGAACAGTCGCCGGATCGAGTTTGAAATCGTCATCAAGCAGTGTGCGGACGTCCCATAGAGGGACGGTCCCATCGTCGACGGGGCTGCGTCGCATCGCTCCCGTAAGGATACCTCCATCGATCGCACAGGACAGCGAAGACATTTTCAAGAAACTCAACCGATGGTCAGGACGCGCAAGATCGGCAGCAACTGTCGCGATATGCAGAGCAGCTAACCCAGCCTCGGGGGTACTCCATTGCTCAGAACGCTCGCGTAGGCGCCCGATGGTGTGATCTGAAAGGTAAACAGATGGGGCAACGTCAAAAGCGTCGCGCTTGCCCCGATTTGTGGTGAAGGTGGCGCATAGTGCAGTTACTCCGCTTTCGTGCTCCAACCCTTGAAGCGGATGGCTGCCGTGCACCAGCATGCGCAGATCGAATATCGTTGCCTGCCGGTTGCCTTCCAAAAATAGCGCGATGCGAAAGCCACGATCAGAGGGAGGGAGGCGCTCCAGACGCGTAGCAGCGGCATCAAGAAGCTTTGCCCGTCGCGGCGGCGATCTTTCATCCATGAACGCATGACGCAACGCGACTTGCGCATCGCGCCACGTCGTCGCCTTGCCGCAAGGATCGAGCGCAGGCGCGCCTATCCTCTCTCGTCGAGCAATCTCGGAGGCGAGATTTTTCGCGTAGATGCGCGCTTCCGTACCAAGTTTGCCAGGCGACTGTCTCATGACGAGCATCCATAGCGCATTCCCACCATTTGGGTATAGGCGAGCGGATTTTGGCTCGGCGGGATCGAGAGGCGACACTGCGGAGCGGGGCGGATAGCGCGCACGTCGCGCGAATAAAAACAGAGCGCCCCGTCGCTGGGACGCCCTCATGTCGGCCTTCGTTGAAGCGAGTAGCCATGGGGAGTTCCTCTCGTTGAAGGAACTTCATCGTCTGATAGCGGCCTTTACCTGCTCACGGACGATGATTTACCGCAGCCCCACAACTAGGCGACCCTCCCGCGGAGCGGGTTTGTACATGAGGCGCCTTGCGCCCGGCAGCCTTGGGGCCGATAACGGACCGGCAGCTTACAGGATGATGATGTCCAGCCGCGGCCTGCTCGAGTCGGCATTTCGGTGAAACACGGTGACCTGATGCGTCCTGGCCCGTTTGCTTAATGCTTGGCCACGAGGCTAGCGCTCAGCGCGAGAGAACAACCTGCACACGGGTGGTGTCGCAGGTTGAATCCCTTATCAAACTTAACAGCCCGGAGGCGGGGCAAGAACCACACTCGTTTCCCACCTGGTGTAAAGACATTTTAGCTTGGCAAGAGATTCTTAGACGGCTTTAGCGTTTGGCTTCAGCTTGATGAATCATTTCAAGCTCCGCCAGGCCGACCTTTATAGCCGAGGCGCGGAGCAGCCTTGGTGCCCGTGCGGAGCCCTTCCATTTGGGCATGCGCATAAGTAATCGACGCAATGATTTGCCGGCCGCCAAATCCAGCCTCTTCGTAGAATGGATGCCGGCGACAACGCCGCTGAAATTCGAAGGAAAAATATTCCTTAAGGTGGTTGAGGACCCTCACTTTGGACCCCATCGACATCTCTTGTTGTTGCTGCTCAGCCCCCGACCAAATCGACCCAATAGCGTCGGCTGTATCGCGCGATGCGAGCTTCAGGTTGGTCGTCACGCCGACCAGGTATTCATCGCGGCGTAACAACATACGCCCGTGCGCAAACCCCGAGGCATGAACCCGAACGGCATCGTCGTCCTTCAGGTCCGTAATCATGTGGCTTTCCGGTTCAACAAGCCCTTTCTCGACCAAAATCATCAAGGCCTTGTACGAGTCTTGCTCATCATAACCGAGACGGCCCATTTCACTTACCATCCTGCGGACAGTGGCATAACCCTCCTGTTGGAAATCAAGTCGAAACTTCCGATTACGGATGAGGTATTCGAGGATGTCACAGGTCAGCAGATTGCTGGGCCTTACGTGGGTTTCATCTGCGCTGAGGATGTCGTGAATGTATTTCGAACCGCCGTTGAAATACTGGTAGCGACCGCGCATCAGTGCCCGAATGATATGCCGGTCGGGGATGCGGAATGATGTTCCCAAGATCGCCGCGCCAGTGATTTGGTTCGTTGGCACGTGAGGGGAGATGATTATGTCGCCAAACATGCCCAATGCCCGCCGCACATCCTTTGCGACGAGGGCTTCCAAAGCAGGTGCAACCTGGATTTCGTGGTTATCGAAAAGCGAGAGGTAAATCGCCATCAGGAATTCACCAAGCCGCGATGCAGGGTAGCGAACCCGATTCCCGTTGGAGAGGTAATATTCCTGATGCTTCTCGACCTCGCTAGGTAGCGTCTCCAGCACCAGCTCCATGCGCTTCTTGATTACCTGGGCGAAGCGCGGAGGGCGAATATAGAAATTGATGGCGTTGATGAACGCATTCAGCGGCGGTTCGTCTTTGTGGGCTTCGAAGGTCGAATCCCTGAGATTTATGAGGACAAGCCCCTTGGTGACATCTTTGAACCATTGGGATGCCTCAAATATCTTCAATTCCTGGTCGCGCGAACGCTTATCCACGTTGTCGAAGACGATGACCATTCCCAGCTGCTTTTCACCTGAGAAGTGGCGCGAGATGCACTCCGCAAACTTCACCGGGTCGGCCATCAGCGCTTCGAGAAGTGAGGTCCGCCGACGTGCATAGTCCGCCGGGTCTGCGGTTTGCAGTAGCTTCGCCGGGCCGCGCTCAAACTTCGCCAACTCGCTTGAAAAAATACGTTCGACCTGCTCCAGATCGTAGATGTCGACCCCATTAACTTCCGCGAACGAAGCGAGGAATTTCTCAGCTATAAACGTGGTGAGATGGTCCAAATCTGGAGGAATATTGTTGAAGTTTATGAATGCCCATACCGTCTTGCTGGAAAGCTCCCTTGTCATCAGGTGGCGGTAATACCGGCGAATAAAGGTGCTTTTACCGGCCCCGACATTCCCTACAATCAGCTGCACGCGGCTAAAGAACATCGGATTACCGGCGAATTTTTTGACCTCTGTCGTTAGGCCGGTGGCGGCGGTGCGGGTTATCTCTAGGGTCTTTAGCTGGTTGCCTGTGATGCTAGAGGTGCGGTCCTTTAGGAACGTCTCCAGTAGCCCTTCATAGCCGGTGATTTCATCCGACGTGACGTAGGCGCGGTCGATAACGTCGTCCGACGTGTCATCCGTGTTATTGAAGTACTTAGTCAGGACGGGAAAGAGTGGGTTGGCGAACTCATTGACGCCCAGCTGTTGACGGAGCTTCGCTTGCCCTCCCAGCGCCGTTGACACTGGCCAGAACCGACGCCCTTGGAAATGCGGCGCCAGAGACGCAGCGCGCGTTTCTAATGCGTGCTTGCCTATCGCTCCCACAATAGCGTCAAAGACCGCCGTGCCAGGCTGGACATCCGCCGCCTGTGCCAGAAGCACATTTGTCTCGCTATCCCATTCGCAAAGGCCAATCTGCTCGCCATTACTCGCTAGCACGTAACCGATTGGATTGACTTCAGGCGGGTACCGCCGATTGATTTCTCCGGCATATAGCCGGGCTTCCCTCAACCCGACCTCAATCTTCACGTCCAGTGCTTTGGCTTCGACAATGGCCAGTGGCAGGCCGCTCAGCCAGACGGAATAGTCGGGAATATAGCCATACCGCTTCCCGGCGGCCTTATCGATTTCGGTGGGCGACATGTATTCCTTCGTCCGAAGCCAGGCCGAAGGAATGTTGAGATATGTGGGACTTGCCAGAAAGGGATAGAGGAGTTTTTGCTCAACATCGCTCTCGGTTCGAAGCTCGTTGGCTGCGTACCGGGGGTTTGCTGGCTTCGGCTTCTGTTGGAGCCGGGCTATCATTGCGCCCTCATAGAGTTAGAACGTCAACTTACGAGAAGATTGCTGATTCGGTCAGTGTTCTCTCCCGGATTGCGCAGATATTTTCCGCCTCAAAGACCGGGGCTATTTGAAGAATTCCGGTGACAACGGCAGGCTGCTCGGCGGTCTAAGCTTCTTTTGCGCAGCTTTAGCAAAGAGGTGGACCCATCTATCTTGGAAATTGTCTTCGTCTTCGGCGTCGATTTTCAATGGGCCATGAGCAAGCTGCCATCCGCTGACCACGTTGGAGAGCGCGAGCTGAAACTCTTTATCGCGGGGACTGAGGGCAACCGGAGCCTCACTCATCGGTGCACGGCTGTTCCAGGTCCAAAATGACATTTCGTGCCAGCGGTAATCTGTTTCCTTCGGCGCTCGGGCGTAAACCAGGGAGACAGCAAATGTGTACACCGCAGGGTCATATTGCGAAATTAGGTCTTGAGCCGCTTGTAGGGTCAGCTTCGAAAACGCGGCAATATCCCATCCGTTGTCATACGGTGATGCGCTCGGCATTACAGGCTCACTGTCACCCGTGATGAGCTGAGCTGGTCCAAGTTGCACTAACCTCGTCTCGCGTCTGACGGTGGGTGAGGCATGAACGATTTCATCGAACAACCGCTGCAATATCCGGTTTAGCTCGGAGATGGCCTCTTTGCTAAGGGCAGCCCGTTCGCGCTTCGTGGCCTCTGCCGTTTGACGAACAGCCTCCTCAGCGGCTTCCGCCTCGGCAATAGCACTTCCTGCCTTTGCCAACGCATGACCCGATGACCTCAACGGCTTCTCGGTGACGCTCGCCAACACGGTTGCACAACGGTCAAGAGAGGGCCGAGAGGCCGGGCTTTTCCTAAGCATCGTTTGCACGAGGCCGTTGATGCGCGGGTCAACCCCCTTGAGTTCGGCCGGCATGTCGTTGAGATGCGCTTTCCGAATTGCGTCAAAGTCGCCTTGGAATGGAGGGCGTCCGGTCACCATACCGTAGATGATGCAGCCCAAGGCATAGACATCAGTGGCTGTTGTGGGCCGTTCGCCACGCCATTGCTCTGGAGCCCCATAGGGCGGCGTGAGCGAATCTCGCAGCGTGTCGAGTGAGGTGGCATCTTCAACAAACTTCGCAATGCCGAAATCCGCGACCTTCCAGCGACCTTCATGCCAAAGGACATTGGCCGGTTTGAGGTCCCGATGAACGATATCGCTTACCTCTCTCAGCCCGTTAATGATGTCGAGCGCGGCTGTTTTAGTCTCCTCCCAGGTCAGCACTCCGGCATCCCGAATACGGTCCTGAAGGCTATATTCGCAAAGCGGCATGACCAAGAAATATCGGTCGGTATCGGCGTCCTGCCCTTGGTCGAGCACAGGCACGACATTGACGAGTGTCCGACTGCCCAGCGATTTGCCGATATTCAGCTCGCGGTGAGCCGCAGCGCCAGCGGAAAGCTTCAGTCGCTTAATGGCAACGTCACCGTTCGGGCCGGAGCCGTTGAAGACCTCGCCAAATCCACCCCCAGCACCCAACGGCTGGTTTTCGTGTAGCGTCCAAACGCCGTTGTCCAGCTTTATAGTGCCCACCGCGACCTCGCTCCCAAGACGAAAGGGCGAATCTTACTACGCGAAGTGAGTCGCACAAAGAAAAACACCGACGCGAGGCCGGAGTTCTGTGCATAATGTCGTTATGTCTGCCTTTCGGCGTGAAGGGAATATGAATCTCGAACACCGAAAGGTCTTTCGGTTTGGGAAGTTGCCAATATGCTAACCAGTTGAAATTCGTCTCCCTAGCTGTTCGGCAAGCGGGCGACCTGTCGCGGTATAGGTACAATTGCCCAGCTGCATTGGCTTGCATCGTGCTCAGGACGTCGAGAAGAAGCTACACGACATATGTCCGCTTCCAGGAAGTGCTCGACATGCCTGAATGTCCGACATGAGGCGCAAAGCCGACGTTGAGTTAGCAAGTTCAGGCCCAACGGATGTTCATGATATGTGCTTCGAACGTCGCATATAAGGCAGTGTGGAACTCAACGGCGGCTCATTGGTTTTGCGGGTTCAGCTCGTGGAAAAGGTCCGTCGGCCTTCCGTGAATGCCGGTTTCCGCATCGCCTACCTCGATTTCGTCGATGACCGCCGGACAGGCGAGGCGGAGCCGTATCTCGCCCGAGAGCACATTCGCGCGCATGATTTCGACGAACGCGCCTATCTTTTCATCCGCAGTGAGAAACCTGCGTTTGACGGATGCAGTGGTGCTACGCTTGTGGAGCCCGGGGCGTCTCTATGCGGCAATCCTTCATCGTGAGCCGATGCTATTGTGCAAGTTTCGCAGCACTGCGGGTGGCGATATCGCCCAAGACAGCATGAAGAAGCGTTCCAACTTCCTGTTCGGCGACCCCGGGTGCAATTCCTGATTCGGACAGTTGAACGAGAATTGCCTTGGCGGTGTTGCGCCAGAAGGCGTTCGCGTCCTTCCCGTTCTTGGATTCCAGGACCCGGGCGATCCCTTCGACCAACTTCCGCCGCCGATGCAGCGGAAACGCGCTTATGTTTGAATCACACATCGATCACCTCACCCCTTCAGTCGCGCGAATAAGCATTGGCGGGTGAGAAAATTTGGTTAACAGCGCTTTTGGACAATGGTCAGCAATGGAATAAAGCGTCTACCCAACAAGCCAAGAGGTGTGCCACGTGTTGATGATCGGCGCGTGCTGAACGGCCATCTTCTGGGTGCTGCGCTCCGGTGCTCCATGGCGCGACCTGCCTCAGCGCTATGGCCCGCGCACCACCTGTTGCAACCGCTTCGTCCGATGGCGAAAAGCAGGTGTGTGGCTGCGCAGTAACGAGTCTACGGCCTAAGGTTTGCGGAGCCTCACGCCGGCGCGGCTGCCGTTCTCCGGGATGAACTCGACGCCGGCGGCCTAGAGGGCGATGCGCAAGGCAGCAACGGTTCGCTCTTGTGTGGAGCCCTGTCGGGCCGCGACATCTACTTAATGTCTATTTTAGACAGTCGCCGCGACCATAACTTTTGATAACAGGTCAGGGTCGCGGGATGCCGAGCCGCTTGAAATACCGGGTTACGTCCGGATGCTCGCGATCGTCCCGCCTCAACCGCGCAAGCGCGTCATCATCGCCGGCGAGCGCCATAGCCAAACCGGGAGCGCTTATTCTCCACGGAGCACCGGGCATTGTCTGGTTGTGAAGACGGTGCTTGATCACCAGCCGCCTGAGTGTGTCTTCGCTTACGTTGTAGTCGTGCCTGAACAGATCAATGGCCCTCTGGACCGTGATCGCCTCTGCCCGTGGGATGTAGAGCGGCCGAAGCCGTTCGCCTGTTGCCGGCGCTGTTTTGACAGGGCGCGCATTGGTCATTCGGCCCATCGCGCTTTTCTGCGGCCCGCCGTTTCGCCCGACATCAGGGAACGATATCGGCCCCCATGTATTAGAAACTGATGGACACTATGGAACCCCACGGCCACGGGATGGCGGCCGATCTTTTGACATCGGAAGTTGCCAATGCCAGGCAGCGCATCCACCGGACCGAGCTCGCGATTCAACGCACTGAAGAAATGCTGGCGGAAAATCTCGCGCTGTGCAGCAGGATACGAACCGCGGTCGAGGCCGCAGACCGCTTGATGAAGATCGATCCCCCCAGCTTTGAACGACGTCGCGCGGGTTGAACTGGGCCGGCGTTTCATTCGCCTTGCGGCACCCTGCCGCAAGAGCCTGCCCTGTTGGCATCACAGCGTGAGCAAACATTGGACAGAAGCATTTCAACGGTCGCTATGTGCAACACCGACGCTAGATCGACACGATCTTCTGTTCAAACAGCGGGGATTAATGCTCGGCGGATCGAAGGGGGCACGGGGGTCTTCGCGCGAGCCAGTTAGCCGATCTCCCGCTCAGAAATTTCAGCCAAAATATTCCGACCTCCTGATGGAACCCGTTCGTTGCGGGCGAGTTACGGCTCATTGGGGACGGACTTCCCGAACATGACAACGAGCAACAAAGCAGACCATCAGTCTGTCTCCGGAGCGTTTCGGAAACTGATCCGTTCCGAAGGCTATCGTCATCACGTACAAACGTTCTTAAATCTGGAGGTCGAACCAGAACTGCCGCCAACCCTACAGTCATTACTTGCGGCTATTGATCGGGCCAAACAGGGGCCGACGGAAGAAGTCCCTTAGCGGGCTGGCTGAGCGTCAGGTCAAAGAGTATAGAGGCTCGCTTCGTGGCTTGTCCCCCTGATTCCCACTCAGAAGTTATCAAACATTCTTCTTGATTTTTCTCGACAGAGGGTCATGAATGTTCCCTTGGGTTCTCGCTGAGGTGGGAGGCCTTGTATGAACGTTTGGACGAACTGCCGACCCGACAAAGTGACTGCCGAACACCTTGTTTACGAGCTGATCCTACAAGTCCGTCGCGGCCAAATCATCTCCGTCAAAGAGACTATTGCAGCGGTGCGCCGAGACGGGCCACATCTGGCGGAAACTGACTGCGAGCTGGTGGAGCTTATTGTCAATGTTGCCCCAGCCTTTGGCCTGTTCGTCGGGTTCGATCTTCGCGAATAACCGCCTCCTCAACAGGGCGGACCGTGGCGACACGGTCTCGATCAAAGCGGCACTACGCGAAGCTCGGGAGACTGCGCCTTATTTGGTGGCCTCCAACGAAGAACTAACCGAGGCGATCGTCGAGGCAGCAACTGCCATGGGCCTCTGCGTGGCTATCGACGGTCGCGAGTAGCTGTCAGCCAACTTCAGCCGCTGTGGCATCGCAACGGAAGCGCGCCGTCCTGCGCCATTTCAATAGTCAGAGGTAATCCGTAATTACCTTCGCAACCTGCTCACTCTGCCTGTAGAACGGGAACTGGGCTGAGCAAAAGTATTTGCTGGAGGAACTTGATCGGGCCGACAAAGAGTGACCGCATGGCTCTCCACTGGTTCAACCCTCCGGTCCCGGTCAAGACCGAGCGTCCCGGGATCATCCGCAGCGTAAACAACGCCGAAGCAGCCGGCGAGGAGCTGATGAAGTGGACCAAGCGTGGCCCTTGGTGGGACCTCGCGGTGCGTGTTTGCATGGCCGTGATTTTCGACGAGATGGAAGCTGAGGAGGCCCGCAAGGCATTCCTGGCTGCTGCAAAAGAGGAGGGGACATTACTCCCCCCAATGACAACCAGCTAAATTGGATTGCGGTGTAAGGTTCTAGGTGTCTCAGACCAACACCGCCTTCGCGAAAGGAGCCCGCCGCCAAGCATGGAGATGAGAGGCGACGGACCCCCCCACAGCGGCTGCACATCCACGAAGTAATCCCGCTGCCGCCTCTAAACCCGCGAGGGCCTACATCGTTCCCTTAGCTGCAGCTAAAGCGGGGTTGGTCGGCGGGCTCTTGCCGCTCTAAGTTCCCTCTTATGGGTCCCCTCTGATTCGCTCCCCCGGTCTACGTGAAGACGAAACGTCCGGGCATTCGCAATGGGGTCAGCCACGTCGAGGGAGCCGCCGAGGAACTCCTGGCATGGGACACAAAGGGCCCGAGGTGGACGAAGGCGGTCCAATCCTGCATCGACGCGTTCGAGGGCAGGATGTCCCCCATGAGGTGCGTGAAGCTTTGAGGCGGCTGCCAAGGAGGCCAACGTGTATCTCTCCCCTGAGTAGGAGGTATCATGGCGCCCATCTGGTTCGTCGCTCCGGTGTTCGTGAAGACTGAAACCGGTGTCAGGCATGGCTGCAACAATGCGAAGGAAGCCCTTGAGCAGCTCAAGATGTGGACCCGGCGAGGGCCTCGCTGGCATAAGGCGGTGACCCTCTGCCTGTCAGCCTTGGAGGGCGATTCGATTGACCCCCACATAATACGAAAGGCCTTTGAGGCTGCCGCTAAGGAGGCCAACGTGTATCTCTCCCCTGAGTAGGAGTTGTCGTGGCAACCCATTGGTTCTCCCCTCCGGTGTACGTCAAGACCGACCGACCTGGGGTCACCTACGGGTGCAACAACGTCGAGGGTGCCGCCGAGGAACTCATGAAGTGGACCAAGATGGGACCTAAGTGGAGGAAGGCTGTGCAACTGTGCGCCGACGCCCTTCAGGACCGTGTGACTCCGGAAGAGGTCCGTCAGGCTTTCGAGGCTGCTGCCAAGGAGGAGAGGGTGCTGCGTGAGTAGCAGGCCGGTGCCCATGGCTATGTTGGGAAGGACCCGTTAGGCTGTCTAATGCTGACCAAGTCCGCGCTGCTCGAAATAGACCCACTCTGGTCGGCGCATTTATGGCCATTTTGCACTTCTTGAAACTGGCATCGGAGCTGCTCTGGGCGAGGTAGTTGGCGTCAATGGGGCACGTCGAGTAATCATCAATTGAAACATGGGTTTCGACGAGAAGATCAAAACCGTACGCACAGGGGACCGGAACCGGAATGTCAGGCTTCTAAAGCCGATGGCAGAAACCGGAACGCTGTGGCGGCATTTGAGGGCCCGTTCCTGCTCTTGATTATTGCCTGTGAGCTGTGTGCGAAAATCGGGAATGGAAGGGCCGGAGGCAGGAAGCACGGCCTCAGGCCGAGGCGCTAATCATGCGGGTCGGCAATGATCGCGAAAAGCTCAACACGGCCGGCAGCGAAACTAAAGAAGTAGTCGCGCGTTGGACGGCGGATAACGCTGTTTCGTCTCTGAGTATGGTTTAGGTCAGAGTGGTCAAGCCAACGTCGCGTAAGGCAATCAATGGGTCGAGCGCTATTCAAGCGAAGTCGCCCGCTCGTGACGAGGTCACTTTAGCGCCGCCCGCTTTCCGGCCGGTCCAGCTCGCGACGCTCGTGGACACGGTCCCTGCCGGCGATCGTTGGATCCATGAAATGAAATACGACGGTTATCGTATTCTCGTTGCCGTCGGCGGAGGCGAGGCGCGAGCCTACACACGATCTGGTCTGGACTGGTCTAGCCGTTTTCCCTCGGTCCTCTCCGAGGCTCGCAAGCTCAAGGTGCGCTCCGCCCTGATTGACGGCGAGGCCGTGGTTGTCGATGCGGAAGGAAGATCTAACTTCCAAGCGCTTCAAAATGCATTGAAGGGTGCCCCGGCGACTATCGACTTTTATGCGTTCGATCTGCTGCAGCTCGACGGCGAAGATCTGACAAGGCTTCCTCTTGTTGAGCGCAAGGCGAAGCTGGAGGCGATCTTGCCTGCGAAAAATCCGGTGCTTCGTTACTCCGACCATATTCTCGGCCGCGGAGAAGAGCTGCTCGATCGCTTCTGCGCAGCCGGACTTGAGGGCGTCGTCTCAAAGCTCGCGGATTCGAGTTATGTGGCGGCCCGCGGCGCAAGCTGGCTGAAGATCAAATGCATCAGGCGGCAGGAATTTGTGATTGTCGGCTGGACGCCGTCCGACAAGATCCGCGCGTTTCGGTCCTTGATCCTTGGCATTCATGACGGCGGCAAGCTGCGTTACGCCGGGAAAGTCGGCACCGGCTTCGATACCGCTGAACTTCTTCGTCTCTTGAAGATCATGGCGCCGTTTGAGCAGAAGGCCGCCACCGTCGACGCACCACGCGCCGAAGTGCGCGGCGCACACTGGCTCCGTCCGAAACTGGTCGCTGAGATTGCCTTCACCGAAATGACAAATGAAGGGACATTACGACATCCGAGCTATCTTGGTCTCCGCGAAGACAAGAAGCCGGAGGCGGTCGTGCTCGAGACGGAACGTCATGCAGCCGATCTCGCCGCGTCTGCGACAACCACCATCGCGATAAGTAACCGTGACCGCGTCATCTATCCGGAGTCCAACATCACCAAGGGACAGCTCGCCGACCATTACGCAGCGGTCGCGGCGATCATGCTTCCTTGGGTTGGCAGCCGGCCGATCAGTCTGGTTCGATGCCCACAGGGCCGCGCGAAGAAGTGCTTCTTCCAGAAACACGACGCCGGCAGCTTTGGCGACAAAGTCCACCACGTCGGCATCACAGAGAAAGACGGGCACGAGGAACCATATCTCTATGTCGACGATGCCGACGGACTGATGACTTGCGTCCAGATGGGAACGATCGAGCTGCACGGATGGGGGGCTCGGATCGAGGATGTCGAAAAGGCCGACCGCCTCGTGTTCGACCTCGACCCCGATGAAGGCCTCGATTTTGAGGCCGTCCGCGCCGCTGCCTTTCAGTTCCGCGCTATCCTTAAATCGCTGGGACTTACGACTTTTCCGATGCTGACGGGAGGCAAAGGAGTGCACGTCATCGCGCCGCTCACCCCTGGCGCCGAGTGGCCACAGGTTAAGGACTTCGCGTCTCGCCTGGCGCAGGCGGTCGCCCGGAGCGATCCGGCCCATTTCACGGCCGTGTTGTCAAAGGCGCGCCGCAAGGGTCGCATCTTTGTGGACTATCTACGCAATCAGCGCGGGGCGACCGCGATCATGCCTTACAGCGCGAGATCACGTCCGGGCGCTCCTGTCGCGGCACCGATCACGTGGGCGGAGATGAAGACAATAGACGCGCCCTCTCATTTCCACGTGGGCGATGCTCTTGAATTAAAGAAACGCGCAGCCTCCAAAGCTCTGGCGGGATGGGGTCGCGCTGACCAATCCTTGCCCAATCTGTAGCGTCCGACGCGGGAAGAGGCAGTAAAGCCGGGATTTAAAGGGCAACGCGGCGCTCGTGATCTTGCCTGATTGGAACCTGCGGAGATCGGCCTCGTTGGGCTGAAGCCATGGCAAAAATCAATCCGAGGACCGTCGCCAGTCTTTTGAAGGAATACGCACAACGGGCGTCCATGCGCGGCGACAATCCCTATCGCATAAAGGCATACTTGCGCGCGGCAGACAGTCTGACGGCGCTGTCGCAGCCGCTTGATCGGATCATCGCCGCCGGCGCCCTCACCAAGATCCCGGGGATCGGTGACGCGATCGCAGACATCGTGACCAAGCTTTACCAAACCGGCACGCACCCAAGCCTTGAGAAGCTGCGCGAGGATGTTCCAGCGGGCGTGATGGAGCTGTTTGCCATACCCGGGCTTCGTCCCGATAAGATACTGAAGCTTCATCAGGCGCTCGGCGTGAACTCGTTGGCGGAGCTCGAGGCCGCAGCGAGAGAAGACCGCATCCGCCCAGTCAAAGGCCTCGGCGCCGCGCTTCAGACAAAGCTGCTGCAGAACTTGGCCATCGTGCGAAGCGGCGAAACGCAACTTCACCTGCACAAGGCCGCCGCTCTTCTGGAACATGCGGTCATATCGGTGAAGCAAGAGCATCCAGAGTTTTCGCGCGTCGAAATTGCAGGCGACTTCCGGCGCGGTTGCGAGCTCGTTTCCGACTTCGTTCTGGTAGCGCAGGGCTTAAAGTCGACTGGTATCGAGGATACGACCCTCAGGCTTGTTGTCACGGACAGCAAGCACTTTGGCGCGAGCCTGCTCGAAGCAACCGGTTCGGCAGACCACCTTGAGCAACTGAAGAGGTTCGCGGCCGACAAGGGATTCACCCTAGACGCCGACGGGCTTCATCGCGGGAGAAAGCTGATCGCGTCAGCGACAGAAGAAGAAATCTACCAAGCTCTAGACTTGCAGTTTATCGAGCCTGAATTGCGCGAAGGCAGGGACGAGATTGAGCGAGCGGCAAAGCAGAAGCTCCCCGCCCTCATTCGGGATGAAGATCTGCATGGCATCCTGCATTCTCACACGACCGCATCCGATGGCACCGAAACGCTTGAGGCAATGGCTGAAGCCACGCGTAGGCGCGGTTTCGAATACTATGGTGTCGCCGATCATTCGCAGTCCGCTCATTACGCAGGCGGCCTTTCGTTGCAGGAGATTGCTGAACAGCACCGCGAAGCTGACCGGCTGAACAAGGCATATAGTGGAAAATTTCGCATATTGAAGGGCATCGAGGCGGACATCCTGGCAGATGGCTCGCTCGATTACCCGAATGATATCTTGGAGCAGTTCGATTTCGTCGTCGCGAGCGTGCACAGCCGCTTCAAGTTGCCCAAGAAGGAACAGACGGAGCGTATCATTGAGGCGATCGGAAATCCCCGGACGACAGTCATCGGGCACATGACCGGTCGCCAGCTGTTGCGCCGGCCCGGTTATGATCTCGACGTCGACAAAGTCCTCAAAGCGTGTGCGAAACACGGCGTCGCTGTCGAAATCAACGCACATCCGTGGCGACTCGACCTGGACTGGCGCTGGCATCAAAAGGCACTCGATCAGGGCTGCATATTCAGCATCAGTCCGGACGCTCATTCGATCCGCGAGCTCGATCACATGCATTGGGGTGTCGAGATGGCGCGCAAGGGCGGTGTCCCTGCGAAGCGGGTCCTGAACGCGATGCGTTTGACGGCCCTCCTTGCGCATCTCGCACGGCGCAGGCAAACGTTTTAACCTGCCTGTGCGCCCGGCCTATCAGCGCAGGAGTCCGTCCTTCTCAAAATCTTCCCAGCCGCGCAAATTGGAGTGCGAGTTCTCATCGTGGCCGTAGCCAGTTGAAGCTGCAGTTTCGCGACCGCTTCTGTGAGCGCGTTTCATAGCGGCCCTCCCCGCGGCTCGCCGCCTATTCTCTGCAGCTGTCGCTGCGTCCTGTTCGCGCCAGACCGTTACCAGGTCGCGGTCAAGCACATCCTCCACGTGCTGCGGGTCGAACACGTGAAAGGTGATGTTTCTTGCCCGCCCGCGGAGTTTCACCGTTTTCGTCCCGGCGCTCTGCAAGCGACCATCTTTCAACCAGCGGTGCCGTTCGGCCGTCGAGATCGTCAGAATGTCCTCGATTTCACGGGGGATTACGGGCAGTTCTTCGATATTCTGCAGTGCTTTGGATACGATCCCGAATACCACCTGCACATCATTCTCGGCGCCCTCAGACAGGCGCAGGGTAAGCACGCGGGACTCGATATTGAGCGATTTCCTGAACTCCGTTGGGAGGCGGGCGCGTATTTCCAGAAAAATGCCCCTCGCTCTCACGGACGATCCAAACGTTGCAGCCGGGGTTAAGGGCCACTCTCGAATCAGCTTCGCTGTTGCATTGATTTTTCGGCGCGTGGACATGCCCCTTTATATAGGTCACTGATTTTCGGCAGCGACGAGCCGATCGCAAACCCAACAGAGTTCTAATCCGCCAGCGGTCTGAACCACGATGGCCAAAGGCGCAACCACGATTGTTAGCGGGGCCGCTTGCAACTTCGGCTAACAGGAAACGGCAGAGTTGATCTCGAAGTGCGATATCAGGCGCGTCGCCGCCTGGCGGCTTTTTGGGGGCCGTTTGCTGTCCGTCCGGTTATTGCCGAGGGACCAGTTAAAGCCGCCGTTCGGCTCACGACCTCTTCGCGGAATACAAGGCAAGTTCAGATCCCGCGGAAGCCGACATTGAACTGCCTCTCCGTTTACACGTTTGGCAAATGTTGCGAATGGAGGGAGTTGCATGTTTGAAGGTTTCTCGCTGGAGCAGATCAAACTTCCGGAAGCGACGCTCAGAGTGCGGGTTGGTGGAAGGGGCCACCGCTTCCTGATGCTGCACGGTCATCCTCGCACCCATGCCACTTGGCATCGCGTGGCGCCGATTTTGGCTGAGGAATACACCGTAATTTGCCCTGGTCTTCGGTGCTCGCCCTTGCGGTGTGTCGCAACACAATCAGCGCGTCCGGTTTGCCGTGAACAGATCTTGCTGATGCACCGGTTCGTCCGCGACGGGCTGACGGAGGCGGCGTGTGCCATTCGGGTGGATGGCCGAAAATAACCCCACCTCTGCATGACGCGAATTGTCCCAGCCCGGGTAGGCCGTTATCGGGTACAGGCAAATACCCTCGAATCGATGCTCCGACACCCATAGCGGCACGCACCTCGTCGCGGCATACATAGTGGAGCCAAGCCGGCCCGCCGGATCCCTCTGAGCCGGTCTGGGCAATGAACATCGGCTTACCGTACCGATGAGCAACCTCGAGCAACATTTCCGACAAAGCGCGGTACTCATGGTGTCCCATCGATATCGTCGGCCCGTTTATTTGCCATTGATTGTGCGGCTAGAAATTCAGGCCCACGACATCGACAACATCTTCGCTCCCGCCCAACTCAGGTTCGACGCGGCCCAGCAACATGTCGTAAGCTTCGAACTGCCCCTGACGGGCGTTTTCGGCCCGACCCCGTTCGCTGCGGGTCCGGTCACGAGGAGCGATTTGGATAAGGGGCTCGGCCCAGACAAATCTGCAGGCGGGGTCGATCTCCCGCATTGCACGAACACCCGCGATGGCAGCCTTCACGAGATGCCGCTTGAACCATCCACGTTTGTTCGGCCCCACGCGGGAAATAGCCGACCTCAACAGCCCATGCGAAAAAGGAGATCTAGTCGATGGGACACAACAGAGGCGGTGTTCCGGCGATCGAACGCTGTACGCTCACGGCTTCTGCCGCGAACGAGGCATAGGCATCGATGAAATGCAGCGATCGCTGATCGACATGGTCTGGAGATCCGCAATGGAAGATGTCCCAGATAACCTGGACACCTGCCGATCGGGCCGCCTCGACCATTGGCGCCCAACTTGACCAGTCATAGGCGAAGCTTGCGGAACCGGAGCCTCCACCTGGTGCTCGTCCATACGCCCCACTTCGCTCATTCGAAGTCTTCTTTCAGCAGTCGGCTTCGAACTCGGCCGCCTTGTTAGGACCGGGAACCGCGTTGGCGAAATACCGCATCCAATGGGGCGCGCGCCATCTTCGTTGCTCAGTGCAGCTCGTCCTGGCGCGACCGGGTAATGCCGAACCGATTTGGTCGAGCCTTTGTTCCTGTGGTGGACTGTCCGGAGCTGGGTGGCGAAGGAGGAACAAGGAGGGCCGTGCCAAGTTCGGGGCGATGTACCACCGCCGCCGATCGGCGGCTGCTCAGCAACAAAAGAGGCACGGGATCACATGACCGTTCAGATTCGACTTTCCGAGATCGACCACGCTAGGCGCGAGGATCGTGGCGACGGCGCTTGGAGCATCGCACCGGACTTGGGTTACTTGCGGCTAGCCATCGTCAATGTCGTGTTCTTCGGCGCACCCGGCAGCGGAAATCGGAACTGGGTGCTGATCGATACGGGGTTGCCGACGTCCCGCAGCAGCATTCTTGCGGTCGCGGAAAGGCGGTTTGGCACGAACGCACGGCCGGCCGCGATCATCCTGACCCACGGCCATTTCGACCATGTGGGAACGGTTCTAGACCTCGCAAATAAATGGGACGTGCCTGTCTTCGCGCATCCACTCGAGCGCCCCTATTTGGACGGAACCGCATCCTATCCGCCACCCGATCCCTGGGTCGGGGGTGGACTGATGGCACTGCTGTCGCCGCTTTTTCCACGCGGGCCAATTGACCTTGGCAACCGTTTGGAACTCTTACCTGCCGACGGATCGATCCCCGGAATGCCCGGATGGCGATGGTTACACACACCCGGGCACGCCCCTGGGCATATCTCGCTCTGGCGCGAGAAGGACCGTTCGCTGATCGTAGGGGACGCTTTCATCACCACCGGTCAGGAGTCAGTCTATGAAGTCGCCGTCCAGGGTCTCGAGATGCACGGTCCGCCGCGCTACTTCACGCCGGACTGGGATGCGGCGGAAAGATCCGTGAAGCACTTGGCTGCCCTGAACCCGCAGATAGTCATCAGTGGACACGGTGCGGCTGCTGCGGGAGTGGGAATGCGTCACGCTCTTGACAGCCTGGCTGAGCGGTTCAGGGTGTTCGCCGTCCCGCCGAAATTGAAATTTGTGCGCGAGCCGGCGGCAGTCCAAGATGGCTGAGACTAACCGAGCCGCCGTCGTTCTGAATATGGTCAAGTTGCGCAGACTCCACCTCTCGAGCCGGTAGAGTTACCGTCCGATCGCGCCCCATCGTCACAAACTCTGACAAGCGGAACAAACCCGAGAAGCGCCGGTTAGGTCGTTCGATCGGCGCAGGGCGACTGCGGCCAAGCGCCCCGAAGTTCTGCGTCAGGAGAAGACGTCAGATGGAAAACGAGTACCCCGAAGGACGCGTCCTCTCCGCCGGTGAGCCGACCGGCAAGAAGTTGTTCGAGCACACACGCGTCGGCATCCGCCAAGACTTGGCTTCTTTCGCTCATCGGCCAAACCGTGGAGGAGACCAAATGGCAAATCTGGGAAGATTGGCGATCGCGATGCTTGGCGTTCTGGCATACCAAAATCGCGACAAGCTCTGTGAATTGATTCCGGGAGCGGGGTATCTTAACCCAAACGACCCGCAACGCAGAATTCTGGCTCAGATAACGAATGGCGTGTCGAGGGCTGACCTTGGTGAGATCCTCGACCGGTTCAGGGAGGTGGGGGCAGGATCGAAGGTCGACTCGTGGGTTGGCAGCGGGCCAAACCAACCGATCGAGCCAAGGGACGTCGAAGCGGCAATGGACGAAGGTACACTCACGTCCATTTCGATGCAGACGGGCCTTTCGCGCGAGGAGCTAATCAGAAGGATTGCGCGGGATCTACCCGAGGCAGTCAACGAGATGACGCCGAATGGTGAATGGCCGCCTGAGCCGAGACAAGGCTTGGATGAGTCGACCCTGCTCGACAATGTATCCTAGGAGACACAGCCAGGAATGCAGCCGGCCAAGGCGAGATCCGGGGTGGCAACTCTACACTCGGGGACGCTCCTGCGCGATCGCCTTCATCCGCTCGGGAACCAAGGATCTGGTTCGAGCGCGCCGAACGCGCAACTGGCCGCCATCCTGAAAATGCGGCACCGCTGCATCGCGGCGCCCTCGCGCTCGCGTATATCGGTGAGCGGAAGAAGGGCGCGTTCCTGGCTGGCCAGAGCGCTGGCGATCGATCCGGACGACTTCGTGACGCAGTACAACGCCGCTTGCATGTATTCCGTGCTCGGGGAAGTGGAGCAGCGGTGCGGTACCTGGAAAGAGCCGTCGGAGGAAGCATGAGTCAGAACGTATTGGAACGAATCCGTCACGAAGTCGATTTCGACGCCATTCGCGATCACCCGCGGTTCGTGCAGCTTCTTGGTTCACTTGGCTTGTGACGCACAGCTGTACTTGCACAGGCTTCGGCCTGCCTAGCAGCCGCGTTCGCGGCGCGTCCGCTTTGGGTGGCGGATTCAACGGATCGCAGCAACACACGCTCTTTTCTGAAAGTGGAGTGTGAGCCATGAAGCAGCGAAGTCGCATCTACTACTCGGCCGCTCAGCGGCCTGAGTTTGGGTTCGATGGCAGGCGGGCGAGTCGATGAGCTCGATCGGACGACGATTCGATCGGAAGTCTTCATCGGTGCCGCCGCGCCTGGGCCTTGCACTGGCGGGCTGCCACCCTTGCCTGTCGCCGGTGGTGTTTTCCCCCACATTTTGCTGCCGCTGCTTGTGCTGCTCACCTGGCCGCTCGCCATGGGCAAGTATTTCGCCCCGGCATCGTCTCTGCGGGGTTTGCTTCGTCGGCAAAGGACATCGCCAGCTGGCCTCAAAGCTGCGGTCGATCGCGGCCGAATCGGGATTGATGCTGGCCGACGCGCTGGCCGGCGGCCGCTTCACCCGCTACAATGATCTGTTGATGCCTGCCGGCATTATTGCCGGGGCCGGCGACCGGTTGTTCGATGCGAAAGCCGAGGCTCTTAGACTACAATCGGAGATTCCTGGTTCCTTTGTCGATATCATCCCGCAGGCCGGCCACATGGTCCACCACACCGCACCGCTAGCTGTTCTCGCCATGGTGGACAGGGTCGCTGCCGCGGCCAGCAGTGAAGTAGGCCGGCACTGGCGCGATCCCGAAGAAGTGGAATCGCGATTTTCGGAAAAGATCATGCTCAAAAGCAATAGGTAGAACCCCGTCCCGACTCTATCGGGTGGCGAATCCGATGATTTACTTCACGGCGGCACGCACTTCAGCGAACCGCATCCTGTGCATCCATCCGCGCCGGTTCGGCTAACATCGACGTCGAGGTCCCGTATCTTGGGGATTTGGCCAGGGGAACGGCCCCAATTCCGTGTTCGGCTTCTGCCTCTCTTTGTGGCTGCCAGTATCTAGTCGTCTGCAAATCGAGGCCACGGACTGACAAGCACCCCCGCAGTACAAGGAGCTGGCGGTCGGAGAACAAATGTAGACATGTCGCACCATCCTTGCGGGTACGGCTTGCGATGCATACCTGACGGTCGAGGGCTTAATGTAACCAAATCAACGGCTCGGCGTTTCGGTCAGCGCCGTTGCAATGAGCGAAGCCATAACCTCTGTCACGAGCATAGACTGGCGATTTCATGAGTCGCAATTTTCTGGTGATTGAACCTGAGGAAGGCATTGCCGTGCTCAAGGGGCTTGCCTCCTCGGCGCGGATTTCGATGCTGAAACTGCTGCATGAGAAGGGGCCGATGAATGTCAACGAAATCGCCGCCGTGCTGTCGCTACCGCAGTCGACCGTCTCGACCAACATCCAGGTGCTGGAGGATGCGGGGCTGATCCGCACCGAGAGAGCGAAGAAAGGCAACCGGAAAATCTGCTATCCGACCGCCGAAAAAGTGCTCGTCGTGTTCAAGAGCGAATATCGTGCGGTCAAGAACGACGCGATCGAAGTGTCGATGCCGATCGGGCTTTATACCGGCTTCGAGGTTACCGCGCCCTGCGGCCTTTGTTCGCCGGACGGCATAATCGGTCTGCTCGATGTGCCGAACACTTTCCTCGATCCGGACCGCATGAAAGCCGGGCTTCTATGGTTCACCCGCGGTTTTGTCGAATACCAGTTTCCCAATAATGCCAAGCTCGCTAATGCCGAGATCACCGAGCTCGAAGTGGCGATAGAGCTGTCTTCGGAAGTGCCGGGCACCAGCGCCGATTGGCCGTCGGACATCACGCTGACGATCAATGGCGTCGATGTCGGCACCTGGACGTCGCCGGGGGATTTCGGTGACAAACGCGGCGTCTTCACGCCCTCCTGGTGGAAGCTCAAGGGCTCGCAATACGGTAAGCTGAAGAACTGGCGAATTGCCAATGACGGCACCCATGTCGACGGCCTCAGGATTTCCAAAACCGGCCTCGCCGCACTCGATCTGAAGAGCCATCATTCAATCCGCGTCCGTATCGGCGTCAAGGACGACGCCAAGCGCCCCGGCGGGATCAATATTTTCGGCAAGGGCTTTGGAAATTACGATCAGGACATTGTGCTCAGGATCAAAACCGCGTGAATCGACTGGCCGCGTTGCTGCGCTCAGTTACAGTTCATCGCTAGGCTGGCTTGCAGCTGGCACCGCCGTCCATGAGGCGACCGGCTTGCCTGACGTGTATAGATCTCTCGTCGCAAGCTTTGCCCACTGGCTGCGAATCCCCTGCTACCCTCAATCACCAGTACAAAGGGATCCGTCCCACCAACCAACAGCCAGAGCATCCTCCGTTCCGGCAAAATGCCGGAACTTACCATCTAGGCAACTCTCGAAAGTATATGCCGATCCAGGTCACACTTAGCCAACCCGAACCGCCAGCGATGGTTCGTAGCCTCACGCCTGCTCTGGTAGAACAAGGTCAGTTGCCGGCCGTCGATCATCACCGTCGAATGGCCATTCTCGCCGGGCTCACCAGGGTCGAGAACGGGGCCAACGGAAACGTAGGGACCCTTGACGTCATCGGCGATGGCGAAGAAGACGCGCTGCCGGCTGCCGCGCGGACCTTCGGGGAGGAAGCAGGTGGCGTTGAGAAGCACACGACCGTCCGGCAGCTCGACGAGCTGCGCGCCTTCGATCCCCCATTCGTAATCGGGGTGCTCGCGCGCATTGTGATGTGGCACGTCGAGATGATCGAGTATCTTGCCGAGACGTTTCCATGGCCCGAACCAGGAATCGGATTGGCTGCGCGCCAGATAGACATCAGGCTGGGGCACCCTGGTGAATTTGGGCATGCCTGAATAGACGATATAGCGCTTGCCTCCGACGATTGCGGGGTGGGGATCGTAGATGCCGTCCTCATCGGTGTCGGGCAGCGACAATATCGCCGGATTGAGCACCACCCAATGAAAGCCGTCATTGGACACCGCGTGCTCGCAACGTCCGCCGGACTTCATGAATTCGGTCTGGATAAACATGTGGAAGACGCCGCACTCATGAATGACGCCGGGCGCCGCAATGCCAGATCCGGTTACCGGCAAAACGATCGCCTCGTGCTCTGTCCAGGGTCCATAAAGATCCGGCGCTGTGGCGTGGAGGATTTTCCAGCTCTCTGTTGTGACGGTGCCGCTGGAGCCGAAGACGTGCCAGAGCGTGCCGTCGAACACCGGACAAGGGTCCTTCAGATCATCCACAACCTGCGGGTGAAACAATGGAAAGACGTTGGTTTCAAAGTCGATCTTCATTCGCCAGCCATTCCTCGATTCGTCTCGGTCTCCATTCAAATGAACCACCGGCGCGACTCAGATGAATCGATTCCAAGCGTATTTATAGCTCCGCTGATGAACGGTTGTTGAACGATTGAAGGATTTGAACCGCTCTGTGGCAAAGGGCCACATTTGGCGAGCCCGACCTGACGCGAGGGGCTTCATCATGTGGATCGAATGGGGGCGGCCGGCTCGCCCCTTCTCTGTCGAGCCGTCGCAAGTGGAGCGGACGGCTGGTCTCGCCCGAGACAGTTTGGAGCTATGGAACAACTTATCGGGATGGAAGTTATATAGAAGGCTGCGAACTTCATGTCAAAGCTGCCTCGATTGACTTTTGTTAGTCGAGGCATTTTGTAACTATATCGAAGGATAATCTACATGGAAATGGCGGCGGGCCGGGCCAAAACACCAAAAAACCCTGTACAACCGTCTATTTTAATTTGCTTTTCACACCTCCGATGGAACTTCGTATATCAGAGACCACAACACATTCTGACCCTGGCGTCAAAACAGCAACAGCTAATTTACTTCGAAGAGCCGATCTTCGATGAGAGGCGCCACCCTTCGATGCGGGTGCACAATATTACCCCCAAGATCAGAATAGTGACGCCGCTGATCCCAGTTGGTACTTCCGCGACCAGGGCGGACGCAATCCAGCGCAGGTTCGTCGATCAGATCCTCGCCTCCACGCCGCATGACCGATTGACGACCTGGTATTACACGCCCATGGCGCTACGCTTCAGCGATCATCTCGCCTGTGACGTCTGCGTCTACGACTGCATGGATGAACTCTCCGCGTTCAAAGACGCTCCCGCAGAGTTGACGCAGTTGGAAAAGGCGCTGTTGCAACGTGCCGATGTCGTCTTCACGGGCGGGCAGAGCCTCTACGAGGCCAAGCGCAGCTTGCATCGGGCGATCTTTCCCTTCCCGAGCAGCATCGACGTTACCCATTTCCATCAGGCTAGGGCGCCAGGTGAAGACCCGTTCGATCAGGCCGACATACCTCACCCGAGGGTGGGGTACTTCGGGGTCATCGACGAACGGCTCGACCTTGAACTTATCGCGCATGCGGCTGCGGCAATGCCAGACGTGCATTTTGTCATGCTCGGCCCTGTCGTCAAGATCGATCGGGCGAGCCTTCCCACGGCAGGCAACCTGCATTGGCTGGGCGGCAAGTCCTATGCAGACCTGCCGAACTATCTCAGGCATTGGAGTGCCGGCTGGATGCCGTTCGCGCTCAACGATGCGACCCGCTACATCAGCCCGACCAAGACTCCCGAGTTTCTTGCGGCAGGACTGCCGGTGTTGTCCACGGCGATCGTCGACGTTGTGCGTACCTACGGCGTCGAAGGCCTTGTCGAGATTGTCGAGGCGGAGGACATCGAGGCCAAGCTTCGCTCGATCCTGGCCCACCCCCGCGATTTCCTGGTGAAGAAGGCCGACGCCTACCTCGCCGACATGTCCTGGGAGAAGACCTGGAGCGCGATGGCTGCCCACATCGAGCGCGCCCATGCGATGAAGAGCGTCGTCCCATTCCTGAGGAGGGCGTGAGCGTGTTCGACTGGTTGATCGTAGGGGCCGGTTTCGCCGGCAGTGTGCTGGCCGAGCGTATCGCATCGCAACGGCAGGAAAGCGTCCTGATCATAGACCGACGAAATCACGTCGGCGGCAATGCCTATGACTGCTACGACGAGGCGGGAATACTAATTCACCGTTACGGGCCTCACATCTTTCACACCAACGCCCAATCGATCGTCGACTATCTGTCGCAATTCACGCAATGGCGGCCTTACGAACATCGCGTGCTGTCGCTTGTCGATGGAAAGCTGCTGCCGATACCGATTAATCTCGACACCATAAACCGCCTCTACGGCCTTGAATTGACGTCCGAGCAGCTGCAGGACTTCTTCGCTTTCCGACGCGAAACGGTCAAAGAAGTCCGCACCGCCGAGGACGTCGTGGTGAGCACAGTAGGCAGAGAGCTCTACGAGAAATTCTTCCGCGGCTACACCAGGAAGCAGTGGGGTGTCGACCCTTCCCAGTTGAGCAAGTCAGTGACGGCGCGAGTCCCGACCCGGACCGATCGCGACGATCGGTATTTTGGCGACAGCTTCCAGAACATGCCGGCAGGCGGGTATACGCGCATGTTTCAGCGCATGCTGGATAGTCCCAAGATCAAGATCATGCTGCAGACCGACTACCGCGAAATTCGCGACAAGATCCCCTTCCAGCAGATGATCTACACCGGTCCGATCGACGAGTATTTCGACTGGAAGCTTGGTCGCTTGCCCTACCGTTCGCTGCGCTTTGAGCACACGACACTTGATTGCGAGCAGTTTCAACCGGTCGCCGTCGTCAACTATCCGCAGACGGAAAAATACACACGGATCACCGAGTACAAGCATCTGACCGGTCAGCAGAGTCCGAAGACCAGCCTCACCTACGAATACCCCACCGACGTCGGAGATCCTTATTACCCGGTGCCGCGGGCCGAAAACGAGGCTTTGTACAAACGATACGAAGCTTTGGCCGCGGCCTGCCCGGAGGTCTGGTTCGTCGGACGTCTTGCAACATATCGCTATTACAATATGGATCAGGTGGTCGGCCAGGCATTGGCTACGTTCGGGCGCATTCAGACACGCCTGCCAGCAAACGGGATGCTCGTCACGCCGACGCAGCGCGAGGCGGCCGAGTGAATGATGCGCCGGCCTGACCGGCGTCGGGCGACCCACGGCCAAAGAGACCAACGATGTTGCTTCTCGGCGAACAGCTCTAGATATGCTGTGCTGTTGATGCAGCTGAAAAGCGCGCACTGTTCGTATCAGCGAGGCTATAGCGCGCTTGCTTGTTGTTCCTCAAACGCCAAGAACGATTGGCGCTGGCGCTCCAACTCGTCCGCAAGTGGCTTGCGAACAGTGCGCGAGCCGTCCGCATGAATGGTGGAGAACAAGCCGACTTCGGCGTGGCGCGAATTGTCCCAACCTGGGTAGGCCGTCACCGGGTACAGGCATATACCCTGAACAGGTGCACCGAGGCTCGTCGCATCGCGCACTTCGTCGCAAACGTAGTGAAGCCAGGCTGGCCGGCCTGAACCTTCGGCGCCGGTCTCGGCGATGAACATCGGCTTCTTGTATCGTTCGGCGACCTCGACCAGCAATTCCGAAAGTGCACGGTATTCGTGATGCCCCATCGGTATCGTTGGGCCATTCAAGTACCATTGGTTGTGCGGATAGAAGTTGAGGCCGATGACGTCCACAACGTCCTCGCTGCCGCCCAACTCCGGTTCCACGCGCCCGATCAGCATGTCATACGCCTCGAATTGGCCCTGGCGAGCATTTTCGGCGCGCCGCCGCTCGGGGTGAGTACGGTCACGAGGAGCAATATGGATCAGCGGTTCGGCCCAGATGAACCTGCAGCCGGGTTCGGCCTCCCGCATGGCCCTCACGCCGGCGACCGCTGCCCTGACAAGGTGTCGTTTGAACCATCCACGCTTGTTCGGCCCGACGCGGGGGAAATAGCCGACCTCCACAGCCCATGCAAAAAACGAAATCTCGTTGATCGGGCACACCAGGGGAGCCACCCCGGTAGCGGAGCGATGAACCCGAACAGCTTCCGCGGCGAAACGGACGTAGGCCTTGATAAACCCCGGGCCACCTTGGTCGATATGGTCTGGCGAGCCATAGTGGAAGATATCCCAGATAATCTGCACCCCGGCCGCCTGGGCTGCTTCGATCGCCGACGTCCAACTCGACCAGTCGAAAACTCCGGGCGCTGTTTCAATCAGGTGCCAGCGCAAGCCGTCGCGGATCGTGCGAAGCCCAAGCTCGGCACAACGGCGATAGTCGGCATGTGCATGGATGTCATGTGAGGTCGCGCGGATCAGATCAAGACGGGCCCCGTCGGCGCGCCTGTGGGAGGAACACTCGAAACCAGCCATGAAAAAGCTGTCGAACCCGGAAGAGCCTGCCGTGGGCCGACGGGCGGTATCCTCGTTCATACCAACATCCTGTCGCCCAAGGCGTGGGCAAGTAATCGCATTCGCAGTCCCCCATTGTCAGTTCCGGTGGCCTAGTCGAAACCGGTCGGCCACCACCACGTCGACGGCTCGGCGGCTGCGGTGTACACGTGTGCCTGGATTGGCGAATACAACCAAGCTCCAATCCCGTCTGCCGGGGGCCGCGGTCGCGTCGATTCGATCCGAAGTTATGCGGCCTGTTGCATCGCCCGTTCGTTGACGCCTGTTTCGCCTAGTCGGGTGAGCGCCTCATCGGTTGCTTTTTCTTCCTTGAGCGTCTGTTCGAGTAGCGGGACGGCGTCTTTCAAGCCAAGTAACCCGGCCCATGTGACAAGAGTCCCGTAGCGCGCTATTTCATAATGTTCGACGGACTGGGCTGCAGCCACGAGACCCGCGTCCAATGCCGGAGCCTCCTCGAATTCCTCCAAAATCTCCTGTCCTTCTTCGATGATGCCGTCGATCGCCGGGCACGTTTTCCCTTGGGCTCTCTTGCCAAAGGCGTCGAAAACTTGCTGCAGACGCTCGATCTGACCTTCCGTCTCGTCACGATGTTTTTCGAACGCCGCCTTCAACTCTTCGGACTCCGCGCCCTTTGCCATTTTCCGGAGCGCCGTCAGAATCTTGCGTTCGGCGTAGTAGATGTCTTTCAGACCATCATAGAAAAGGTCTTCCAAGCCCTTGGAGCTGCCCTGAGAGCTTTTTTTCGTCGCCATTGTCATCTCCTCTTTCATTTCTATCGACGCATGCATGGCTCTAACTGGACCAGTCTCTTGTTGTTCCTTCGGCGACGGCACACCGGCAGCCAACAGCGAGCGACGGTCGGGTTGACCGCTGATTTCAGTCCGCCGCGCCAGCAGCGGCTTGAGCATCTCGGCTGCGCTCCATTGCGGAAGTTCCGGAATGAGGATCGTCTGCCTGAAGGGCTTCCGCTGTCATCGAGTCCTTGCGGCCGCATTTTTCGCAACGGACCTTTGCCCGCACCTGATCAAGGTTCCCGATCTCTTCTCGGGCCCCCAATGGCGTCGAACCTGGACGAAGTTGCCGACCAGATCAGCAGTGTATAGGGGCCGCGGACCTGTTTTCCGATGTAGTTGAACTCACCTTGAGGCAGCTGCTCGCGCAGGCGTTTGGACGACAGGCGGACGGCATCATGGCCTCTAAATTCGAATTCGAGGTCAAGAGGACCACGTCCACAGCATAGTTGCACCTAAGATCCTCCTCGATGTCGCCAGCGGCGCGAAGCCTCAGATGGTCTTCGAAAACCCCTCTGCGGACCGAGCATGTCATGTCTCCTTTGCAGTACCGGAAAGGCCGTGGACAGCCGTGTCGTCCTTCGCGATGCTGAACGGATGCGACGGCGGTTTGTTCCTGAGGCCAACATGCGCTGGAGCCGGATTGACTTGCACCCCCGATCACAAACGAATGAGAACATTCAATCGGGGTCCTCATGGCTTCCGCCATCGACATTCTGGCATGCTGACCAGCGACGAGGTCGGCAATTGTCCAGGACTAGAGCGGCCGGCCAGGTGCAGCGGTGCCGGGGGGGACCTCACGCTCCAAGGCCGTCCTGGCCTTCGCCAGCGACAACCACAAGGCCTGCAAAAAAGCTTCATCTGCTTGCGGTGTTAATCCGACCTCCTTGCAATGTTCAACGATCCTGTCCTGGATCGACACTGCGGTTTCATACCGTTGGACAACCCTTGCCAGAACGTCCTGACAGGTGCCAATCGCCACCTCCCGAATGTGGTCAGCGACGGGAGAGAGGGCAGCACGGGTGACATCATGAGCAACGGGGGCGTCCCGATCAGTCGGATGTATTCCGCCTCGGGCTGCCCATAAGAACGATCCGCCAACGCGCGTCTATAGCAATAGCTTCAGCCTTCAATTGAACAAAGCAATCGTGTGGGGACCGGTCCTCACCCATGACCAGGGCTGCCCCGGTCATACCGTCAAAGCCAATAAGGCCAACCTCGGCCTCGACCTCAGCCCGAAGCTTCGCCACCATTAACCCGAGACCGCTCTCGAAGAAATCGACGGTGTCAATCGGGACCGAGGTCTGCTCCAGGTGCGTCCTCAGTCCCAAGTGACGGGCTTCGAGGTGAGGCTGCAGCAACGTCAGATCCGGTGCGCTCAGGCGCCGCAACAGTTCGTTCTTGAACGAGGTTTCCATCTGCGCTGTCTCCCGATCGGGGCGGAAGGGCGATGGTCGCTCACAGCTGAGGACGCCCTAACAATTGTCGACAGTCAGGGGAAAGTATACCTAAAAGGGCGGGGAGTCTCAAAAAGCTACTAGGCTGACCAGAGAAGCTCGTCAGTCTGGCGATCATCAAGATGCTGCTAACAAGCAGTGTCCGCCTCTACTGGTCGAAGGTTGCCTTCGCAATCTGGTGTGCGCCTTTTGTCGAAGCATACGGCCCCAAACTGATTCATCCTCTGGGGAAGCCAAGCGGTATCGACGCTGCCTGAAAACTTACGCGCAAGCTCCACACTTTCGGGGGGCGCTTTGTCGATCGACCAGAGTAGCCAAGCACCCCTTCTGTATCCCATAGTATTCGTCTTCGCCTATTGCTCCGGAACGGCAGAGGTTTGCGGACGATTTCGTGCTGCTTCGGCAATTTCCGGGATGTATTTCGTCGCGGTGCAGCTTCGGTTCACATTGGCGCGTGCGTCGAATACCTCTCTCTCGCAGACCCGCTTGGCGAGCTCGATAGGCACATGAACTGCCAGAGGCACTTCCACCTCGGAGATTCCAAGCTCCCTTGCGATCTGCTGTTTCACTTCGTGCCTGCCAAGCGAAACGTCGACGCCGACATCCTGGGCATCTTCGGTTGTCGATGATGCGCCTTGCCCCGGCAGATCTTGCTGCTCGGTCTGAGCAAATGACTGCACGGCAAAAAGCTGCAAGGCGAACACGGCGAGCGGCAAAATTCGTTGGAATACTCTCATGCCTGGCTCCTGCAGGTGCCTTTAACAACGGCAAAGTATTTGAAGCGTTCCAGAGGCGGGGATGCGCGCGCTCAGCGGCAGTCGAGGCGGGTTTTTTCTGTTGGAATACGATATGGCGACCGTGGTTGGGTGCGACAGCCGACTGTGCTGGCACATCGGAGTGTAGGAATTTGCCTACCGAGAAAGAAAGACAAGCCAGAGACGAGCGCGCCTCGGATGCTGCACGAGGATTGACCGACATTGAGCGTGCGGCACGAGACGCAAAGACCGCGGCTTCGGGAGCAGCGCCTGAAGGCCGCACTTGCTGTGACGTCGGCCCGCGGCATCTAAACCGAAGAGGACACCAAAACCGTGAAAGCCTAGCAGTCACTTGCACCACACGGACTTGCATTCAACCCTACGGTGCTCAAGATCCAAGTAGGCTCTGCAGCTCTCTAGGCTCAGAACGTCGTGCACCCAAGTTAGATCCTGCTGCAGCAGTCAGGACTACCCCAGAACGAATATGGCCAGCAGGGCAACAAAGAGAACAAGGGCGATCGCGGCGCCCCAGATGAGGACCTTTCCGGTGCCGCGTTGCTCTTCCTCGCGAGAAACGTCTTTCGCCATTCCATGCATCCTTTGCGAAGGTCCAAACTGAGCAACGTGCCGTGCCAGGCTGTTCCCAACGCTCTCGGAGCCAACTTGGTGTCAGTCCAACTGCCGGTTGCCGTAGGGCTTCTTCGCTCTAGCGCTATCGGCAATACAGCGCGGCTCTCCTCTGAGCGCGACCGCAGCTCCCTTCAGGCATGATGCGCGAGCAGGCGGATATGTATCTGACCGAAAGCAAACAGAAGCCAGGCCTGCCCACTGAAAGCACAAGCAAGCACAAGGTTCCTCAACTGACGCTCGGCTGGCGGCAACTTGCTCGCCAGCCGAGTTGAGTTCAGGCGGTGGTCGGGGGAGACCGGCCAGCCACACGCTGGTGATTCCAACCTGAGCCGATGTGCCAATCAGCAACCTTCGTCGGTCTTTTTGACCTGGCCTGGCGCGGCGGTCTTGGCTGTGGTGTCCTGCTGACCTGGCGCCGCCTGCTGAGCGCTGCCAGTCTGCTGGCCGGGCGCGCAGTCTCTGGCCGAGTTCGGATTTGTGGTGCCGCTGGTGGTGGTCGTGTCGGTGCCTTGATCGCCGGACATGTTGGTCCCGCTGCTCGTCGTGCCGGTGCCCTGATCCGTCGTGCTGGGCATGGTCGTCGTGGTCGAGGTTCCGCTCGTCGAGGTTCCGCTCGAAGTTCCGCTGGTCGTCTGGGCAAAGGAAAGCCCGGCCGACACCGCCAGCACGGCCGAAGCCAAAAGGATGCGTTTCATCTTCTTTCTCCTGTCTGAATGCGCGGGATGCGCCTGGCAAATTGAACAGGCAGACAGAAGGAGTGTTCCCCGATGAAGTTCAACTTTTGTAACTCTGGTCGTAGGTCAGCCTTAGGATGGCCGGCGTATATTAGAACCTCATGACGGCGGCTCGAGTCGAAAAGCAATCAACGAGCGGAGAGGCCGTCGCGTTCCTTGTGACTGCGGTGGCGCGGTGAGGCACAAGGCTCAATGCGGAGCGCCAGCGGCCGCGATCAGCGCCTCGTCGAGAATCCACTTCAGCTTCGCCGAGCGCTGGTAGCTTCATCTGCTTGCCGTTCTTACTTGCCAGGAACGACATGCAGCGGTCGCAGTATGCCATGCGGGACCTTCAATATGTCGCCGCGTCGGATGGCCAGGAAGCGGCCAGTGCCAGTTGGACTTTGTGATGGAGCGGCGCAGCGGCGAGCGTCCACGGGCCGTTTTCCTTGCGCCGATCTTCCCGATCTTCGCCTTTTCCACGCATCGCTGCAGGATTTTTCGCGAGGTGAATTGAGACCCGCCACGGCGCTGATCTCTGCGACGGTCAAGGCCCGTTCGGCGGGCTCTACTCCGGAACAATGTCCTCTTCTGAAAGTTTCCTTAGATCGCAAAGGAAATTCGAGATGTCAGAAAGCCGCGAATGGTTTGTCCAATGGCTTAGAGATGCCCATGCCATGGAAGAGCAGGCCGAAACGATGTTGAACGGGCAGTTGAGTCGTATCGAGAATTATCCCGAACTGAGCGACCGAATCCGACAGCACCTCGACGAGACCAAGCAACAGGCTGCCCGGCTCAAGACTTGTCTCGATCAGATGGACGAGGGTTCATCCACGATGAAGGATGCTGGCGGTAAGCTGACGGCGATGGCGCAATCGCTGAGCGGCGTCTTCGCTGGAGACGAGGTGATGAAAGGATCGCTCGCGAGCTACACGTTCGAGCACATGGAAATCGCCTCCTACACGATCCTGATTGCCGCTGCTCGATCGCTCGGCGAAAGCGAGGTACTTCGGGCTTGCGAAGAGAATCTGCGAGAGGAAGTCGCGATGGCGGATTGGCTGAAATCCCGTCTTCCCTCCACGACCGAGCAGTTCCTTGCGCGGGCCGAAGCGGACAGCGACAGCGCCAAGCGGTGATCGGGTAGGAACGTAGTGATCGTAAACTGGGTGATCGGGATTCGTCCGCTAGCGCGTCCCCCTTCGTGAACGCTGGGCAACGAACACGCCTAGCAGGCGGTCGTCGAGCTGCGCATTTCGAGAAATTGCAACGACGAGCGATGCTAATATTGCGGCGTCGTCACTTAGAGAGTCGAAGCGTTCGCCTGCGCAAGCCTGGTCAAATACGCATTGGCAATAGCCAGATCGGAAGGGCTAGCGCAGCGCTCGGCGAAATAAAGCTCGAGTGGGCGTGTTAAAACGTTCCAAACGAGGTCGCGATAGCGGAATGCCCGAGAACGCTCTAGATGACTGAGCAGTTGCGTGCGCGGGCACCGGCAGCGCCAAGCCGGATCGGAGAAAGTTCGTCCTGACAGCGGACAGAGCGCGCCGTTGCGCTCACGTTATGGGGTCGGCAGCACTTGCGGGGTGAATTCCGCTTCAGCCGGTCGCTGGCGGTTTCGCTGAAGGCCGTGACCGACCGGCCGACGATCATCATGCTCGAAGGGGTTGACCGCTTTGTCCGATCTTCTCCGCCGTGCGCATCGTCATCGCGCCGTCCGTGGTTCCAGAATATGCAATCCGATGGCTGAACTCGTCGGGACTCGATAAATGTCAGCGCGGCATCATACTTTGCCTTCAGGACGACTGTTTCTCTGCAATGACCTCTGTCTACGCTCTTCCAGTTCGGTCGGTGTCCATCTGCTCATTCACACGTCGTTGATAGGCAAAGCCGACAGCCGCGGCGACTGCCAAACCTGCCGCCGCCAGAAGGAGTTTGTCCTCGGTATGCTCATTGCCCGATGCGTCTTGAACAGCTAACGAAGCTTCATCGAAGGGTGCGGATGCTCTCGCGGCAGTCTCGCCCTCGTGCGGCCCAACGCCGCTATGGCGGATACCCGCAGCTAGACGTTCTGTCTTCTCTTTTACAGTTTCCTTGGCCACGCCGGTCAACTCGGCAGCTTGGCGTTTTATTTTACCAGCCGTTTCAAGAGCGAAATCACTGACGCTTTCCGCCAAATCACTAGATTGCTCCTTCAGGCGCTCCTTGGCGTACGATAGGTGATCCACCTGCTGCTCGCCGGGTGGCCGGGCCGAATTGGTCCGCAATAAGCTGAACAATCCCGCTCCGACAAGTGCGGTTGCGATCGGCGGACGGCGGAGGAAACGCCACCCCAAACCGGCCCCAATCGCCAAAGCAGCGCTCGGATTGGCAGCCGCCTTGGCCTTGAGATCGTCAATAATCGCCTGCGCCACCGATTGCATTGAGGCTCTTGCTTTCTCCACCAGGGCATCCTTTGCCTCAAGCGCTTCGTGTTTCAAATCATCGGTAAATTCGGAGAGCGTGTTTGGCGACCGAAGTGTCGACAAGTCCTCGGCGAGCTTAGCCCGGGCAGCCTCAACTTCGTATTCAAGATGCTCAAGTTGCGGATCGGCCATCATAAATCTCTCTTGCCACCGGGGCGGGCAGGTTTGCTCGACCGAGCGTTGCCCGACCGCTGCGATTTGGCCGTTATTCCTTCCGAAGGGGTGGCGCTGCCCGGTTGCAGCTTGGCGGCCGGAGTGGATGAACCGCTCGATCCACTTGGGCTTGGCGAAGGCGGCTGCACGGGTTCACTTGATTGCTCTTCTGACAAGGCGCTTCCAAAGGCGCCCGCAACGTCCCTTGCGACCTCCTTCAGGCCGTCCGAATTCAGCCCATGTTCCTCGGCGGCGCTTTTGAGCCGTTCGCCCGCCTTTGATGTCGAGGACTTCAAGCGTTCCCCAGCTTTTTCAGCAGCATCCGTCAATCGCTCTCCTGCTGGGCCGAGCGTGCGCCTCTCGACATCGCTGGCCGGCAAAGCAGCAGCTATGGCGGCACCGGCTGCGAAGCCGGCCAGAACAAAAGCCAATGGCTGTTCTTCCACCATGCGGCCAATCGTGTCTTGCAACGTTGATTGGGCTTGCTGCACCACGCGCCCTGACTTCTCGGATACGGAGCGACCGGCCTGTTCTGCGTATGACGCGGCGGATGATGCGTAGTGACTTGCGGTTTCACTCACCTTCTCCCCAATGCCGGCTAAATTGTCGCGCATGGCCTCAGCTGTCTCGCTAGCCTGTTCCTGCGCTTTTGACGCCCCGCCGCTGGCGGTGCGTGCGTGCGGAGCATTTTGGCGCCCGTTGGTTCCACGGGATTGCTCGCGATGCCCGGCACTTGAACCGCGGCTGCGCATTAGCAGCGCGCACCCTGCTGCGACGAGCAGAAGGCCTTCGGGATTGTTCCTAGCGGAGCTGAGAAGCCATTCTTTCGTTCCAAAATCCTGGACCTGTGAATTGCGGCTCATGTTAATTGCTCCTTGGTTGTCGCAATATCCTGCTTTATTTGGCTTATAGAGTGTGTCGGCAGAAGTTCTTTTTGCGCATCAGCGCGGCCCCTATAGTAGGCGAAAACAGCGGCAGCCGCCGTTGCGGTCGCGACTATGAGACACGACCAGTGCAAGGCTATCCCTAAGCTCGAGATTCCAAGTACGAGGGCTTGCATTAGAAGCAGAGCGGCGACCACTCCCAGCGCGCCAGCAGCAGACATCCACACACCTGCTTGGAGCTTCGTTGAGACGTTGGCGGACAGCTCCGCATGCGCCAGGCGCAACTCTTTTTGAAAGAGGTCCGCGGCGTCCGCCAACACTGCCGACAGTGCTTGAGGGAGAGGCGAATTCTTCAGTTGTTCCTGTGCCATCAGATCAGTTCGCTCCCGGCCGCCTTTCCTTGATGGATTCTGAAGCGGGAGGCGCGCTCTTCAGCGTGCGGAATGTCAAAAAACCCGCTACGGCGGCCAGCCCAAACACCAAACCCGGCTTGCGCCTGGCCAAATCGGACGCTGCAAGAACCAGTTGATCGACGGATCTGTCTCGCAGGTCGTCTGCGTATCCATCAAGCCTATTGGCGAAGGTGCGCACGACCCCAGCGACGATCGGTGCATTTGTGTCGAGGTCCTCGGCCGCACGTTTGGTCGAACTCGCCAGTTGGCCCATCACCTCGGCGCCGCTGCCGACCTGACGGTCCAACATCTCCTTCACCTGATTGGTCACGGTGGACGCGCCACCAGCGGCCGCCCGTTTGGCGGTTCCCGCTGCCCCTTGTGCTATGTCCGACGCTTTGGATAAGGCGCCCCTTACGGTTGCTCCTATGTCTTCCGAGGTACCATCACCAGCCCTTACCGCAGTTGGGGGACGCCGTTCAGAATTCCGGTTGTTCATGGTTTCCTCCATTCGAGGAGCAAACGGAGGTAAGGCCCGTTGGTTCCCAATGAGCGACTGGCTAGGGTGTCCAAGTTGCATTTTCGAACTCGGTGCGCGGATCGGGTGCGTTTGCATTGGGAATGACGAGTTGCTTGCGGGCGAGCGCAATGCGAATCACCCATCTGTCCCTTCCCTGCCTGCTTCAACTCTGATGGAAGGCGCCGAGGTGGGGACCATATCTGGCGACGGTGAGCGCGACGAGGAGAGGCTGCGCGGACCTTCACGGCCGCCGCGCACCGGTCTTCGACCGCTGCGCCTCCCGCTGTCACTGGCGATCGGCGCCAAGCCTACGAGTTTGGCAATGGCTTTATTGGAAAGGGTGCCAATCTCGGACAACTCGGCCATCAGGAGTACGCGGGCGACACCGTTGACCGGACGGAAGATCTAATCGAGACAGGCCCACAGCGGGTCGTCGTCGCGTAGCGAGGCGATCTCGCCTTCAAGTCGGTGGCTCTGACGCTTCAGCAGAACAACGACCTCGTCGAGGCTGGCGAGGGGTTCGGCATCGGCGACGGCGCTTTTGCGTTGCTTCTGGATGGTGAGATCGCCTGTCACCTCGGCAAGCCGGGCCCGCGGCTTGAGCCGTTCTGGGCCACGCTCCGCGGCGTGGTTACAGCCGCTTGACCATGGCATGCAAAGTGAGCTGCGCGCTACGCATTGCGCTCGTCAAAACGCGACTGCTGGTCGGCGTCATCGGCCGATCCGCCCAGCGTGTCGGCGACCGTGGCACCTCGCGAACCCATCGGCTGCTGCGCACCTGTGGTGGTGTCCATCGCTGTCTGATGCTCCATCTCGGAATTCAGCTCCGCACCTACAACCAGGATAATCACAGAAATCCAAGTCCACATCATCAAGCCGATCACTGCCCCAAGGGCTCCATACGTCGCGTTGTAGTTGGCGAAGTTTTCAAGATAGTAGGAGAATCCTATCGAGACTGCGATCCAGACCACAGCCGCGAGGAAGGCGCCCCATGTCGCCCATTTCCACTTTGCCCTTTCACGGCTGGGCCCGTAGCGGTAAATCAGCGTGGTCCCAACGCCAGCCATGATGAGCATCATCGGCCATCGAAGGATCCGCACAAGGGCTTCGATCCAGCCGCCGAGGTTCAGCAGTGCAAGCACGGCCGGCACAATCCCCACCGCGACGATAAAGCCGATGCCAATGAGGATGGCGCCAAGTGTGAAGCCCAAGGCCAGGAGATTCAGGTGGATGAAGCCGCGCTTTTCACTCTCTTCGTAGGCGATGTTCATGGCTTCGAATAGCGTCTTTATGCCGTTACTGGCGCTCCACAGTGTGACGGCAAGGCCGAAGATGAAGCCGAAGCTGAGCGCGCCAGTCTTCTGAGCGGCTAAGGACGCAAGCTGAGATCTGATAATATCCAGACCTCCCGAGGGCAGTACGCCGCCAAGGAACGCAACGTGCTCAGCGATGGTCTGAGGATCGGCGACGAGACCGTAGATGGACACGAAGGCGGCAAGCGCTGGAAAGAAGGCAAGAAGCAGATAGAATGCGGCCCCGGCCGCGATAAGCATAACACGGTCCTCGGTGAGCTCAGCGAACACCCGCCACAGCACGTCCTTCCAGCCGCGGCCAGGAATCTCTGACGGCCATTCGGCATTGCGTCCCCGGCCCTCCGGGTCGGGCGGCCGCTCAAGTTGCACTTTACCTTCGTAAGCGTCCTCGGTTGTTTTCTTCGACATGGCCGCCGGTCCGGAGCACCTTCGTCGCAGGGAAACGTATAGTAGCGCCAAAGGATGCAGGTGCAGACCTGCGCTTGCAAATAACACCCCGGCTGCAGAAACACTCGCGGCATCCCCACTTGGACCTTCGGCTCCCATGCCCATCTGCTGGGATGCGACGGCTGAGCGTGCATGTTGTCGGGACGACAGCCTGATAATCCTCATTGCGCTGGATCAGTTTTAGGACACCCGCGTTACCAGCCATGATCTCGCTCGCGCCTGAACATCAGTTCGTCAACGCCGGAAGCATTCGGTTTCATGTCGTTCAGGCCGGGCCTGCCGGGGGTAAGCCGGTCATGCTCCTGCACGGCTTCCCGGACTTCTGGATCGGCTGGAGACGGCAGATCGGTACGCTCGCTTCCGCCGGATATCGGGTCATCGTTCCCGACCAGAGGGGCTACAACACCAGCGACAAGCCAGGGGGCATCCGCGAGTACACGCTCCCCAAGCTCCTCGGCGATGTCTTCGCCTTGGCCGACGCGCTCGGCATCGGAAGGTTTCACCTCGCCGGCCATGACTGGGGCGGCATCGTCGCTTGGGCCGCCGGGGCAAAGTTGCCTCATCGCCTGGACAAGCTCGTCATCCTGAATGCGCCCCATCCCGACGTGGTGTTTACCCATGCCCTGCGATCTCCGACGCAGTTTCTGCGGAGCAGTTACGTGGTTTTCTTCCAGATCCCATTGCTGCCCGAAGCCGTTTTGGGTGCGCGGCGCTCCGCCTTGCTCGCACGAGCACTCAGGACATCCAGCCGGGAAGGCGCCTTCGAAGAAGAGGAGATTGCAGAATATCGGCAGGCTTGGGAGCGGCCGGGGGCGCTGACCAGCATGCTCAACTGGTATCGCGCCTTGCGCTTTCGCCCGAGCCTGAAGGAGCGGATCACGACGCCCACTCTTGTTATGTGGGGGATGCAGGACCAGGCTCTGGAATCCGGGCTGGCCAAGCGCAGTCTCGCCCTTTGCGACGATGGCCGCCTGCAGACTTTCGAGGAGGGGACGCATTGGGTTCAACGCGAAGAGAGCAACGCGGTGAATGCGGCGCTTCTGGCGTTCCTGGAGGGCTGAGGAACTCAAAAATGGATAGAAACTGGGGGCAGCGTCAGATGGAGCCGGAGGAGGCCTGCAGGGCATTCCTGGCTGCGGCAAAAGAGGAGGGGACATTACAACTAGCTAAGTTGGATTGCGGTATAAGGTTCTATTATCTCCGACCAACACCGCGCTTTGCGGAGTAGATCGACAATGAGATCGACATCGTCCGTCGCCCTGACATCCCCAAGCGTGACTTCGTCGGTAATGAAAAGAGCGGTCGTGCATCCGCCCACAAATATCAGACGCTCCCGAAAGTCGCTTCCCAGCGCCTCGGCTACTATCTGTAGCATGTGAAGCAGCTCGCCTCTGATGGTAGTCATTTCTTCAGAAGCCTTTCAGAAAGCCGCTCACCGGCAAGGCCCACCTCCCGCTGGTTTCCGAGCCGGATCGCATCGACAAGCGCAAGATATTCGTCCAGCCGCTCATCTTTCGGAACAGCTTCAGGCACGCTCTTGAACAAGGGCTCGATCGATTGGCCCATGTCCCGGCCTTCCGCAAACGGCCAGATGTGGATGTACTCACCGCCGCTCATCAGCAGTCCTTTTAGCATTGGCGCGGCAAAGGCCGTCGGCATGCCGCGCGTGATGCCGCCCGCCTTGCGGGGAACACAAATTTCAGTCCGTGGACGAGAAAATTGTGTAGATTGCGGCGAGGGGGATTGGCTCGGCCCGTATCTCGATCTTTGATGGCGAGTCCCGACGAGAGGGTTCGCTTGATCGAAGCGTCGATCTCGTTTTGCTGATCCCGGGTAGCGATTCCAGGCCGCGAACTGAGTACGGGGCCTCGCCCGAGAAGCTCCAATGAAGCTCCCCGGAGCCAACTTGCCCCTCCTGCTCCTGCAAGCTCACGAGCTTCAGAAGCATCACGATATCCTGACTTTTCATCCCATTCATGCGGTGTGTCCTCTGTCCTAGGACATAAGACCATATCAAGGTGTATGACCCCAGTGCAGAGCGAACTCAGAACATCAAGGTGGCTTGCGCCGTCTCACTCGGCCTCAGCAAACTCGAAAGCCAACTCTCCGCGAGCGAACTGGCCGGGACGAACCGTCCTGATTTCGCTGCCGACCTCCATGACGATGCCGCAGTATTCTTGACCCATGTGCATCGGGCTTCGACATTCTGGATCCCCCTATACGGCCACAGGTCCGAGCCGCAAATGCAGGTCGCCGAGAGCTGGATGATGGGTCAGTCGGATGAAGAACCTTCGGGTCGGCGACTTCATCGCAGCGGATGTCGCCAGGACCATAAAGAACTGTTCCAAGCTTCCAAGCATTGTTGTTGTCCTGTCGTCAGTATGGGATCAGGAGAGGAGTTCGATGCGGAGCGGAATTCGCCTCCCACCAGCAGAGGATCGAAGCCGCCGTCGATGCGACCGAGCCTAATCAATCCCTGGACCAGTGGTAGCCGGCGTAGAAGATCGCAAGTTTGCCCCAAGGTGCATAGTAGCAGAGGTCCCGAACGGGCCGCTGCCCTCTTCGCTGAGCTTGCGCGGCAGGTAGCTGATCTTCTCGTTGTTCGCGGAGCGCACCTACTTGAAGGTTTGGAGAAGGCCAACTGTCGTCTAGCTTTGCAGACCGGGCCGGATGCTTTTCCTCGAGGATTGCAATGATCGTACATTTAGTGGACGGCACATACGAACTGTTTCGCCACTTCTACGGCCAACGCCGGTTCAACAACGGCCATGACAAGCCGTTTGGCGCCGTCGTCGGCGTGCTGAACACAGTGCTGGAGATGATCGAGAATGGCGCCACACACGTTGGGGTGGCTACCGATCATGTAGTCGAATCTTTAGAAATCAGCTCTGGCCCGGCTACAAGACCGGGGATGGCATCGAGCCGGCGTTGCTCGCGCAGTTTCACCCCCTCGAGGAAGCCTTGGCGGCGATGGGAGTGGCGGTCTGGCCGATGATGGAGCTCGAAGCCGACGACGCGCTGGCCTCCGCGGCGCACAGCGCGGCTGCCGATGAGCGCGTGCAGAAGGCGTGCATCTGGACGCCGGACAAGGATCTCGCGCAGTGTGTCCGCGGTGACCACGTGGTCCAGGTAGACCGCAGGACCCAGAAAATTCGCGATGGCGCGGGTGTACGCGAGAAGTTCGGAGTTGAGCCGGCCCTCATTCCAGATTTCCTCGCGCTCGTCGGTGATGCCGCCGATGGCTATCCGGGTCTCGAAGGCATCGGCCTGGTCTCGGCTGCCCGGCTGCTTGGCCGCTACGGCCCTCTTGAACGCTTTCCGCCTGAAGCCCTCGGTAAGGTAGAGAGCTCGCGCTTTTGTTCAAAAATCTCGCGACGCTTCGCACGGACGCTCGGCTGTCCGCGTCCGGGACAGCCAGGACCCACTTAACCGACGGTGAATTTCTGCGCTGGCCAAACAGTGCGGCTGCACCTTATCAAAAATCGCGATCAGGATTGCGCGGAGAACTGGGCTTGATGAGCAGATGCTTCTCCGTGGTCTCTTCGACCGCGAGTGTCTCGGCTCGACGGCATCGGTCTTGGCATCGCGATCCCTCACGCTCTGCTGGGCACGATCTCTTCGCCAGTCGTGTCTTTGACACGCTTGGTCCAGCCCGTTGACTTCGACGGGCCTACGACGACCAGTCGATCTCATTTAGACTGTACAGCCAGGGCCTCCTCACGTCCAGGCTAATAGCCCGTTTTGAGGCGTTTCGGCTGCCGCGGGAGAAGGCAGTATTTCGGGCTTCAAGTGGGGCGGCTCTTCAGTGTTAGGGAGGCCGGCATGACCTCACATCAGATCTTCAACCATCCGCGCAATTTTCCCCAGACCTGCGGTGGTCCCTCTTGTTCTAAGGAGTCCCTGTTCAGCCGCGGCCGCCTTGAAGGCCTCGAGCGCAGCTTGCTGGCTGCAATGCCCGGCGAGGGACTCCTCGACCATTCGGATCGCGTTGAGCCGCCCCGGCTTTCCCATTCTAGGCCATGGTTGCTGAAGCACCTTCATTGCGTCGGCTATGGACGCGACCACCGTCAGGTTGCGATTGAGGCAGATTGTAATTGGACTGAAGGCCCGCATTCTTGTCGCTCCCCACGATTGAACGCAGCTAAACGCGAAGACAAGGGCAGTGGTTGCATGAATGTGGACTACCGCGAATTCAAAGAATCGCTGGCCGATGCGATTGAGGCTGAGCTGGCTCTCCTTGGGCCCGGCACTTTGCCTAGCCGGACCATCCTCTCGTCGTACAACAGGACCCGGCCGGCAAAAAGCATCTGTGCACCGTCCGACGCCGCGAACTATTTTTCGAGCTCGTCACGCCGCTTGCCGACGGCTTCTCAAGCACACCGCGACGAATTCGACGGCTGTGAGGGAGGAGATGAAAAGATTATGGTCGTTTCGTTGGGCCCTCCTTTAGAGCAGGGGCTCCGAGGCGGTTTGTATCGAGCAGATGTCGCATCAGATCTTGACCTGGAGATCGGCTCCGGCAGCGGGATCGGCGCAGCGCGGCAAGGATGCCACGTTCCTTCGGCGGCCCACCGGCGATGGTCTGGCTGACGGCCCCGCGAAGGCGCGAAGCATCGAGGCCTTCTTCTGCCAGTCGGGCGAGCCAACTTTCTTTGGCTGGGAGGGCGGTGCAGTGCTTCGGCTCGGAACTGTTGACACATGCGTCAGGCTGGCAGACCGGAAGCGGCGGCGTGCCCTGACGTCATGGAGACTAGCCTCGCTTCCGAAGCCGCAGATTGTGATCTCGTTGGCTATGCAGAGCATCCAGCCGTCGTTTTGATCCGTTTCCGTCATCCAGAGCCAGCGACCATCCATGAGATCCGTCTCAAACGCTTAAAAGCCGGTCTTGCCCCGCCGCGACTGTGTGGAAATCAGCCATGTTTCAAAGTCGGAATGCTGGACGAACTCGACAAGGAACTGGAGCGACGCAAGCACTGCTTCGTTCGCTACGCCGACGACTGCCCTCTATGTTCGCAGCGAGCGTGCGGGCGCACGGGTGATGGCCAGCGTCGAACACTTCCTCGACAGGCGTCTGAAGCTGAGGGTCAAGATACGGAAGAGCGCGGGTCAGCTTGGGAGAGGAGCGTTTCATAGTCTGGTGGGGCCTAATTCGCCTCGTAGTCCTAGTGGTCACCTATCGGCGCTCACCGGTCCCCTGAAGCTCCCGATAAACGCTCCGCTCACTGACCCCAGTTCCTTTGGCTATCGCTGTTCTGGTCATGCCCTCGGCATCCAACTTCACGATCTTGTCGCGCTTCCCCATCGCTGTTGGCTTCGGTCCTGGGTACTTGGTCTTGTCGCCTTTTGGCGGCATCGATCCCGATCCGTTGGCGCTCCAGCATGACGCTACGCTCAAGGCCATCCGCCAGTATCTGGCGCCCTTCTACAAGTGGCGGCAGGCCGAGATCGTGGCGGCGGCCGAGCCGCTGATGCCTGGCCACCAGGCCTTTATCCGCATCATCAACCGGCGCGATCAGGCCAGACCTTTGAAACGCCTGTTCGTGGCCTCCACGCTCATATCGGCGCAGCGGGCGCTCGACATCACTAGAGCTCATTGGCAAGCAGTCCGCCGCTATACACTGGCCGTGTCCAGGCGTGGGCGTGGCCTTTCCGCCTGGGTATTAGGGTGCGGCCTGCCCGATCGGCCGTCCCTCGATCGACCCTGAGTTGCTGATCCGCATGGGGATCGTCGGCCAGCTCGTCCTCGACTCGATGAGCGAAGTCGTCGACGCCGTGCGCACCGGGAAGACAAGCCTGGAGCTGTAGCGGCCTCGCCTGTCCCGCCCCAGTGTCGTCGCTTCGCTGGCGCCACGGTAAGAACGCATAGATCTGGTCCAGTATTTTCAGCATCAGAACGTTGAGCTGGCGGGAACTTGCTCGCCAGCCGAGTTGAGTTCAGGCGGTGGTCGGGGGAGATCAGCCAGCCACACGCTGGTGATTCCAACCCGAGCCGATGTGCCAATCAGCAACCTTCGTCGGTCTTTTTCACCTGGCCCGGCGCGGCGGTATTGGCTGTCGTGTCCTGCTGACTAGGCGCCGCCTGCTGAGCGCTGCCAGTCTGCTGGCCCGGCGCGCAGTCTCTGGCCGAGTTCGGATTTGTGGTGCCGCTGGTGGTCGTCGTGTCGGTGCCCTGATCGCCGGACATGTTGGTGCCGCTGCTCGTCGTGCCGGTGCCCTGATCCGTCGTACTGGGCATGGTTGTGGTGGTCGAGGTTCCGCTCGAATTTCCGCTAGTCGTCTGGGCAAAGGAAAGCCCGGCCGACACCGCCAGCACGGCCGAAGCCAAAAGGATGCGTTTCATCATCTTTCTCCTGTCTGAATGCGCGGGATGCGCCTGGCAAATTGAACAGGCAGACAGAAGGAGTGTTCCCCGATGAAGTTCAACTTTTGTAACTCTGGTCGTAGGTCAGCCTTACGATTGCGGGCGTATATTAGAAGCCTCTTGAAGAGGACACTGCCCGCACCAGAATCCATGGCATGGCTCGGGGAATAGGCATTGGTGACCAGGTGGCGATTACGGCCAGGGTTCGAAGGCGGATAACAATAACAGAGGACCGCGTAAGCGTCTCTATCCCAGGTTACGACTTCCCACATTCCATCATCGACCACACCAAGGTGAACCGAGGCCAGCAAATCGACCTGAAAGGCGAGGTCACGCGCATCGACGAGGACACCGTGACGATCGACCTCGGGCCGCTGGTCACGGTCGACCGTGACAAGGTCCGGCTAATGGAGAAATATCGGCCGCCAAAACGACGAAAGGCACTTGTCGATGCCCCGGATTAGAACCGACAACATCGCGACCGGCTATGAGGGCAGGCCGCATGACGGGCCGGTAGAGGACGAGTCGAAGCACTTGGTCTACTGCCCAGTCTGCGGCCAAACGTTCGACGCGCGCGATCTTGGACAGGTCTTTCATCACGCTGAGCCGCAGCACGAGCCGCTTCCGGTCGAGCAATAGTCCAGCTAATTGAGCTCCGGCGGCAGACCGTCATTGAGACCCTTCAGCGCGCCACCGACGTACGTTGGATGAGAAAAGGGTGCTGCGTGCACCGCGCCTTCCCCGCGCGCCGATGCTCCACCTGGACCGCAAAAAAGTCCCGCCGCACTGCCAGAACGGCGGGACCGATCAAACGCTTTGCACCAGGCGGGGGGATGCGGGGGGTGGGCTTGCCAAGTGAGCGCGGACCGTAACCAACCCTAAGCGCCACAGCGGCAACGCGTCCACCAACCGCCGGTTGGAGCGATAGGACGACTGAGCCGCCGGCAGGTCAGGTCATCCCGGGTCGCTATCGCTCGCAACCAGACGGTAGCGGAAATTGTTGCGGATGTGGTCGTTGAAATAGCGGCCCTTGGCGAACGCGGCCCGGAACGCGGCAAAGGTTTCCGGCGGTACCCCCTCAAACTCGTACCGTTTACGGCTGGCGACGAACCACACCGAGAGGGTTCTTCTATCCCGATCATATTCCATCTTGCGGATCGAAGTAGATGGCATGAGCACCACAGCCCCAAGGCCCGCGCCTTGCGGGGAGCGCGGGCCGATCGGGATACCGATCTGCAGCAATACCTGGAGGGGAGGAATGGCTGCGTGCACCGAACTTGCGCGGCGGTCCCGTGTTCCAACCAGGATACAAAAAAGCTAGCTGCACCTTTCGGCATCATGCGGACGTTGGATTTGTGAGAAAGCGGGAGCGTCAATACCAACTTCTGGCGATGGAATTTTCCCGTGAGATAGGCACGCTCCACGGCGAAAGGAGTGCCCCGCCATGACCGTCCTCGCCTACAACCTTGCCAATGACATCGAAGGATTGTGGAGGGTCGTCTTCGTGCCGGACGAACTGCATCTGTATGTGGAATTCAGCCAGCCAGACGCCGACACAAACCCGGCTGATTGGATGAGCGTTGATGATTTCCTTGCATGGCGGCCGAAAGGCGCACTCCACGAGCGAGCGCGCGACAGCTTGGTTTCGCTCATTTGCAAGGCGCTGACAGGGCGATGAGACAAGGGAAACCCGCACCGAGATCCAGTGCGAGCGCCGCGAGTGGGCCTAGGGCCCCACAAGCCAGTGCCACCCCGCCGCCGGCAAACCGCGGCGGGCGAGTGCCTCGGGGACACGATGGTAGATTGCTAATGCGTTCGCGCGTGTGGCCTTAAGTCGCAAACTATTGGCTTCAGAAGCAGGGCGTAGGGCTTCATTGATGGTGCTGCCAACACCATATGGTGACCCATAGCCCTCCAAAACGAGAGAAGCTCGTCCCGACGGGTCGCACTGCGGCCGTCAGCTGGTAACTGCTACGAACTAGGAAACCATCATGCCTGAAAATATCAGACCAACTTCGAGAGATGTCCCCCTCATTCAGCTAGGCCTCTATCAGTGCCGCTTCCCGGTGAGCGAAGACGCTTCTGTACCCGGCGGTTATCGTTTTTGTGCTGGGCCAACTTCGCCGGATCGCGTCTACTGCGATCACCACCACCACATTGTGACCGCCGTGGACCCTCGTCGAGCCCGTTCGGGTCTTCACCTCGCTCAACGACGCGCCGCGTAAGTCTGACTGGCGGCGGCCTCCCGGCCAGGCGCTATGCGCTCCAAGGCCGCCTTGGCTACGACCTTTCCGTCGGCTCGGTCTGGCCCATCCTCCCTGTCTTCGCCGATGTATCCCCCGTCGCCCGATTGAGAACGACGATTTCTCGCCGAGCCCTTCAGCTCGCTACTCGCACAAACGCGTCGGCTCCAAAGGTTTGTCTGTCAGCACATCTTCAATGTGCCCGCGCCTGAAGCCCCAACATCTTCTGCGACCTAACCGCGTACCTGGCACCGCCGATCGGTTGCTGCGGCGGATTTTCGCTGTTCGCAGCTGAATAATGCCTATCAACCTTGTCATCGCACCTAGTCGCACGTAGCGGCCGTTCGAATTCTCATCGCTCGGCGCGATGTTTGGTCCGTCTGGCCAGAAGAGCGGAGCAAGCCATTGACACCCACGAAGTTGCTGATTGGGCAGATCGCTGTCGTATTCGCAATTGTCATTCTTGGCGTGTGGACTGCAACCCAATGGTGCGCCCACATGCTCTCCTATCAGCCGTCACTCGGCGCACCATGGTTTGTGACAGTCGGCTGGCCGATCTACCAGCCGTGGAAGCTGTTCGAATGGTGGTTCCAATTTGACGCCTATGCGCCTGAGGTCTTTGACAAGGCTGGCATACTTGCCGGAGCCAGTGGGTTCCTGGGCTGTGCCGCCGCGATAGCTGGGTCCCTCTGGCGCGCACGGCAGCGGGGGTTGGTCACCACCTATGGGTCCTCACGATGGGCCATGAAGCTGGAAATCGAGAAGGCGGGGCTGTTTCAGCCGGCCGGCGTTTTCCTTGGCGGACTGAATTATCGCTATCTGCGCCATGACGGACCGGAACACGTCATGGCCTTTGCGCCGACACGTTCGGGCAAGGGCGTCGGACTCGTTGTTCCAACCCTTCTTTCCTGGACCGGCTCGGCCGTCATTCACGACATCAAAGGCGAGAACTGGCAGCTGACCTCTGGCTGGAGGTCGAAGTTCTCGCACTGTCTCTTGTTCAATCCGACCGATCCGAGATCGGCGCGGTACAACCCGCTGCTGGAAGTGCGCAAAGGTCCAGATGAGGTCCGCGACGTTCAGAACATCGCCGACATTCTCGTCGATCCGGAAGGCGCGCTGGAACGGCGGAACCATTGGGAGAAGACCAGTCATTCACTCCTAGTTGGCGCCATCTTGCACGTGCTCTACGCCGAAGAGGAAAAGACACTCGCCCGTGTCGCCACCTTCCTGTCGGACCCGCAACGCTCATTCGCTGCGACACTGCAGCGGATGATGACCACCAACCACCTCGGCACGGTGGACAAGCCCCAGGTCCATCCGGTCGTGGCCTCGGCGGCTCGTGAGGTGCTGAACAAGTCAGAGAACGAGCGCTCAGGCGTTCTCTCGACCGCCATGTCGTTTCTCGGGCTCTATCGTGATCCAACGGTGGCCGCGGCAACATCGGCCTGCGACTGGCGCATTGCCGACCTTGTGGATGCCGAGCGACCGATGTCGCTGTATCTGGTCGTGCCGCCGTCGGATATCTCGCGCACTAAGCCCCTGGTGCGATTGGTGCTCAATCAAATCGGCCGGCGGCTGACCGAGCGCCTGGAGGGCGATCCAAAGAAGAGCCGCAAGCATCAGCTCCTGATGATGCTGGATGAATTTCCGGCGCTCGGTCGGCTCGACTTCTTCGAGACTGCGCTCGCCTTCATGGCAGGCTACGGCATCCGCGCTTATCTGATAGCGCAATCGTTGAACCAAATCTCCAAGGCCTATGGCGAGAACAACGCCATTCTCGACAATTGCCATGTGCGGATTGCCTTTTCCTCAAATGACGAGCGCACGGCCAAACGCATCTCGGACGCGCTCGGTACCGCGACGGAACTCAGATCGATGCGTAACTATGCCGGCCATCGGTTGGCGCCCTGGTTGTCCCACGTCATGGTAAGCCGCCAAGAGACCGCTCGCCCCCTGCTGACGCCGGGTGAGGTGATGCAGTTGCCGCAGGCTGACGAACTAATCCTGGTTTCGGGATTGCCGCCGATTCGCGCCAAGAAGTTGCGTTATTACCAGGATCCGAATTTCACGGAGCGAGTGCTGCCTTCGCCGGTGCTGCGCGACGGTGCCTACGCGGATCGGCCCACGTCGCGCCCGGACGATTGGAGCGGACAGGTGCGCGGCGTGGATCGGCGTCTTGCTGGCGACGACGACAGTGCCGGCGCGGCAATCGAAGACGGAGGTGTCCAGCAGCAGCGCCATCCGGGCCTGCCCGAAGAACGGACCCTCGTCGCCCAGGAGCCTGATCATGGCGATCTGTTCACGCCCGCAGACGATGACTGCGAGACGCTCGCCGACAAGCGCGTCATGGATCGGATTTCCACCGCAGCACGTGCGTACGGCCTCAATGAGGGAATGGGCGACGACAAGGACATCGTGCCCGGCTTCTGAACGGCGCGCCATACGCGGGCGTATCTCAGCGTAGATAACGGCCGTAAGCGATTTCGAGGATCTCGACGATGCTCGTTCCCGTCGCCGGTGCATCAGCGCCGGTCAGAGGAACGAGCAGCATGAAGCCCCACCGCATTCGTCACCAGTTTTTGCTTGAACCCGAGTTGAGCGAGAAGCTGGAGAACCTCAGCCGCAATCCATCGACCACCAAATCGGCCATTGTGGCGCACGCGGTCGAGGCCTTTATCGAGCGGCGTGGGGAGAATGAACTCGACCAGCGCTACGGCAAGAGGCTCGACCGTCTTTCCCGCGACCTCGGACATGTCAGGCGCGATGTCGAGATGATCCTGGAGAGCCTGGCGCTCTTCATCCGCTTTTCGATCACGCTTCATGCTCACACGCCGGTGCCGGACAGGGCCACGCAAGCGATTGCCCAGGAGCGCTTCGACAAATTCGTCGAACAGGTCGGCCGCCAAATCGCTTCCGGGAAACGGTCACTTGGCACCGACGATCGCAGGGGAGGGGAAGGATGAGTTCTCATCCGGAAGCCGACCATCGCCGCCGCGTCATGCTGCGCACCGCCATGGGTCCGGCGATCACCGAAGCCCTTGCCGATCCGACCGTCATTGAGGTGATGGTCAATCCCGACGGTGCGCTGCGGCTCGACCGGTTGGGTGAAGGCCGGGTCGACACCGGCGTGCACATGCATCCTTCTGAGGCCGAACGCATCATCCGCCTGGTCGCCTCCCACGTGCGCGCCGAGGCGCATGCTGACAATCCGATTGTCAGCGCCGAATTGCCATCGGGCGAGCGCTTCGAGGGTCTGCTGCCGCCTGTCGTGCTGGGGCCATGCTTCGCCATCCGAAAGCCTGCGGCGAAACTCTACACGTTGGCCGACTATGTCGCCGATCGGGTCATGCTGCCGCTGCAGGCCGATGCGCTGAAGAAGGCGGTCCGCGAGCGGCGCAACATCCTCGTCGCCGGCGGCACGTCGTCGGGCAAGACAACACTTGCCAATGCGCTGCTGGCACAAGCCGCCGATTGCGACGAGCGGGTGATCCTGATCGAGGACACGCGCGAACTGCAATGCGCGGCGAAGGATTGCGTTGCCTTGAGGACGAGGCGGGGGTCGGTCACGCTCGCCGATCTCGTGCGCTCGACCCTGCGGCTCAGACCCGACCGCATCATCGTGGGCGAAGTCAGGGGCGCGGAAGCCCTGGACATGCTGAAGGCATGGAACACCGGGCATCCCGGCGGCATCGCGACGGTTCACGCCAATTCGGCGCGCTCCGCTCTCTACCGTATCGAGCAGCTCGCCCAGGAAGCCGTCGTCACCGTTCCCCGCCGCCTCATCGCTGATGCGGTAGATCTGATCGTCTTCATCGCTGGGCGCGGATCCTCGCGCCGCATTGACGCGATCGCGGAGGTCACCGGTCTCGACAGCAGCGGTGATTACGCCGTCACCCCGCTCACGCTTCCGCAACTCCAGCAGTTTTGAAAGGTCACCTCATGCTCAAGAAGCTTCGCTTCCTTTCGTCCACCGCGCTCGCGTTTCTTCTCACCGTCCCGGCCCACGCAGCGGGCTCCGGCATGCCTTGGGAACAGCCGCTGCAGCAGATCCTTGAGTCGGTGCAGGGACCGGTCGCCAAGATCGTCGCGGTGATCATCATCATCACCACCGGCCTGACCCTTGCTTTCGGTGACACGGCAGGCGGTTTTCGCCGGCTGATCCAGATTGTCTTCGGCCTGTCGATCGCCTTCGCGGCATCGAGCTTCTTTCTCTCCTTCTTCTCCTTCGGCGGCGGGGCACTCGTTTGATGGCCACCGGAGAGCAGCATATCGAGGGTTTCGAAGTCCCCGTTCACAGGGCATTGACTGAGCCGATCCTGCTGGGCGGCGCGCCGCGAGCGGTGGCGATCCTCAACGGCACTGTGGCCGCGGCAATAGGCCTTGGCCTGCAGCAGTGGATCGCCGGACTGGCGCTCTGGATCGCCGGCCACACGCTCGCGGTCTTTGCCGCTCGCCGCGATCCGGACTTCGCCAGCGTGCTTGTCCGTCATCTTCGCCTGAAAGGGTGGCTTGCATGCTGAACCTTTCGGAGTATCGCGGCAAAGCCGATCGGCTGGCCGATCATCTGCCCTGGGCCGCTTTGGTGGCGCCCGGCATCGTGCTCAATAAAGACGGTAGCTTCCAGCGAACCTTCCGGTTCCGTGGCCCCGACCTTGAAAGCGCGACCGAAGCCGAATTGGTCGGCATCTGCGCACGAGCCAACAATGCGCTACGAAGGTTGGGCTCCGGATGGGGGTTGTTTTTCGAGGCCGAGCGCGTTGAAGCGCTGGGCTATCCGAGCTCGGCTTTTCCCGATGCTGCCTCATGGCTGGTCGATGAGGAACGGCGCGCGGCCTTCGAGGGCAAGGTCGCGCACTTCGAGAGTCGCTATCATCTGACCTTGGTCTTCATGCCGGCGCCAGATGGCCAGGCGCGGGCGGAAAGCGCACTGGTCGACTCGCATCACTCGGGAGGGGCTAGAGACTGGCGCCAGGAGCTGGCGTGGTTTCGCGACGGGACCGACCGCGTCCTGGATTTGCTGTCCGGCTTCATGCCGGAAGTGCGCGCCCTCGATGATGCCGAGACGCTAACCTATCTGCACGGCACAATCTCGACCTACCGCCATCCGGTCGCCATGCCGGAAACGCCAATGTATCTCGACGGTGTTCTGGTTGACGCGCCGCTTACCGGCGGCCTGGAGCCGATGCTAGGTGAGCAGCATCTGTGCACCCTCACCATCCTTGGTTTCCCGAACGTCACCCGGCCAGGGATCCTCGACGCGCTCAACCATCAGGATTTCGCCTACCGCTGGATGACGCGCTTCATCCCGCTCGACAAGACGGAAGCCACAAAGACACTGACCCGGTTGCGCCGTCAGTGGTTTGCCAAGCGCAAATCGGTCGCAGCCATCCTGCGCGAGGTCGTGACCAACGAACCCGTCCCTCTCGTCGATAGTGACGCCGACAACAAGGCGCTCGATGCGGATGCCGCCCTTCAGACATTGGGCGGCGATCACGTCGGCTTCGGCTATCTCACCACAACGGTGACGGTATGGGACCAGGACCGGCAGACCGCCGCGGAAAAGCTCCGAGCGGTTGAGCGCATAGTCAATGGGCTCGGCTTCACCACGATCCGTGAAAGCATCAATGCGGTCGAGGCGTGGCTCGGCTCGTTGCCCGGTCATGTCTACGCTAACGTTCGCCAGCCGCTCGTTCACACGCTGAATCTTGCCCATGTCATGCCGCTGTCGTCGGCGTGGGCCGGTCCGGTGGATAACGAGCATCTCACCAACGTGACTGGGACCGAATCCCCGCCGCTTCTCTTCGCAGAGACCAACGGGTCGACACCGTTTCGGCTTTCCACCCACGTCGGCGATGTCGGCCACATGCTGGTCGTTGGTCCGACCGGTGCCGGCAAGTCGGTTCTGCTTGCGCTAGTCGCTCTGCAGTTTCGACGCTATGCCGGGGCGCAGGTCTATGTCTTCGACAACGGCAATTCGGCTCGTGCGGCAACACTGGCCATGGGCGGAGAACACCACGCTCTGGGCGCGGATGGTGCGCTTGCCTTCCAGCCACTGAGCAATATCGGCGACCAGGCTACTCGCAGCTGGGCGGCGGAATGGATCGCCGGCCTCGTTGCCCATGAGAATGTCACCGTTACGCCGGAGGTAAAGGAGGCGATCTGGTCGGCACTCATCAGCCTTGCCACTGCGCCGGTGCGGGAACGCACGCTGACGGGCCTGTCGGTTCTGCTTCAGTCCAATGGACTCAAGGCCGCGTTGATGCCCTACACGCTCGACGGTCCCTTCGGCCGGCTGCTCGATGCCGATGAAGATCGGCTGGCTTTGTCGGATGTGCAGTGTTTCGAGACCGAAGAGCTGATGCACCAGGAAGGCGCCGCGCTGCCGGTGCTCACCTATCTCTTCCATCGCCTCGAGGAGCGGCTCGACGGCCGGCCAACACTGCTCATGCTCGACGAGGCCTGGGTCTATCTCGACAACCCGCTCTTTGCCGCCCGCATCCGCGAATGGCTGAAGGTGCTGCGAAAGAAGAACGTCTCCGTCATTTTCGCCACGCAGTCACTTGCAGACATCGCTGGCTCTTCCATCGCGCCGGCGATCATCGAGAGCTGCCCACAGCGCATTTTTCTCCCCAATGACCGTGCCGTGGAACCGCAGGTGCGGGCAGCCTATGAGTGCTTCGGCCTGAACGAGCGGCAAATCGAATTGGTCGCCCGTGCCACACCGAAGCGCCAGTATTATCTGCAGTCGCGCCGCGGCAACCGCCTCTTCGAGCTCGGGCTCGGCCCGATCGCTCTTGCGCTCTGCGGCGCCTCTGATCCGGCCACGCAAGCTTTGATCGACAGCGTCCTGTCAGAGCACGGGCAGGACAGCTTTGCTTCCCGGTTCCTGAGTGCGCGCGGCCTCGATTGGGCTGCCGAGCTTCTCCAGCAATTCCCTCAACCAGACAAGGAGCAATCGTCATGATGCGGCGCCGCCTTCTCACCAGCCTGATCACCGTTTCCCTGATCGCAAAACCAATGGCCGACTACGTCCAGCCGGCCCACGCCCTGATCGTGTTCGATCCATCGAATTATGCGCAGAACGTGCTGACAGCGGCACGTTCCCTGGAGCAGATAAACAACCAGATCCAGTCGCTTCAGAACCAGGCGACGATGCTGCAGAACATGGCGCGGCACCTTCAGCGCCTGGATTTTTCTTCCGTGGGCCAGCTCACAGGTTCGCTCCAACGGATCGACGGCCTGATGACCCAGGCCAGCGGCCTGAGCTTCGATCTCGACAAGCTTCAGAACCAGTGGCGTGTGCAATATCCGGAAAGCTACGACGCCACAATCAAGGTCAGCGATGTGGCGAGCGCCGCGCGCGAGCGCTGGCAAAACGCCATGCAGGCGTTCCGCCAAACCATGAGCGCGCAGTCGCAGATCGTGGAGAACGTGCGGGCCGACGGCGACCTGCTTACCGATCTCGTCAACCGCAGTCAGGGCGCGGCAGGTGCCCTTGAGGCAAGCCAGGCCACCAATCAGCTGATCGCGCTTTCGACCAAGCAGCAGATGCAGATCCAGACGCTGCTCGCGACCCAGTTCCGGGCTGAAGCCGAAGATGCTGCCCGCAAGGCGCAGTCTGAGGAAGCCGCCCGCGAGACGACGAAGCGTTTCCTGGGCACCGGTACGGCCTATCCCGGCAACTGATCAGCAGTTCTTCAAGACAACGAGGAAGGCGGCGACATGAATGACCTCGGCGTCATTGATCGCTTCATGGAGACTTTTACCCGCTATATTGATAGCGGGTTCGGTCTGCTTTCGGGCGACGTCGCCTTTCTCACCACCATCCTGATCGGCATCGACATCACGCTGGCAGGCCTGGTCTGGGCGTTCGGCGGCGAGCCCAATGTTCTTGGCCGGCTTGTCCGAAAAGTGCTCTATGTCGGCGCCTTCGCCTTCATCCTGAACAATTTTAAGAACCTCGCCGACATCATCTACCATTCCTTTGCCGGGCTCGGCATCAACGCATCGGCCGGCAATCTGTCGGCCGACAGTCTCCTGCGGCCAGGCCGCATTGCCGCGGCCGGCTTCGAGGGCGCCTGGCCGCTGCTCAATCAAGCGAGCCAGCTAGTCGGCTTCCCCGAGATCTTTGGCAACGCGCTGACCATCTTCGTGCTGCTTCTCGCCTGGTTCCTGGTCCTCATCGCCTTCTTCATTCTTTCAATTCAGCTCTTCATCACCATTCTGGAGTTCAAACTCACCACATTGGCCGGTTTTGTTCTGGTGCCTTTCGCGCTCTGGAACCGCTCGGCGTTTCTGGCCGAGCGCGTGCTCGGCAATGTGATCTCGTCGGGCATTAAGGTGATGGTGCTTGCTGTCATCGTCGGCATCGGCTCCACGCTCTTCGGCGAGTTCGCTTCCGCGCTGCAAGGCAAGGAGCCGGACTTGGCCGCGGCCATGTCACAGGTACTGGGCGCGTTGGCGCTGCTTGGGCTCGGCATTTTCGGGCCGGGAATTGCCTCGGGTCTTGTCTCGGGCGCGCCGCAGCTTGGCGCGGGAGCCGCACTCGGAACCACCGCGGCGGCTGCCGGATCAACGCTCGTTGCCGGAGGTGCGGCGCTTGCCGGCGCGCGCATGGCAACCGGCGGCGGTCTCGCCGCCGTTCGAGCCGGCACGGCCATGGGATCGGCTGCTTCCACAGCTTGGCAGATGCGGCGTGCAACATCGCCCGAGTCCGGGCTCTCCGGCGTAGCTGCTGGACTGCAGGGCGTTGCCGGCGCAGCTGGCGGCGCCGCGATGCGGGGAATGCGATCTGCAACAGAACCATTCCGGCGCAGCGCCGATGCCGGCCGCGATGCCGCCTGGACCGCGACGGGCGGCACGCCGACCGCATCAATGATCGGAAACCCTGCCGCGTCAGGTGCCAATGCCGCGCCGGCGTGGGCGAGGCGCTTGCGTTCCCAACAGACCGCGCGCGCCCATCGCCACGCCGCCACGCAGGCCGTCCGCGATGGCGATCGGGGTGGAAGCGGGGCCAACCCCTCTCTCAACGATAAGGAAGACTAGATGCTCTTCAAGCGACCTGTTCAGCGTTACGGGAAGACGCCCCACCCGGTCACACCATACCAGAAGGCGGCCCAACTTTGGGACGAGCGCATCGGCACTGCGCGCGTGCAGGCAAGGAACTGGCGCCTGATGGCCTTTGGCTGCCTCGCTCTGGCCATCGGGCTCTCTGGTGGACTCTTGTGGCAGTCGATGCAGGGCCGCGTCGTGCCTTATGTTGTCGAGGTTGACCGCTTCGGTGAAACACGGGCTGTCGCGCCGGCAATCCAAACCTACGAGCCCGACGATGCCCAGATTGCCTGGCATCTCGGCCATTTCATCCAGAATGTCCGCTCCGTCTCCACCGATGCGGTGCTAGTGCGGCAGAATTGGCTCTCGGCCTACGACTTCGCCACCGACCGTGCAGCCCTCTTTCTCAATGAGTACGCTAAGGCCAATGACCCGTTCGGCAAGATCGGCACGCGCAGCGTCTCGGTGCAGGTGACGAGCGTGGTTCGAGCGTCCGACAGCTCCTTTCAAGTCAAATGGACCGAGCAGGTCTTTGAGCGCGGCAGCCTCGCCAGCACAACGCGTTGGACCGGGATCCTCACCATTGTGATCCGGCCGCCGAACAATACCGATCAGCTGCGCAAAAACCCGCTCGGCGTCTTCATCAATGCCATCGACTGGTCGCGCGAGCTGGACAGCGCCGCGCAGACTTCCGTTCCCCCAAAGGAGCCCGCCAATGATAAATAGACTCTCGTCGCTCCGCACTGCGCTGGTCCTGTCGACGTCGGCTGCGGTCATCTCCGCCTGTGCCTCGAAGCCGGTGCCGCCACCGCAGATTTCCTATGATGCTGCCAAGTTCCAACCGGCGGCAATCGAGAAGGCGCCGGAGAAGCCCGTCAAGGTCGTGGAAGTGCCGACACCGCTGCCGCTGCCCGGCCAGTTGCAGCCCGAGCCGGGCAAGGCTGCTGAAGACAGGCGCTCGCCTGAAGAACGTGTCGCCGATGCCAACAAGGCGGCGACGCAGCAACCCACCAAATATGGCTATGTGAATGCGGTGCAGGTTTACCCTTTTGCCGAAGGCGCGCTCTACCAGCTCTATGCCGCACCGGAGCGCGTCAGCGATATCGCTCTGCAGTCAGGCGAGAAACTCCAATCCGTGTCGGCCGGCGATACAGTGCGCTGGGTAATTGGCGACACCGTCAGTGGCTCCGGCGATGACCAGCGCACCCATGTGCTGGTGAAGCCCTTCGCGCCAGGACTTGCCACCAATCTGGTGATCACCACGGACCGGCGAAGCTATCACCTGCAGCTTCAAAGCACGGATAAGACCGCCATGGCGGCCATCTCCTGGACTTACAGCGAGGACCAGATCATCGCGCTACGCCGGCGCAATGCGCAGGCCGACGCCGCTATGCCAGTGGCGTCGAATGTGGCTCTCGAAAATATTCGCTTCCGCTATTCGATTACCGGCGACATGCCGCCCTGGAGGCCGACGCGCGCGTTCGATGATGGCAGCAAGGTCTACATCGAGTTTCCGCGCCGCATCGATCAGGGCGAGGCCCCGCCGCTCTTCATCGTCGGTGCTGACGGGGACAACCAGCTCGTCAACTACCGCGTACGGGGCAACTATTACATCGTCGATCGCCTCTTCGCCGCGGCCGAACTGCGCCTCGGCGCCAAGCAGCAGCAGGTGGTGCGCATCACGAGGACCGACGGCAGGCAAGCGCCGCGGCGGATATTGCTCTTTTCGCGTTCCAGCAGGTGAGGGACGGCCCATGACGGATACTTCCCGCTCCGATGCTCCACCGAAACTCGATCCAGAACAGCTGCAGCTGCGGGCCTCGCCTCGCCGCGCTGTGCGCTTCAAGCGCGGCATTATTGTCGCCATTGCTGCTGTTGGTTCCGGGACCGTTCTAGCCGTCACCATGATGGCGCTGCAAGGACCGGCACTGCGCATCAAAGAGCAGGCTGAAGAGCTTTACAACACCGAGCGGAAGCCAACCGCGGAGGCAATTGAAAGGCTGCCTAAGGACTATTCCGGGATCAAGCCCAAGCCTCCGGTGCTTGGACCACCGCTGCCCGGCGACCTCGGCCGCCCCATCCTTGAGCACCAACGCCAGCTGGGCATCGCGCCGGGCCAGGAGGTTTCGGCGGAGGAGCAGCGCCTTGCACAGCAGGCGATCGAGGCGCGCGAATCGCAAGTCTTCTTCCGGATCGAAAATCGACCCCGGCAAGCGGATGCCGCCGGCAACGGGCAGGGCGGGCGTCCACCCTTTGATGGAACGGCTCCACAATCCGATGCCGCACGCGATTCAGCTTCCGTTGCACCGGCCGAGGGCGACCAAAACAATCAACAGCGCAAGCTCGATTTTGTCAGCCAGCGGAACACAAGTGGAATCTACAATCTGCATGCACTGCAGACGCCGGCTTCGCCGTATCAGCTGATGGCCGGCAGCGTCATCGCAGCGAGCCTGATCACTGGCATCAATTCCGACTTGCCCGGCCTCGTCGTCGCACAGGTCACCGAGAATGTGCACGACACAGTCACCGGCAGCACCTTGCTCATTCCGCAAGGCTCTCGCCTGATTGGCACCTATGACAGCGTTGTTGCCTTTGGACAAAGGCGCGCGCTGCTGGTCTGGCAACGGATACTGCTGCCCGACGGCTCTTCGATCGAAATCGACAATCTGCCGGCGACGGACACCGCCGGCTATGCCGGGCTTGAGGACAAGGTGGATTTCCACACCTGGCAGCTGATGAAAGGCGTTGCGCTGGCCACGTTGCTGGGGGTCGGCACGGAGCTGAGCCTCGGGCAAGACGAAAGCGACTTGGTCAAAGCAATCCGCGAATCCGCTCAGCAGAACGTTAGTCAAGCTGGCCAGCGCATCACCGAGAAGAACCTCAATATTCAGCCCACGATCACCGTCCGCCCTGGTTGGCCACTGCGCGTCATCGTGCACAAGGATCTTGTGCTACGGCCGTACCCGAATTGACTGGAGTCATCATGACCAATCTGAAACTCGGCAAACTTCCGGATCGGACACCTTCGAAGATCACCATAAGCGTAAGTGCAGACCTGAACCAAGCACTGAAGGACTATGCGGCCCTTTATCGTCAGACCTATGGCGAGTCCGAATCGGTAGCGGAACTGATCCCGTTCATGCTGGCGGAGTTCCTGGAGAGCGATCGAGCGTTTGCCAAGGCCAGAAAGGAAGGGCTCCCTGTCGTCGACAAGTCAGAGAAATCGCGGCGGCAGGCAATTTCAGGGTCCGAATAAGTGACAGCGATCAGTGAGTCCGAGGGGGCACCTTTCTAGGCGGGCAAATGCATTGAAGCAATTTGCCGGCGGCAAGCCGAAACATCGGGCACAATAGACGAGCTGATCTGCCCCGAACCAATGCCGGCTCTGCGCCTCATTTCAGTCGTTCAGGCCGTCTAGGCAATCTTTTCAAAGCTGCCGGTCCGTTCAGGTTGATGAACTGTCCATGACAGGGTGGGAAGCGGCTATCCCACTATCCGGAAAGAGCACGGAAATTTGACGTCGCGCGAATGATGTCGTCGGCGAAACCATCCAACAATGTCTTCAGATCGATGCCGGTTTGAGCGTTGTCGACGCGGCGCGCCGATGCGATACTCAGGCAAAGGGATCGATTCAGGGGCGGACGTGACAAAGCCAGCAACGCGCATCGTCGAACTCGAGGACAACGAACTCGAAGAGTTCGTCGAGATATACGCCGAACGGAAATCGAAAGACTACGTCGAAGTCGAGCGCGTTGGTGCGGCCAATGACAAGGGCCGGGACGTGATAGGATTTCTCTCGCGCGCCCGCCATGATGGCGCGTGGGACCTTTACCAGTGCAAGCGGAAGACACGCGGCTCGAAGCTTCGGATCGGCGAGGCTATGACGGAGCTGGGCAAGGTCTTCCACCATCATGCGGCCGGCGCCTACGCGACGCTGCCGCGACGGTACATCTTCGTTTCGCCGCGAGGCATCGACGGCTCGTTGACTACGCTGCTGCAGAACCCGTCCCGAATAGGGAAGGCGCTGCTGGAGGCTTGGGACAAGCATTGCCGGATGAGGATAACCGCCAGAAATCCCGTCGAACTCACGTCCGAAATCCGGGCCTCGATCGAGCGCTACGACTTCACGGCGGTCGAGTGCCTGACGGCGCCGAAACTGGTCAAGGATCCCGCCGCGCTTCCGGCTCTTGTCCAGGTGCTGGGCCTGCCGCCTGGCGAAGCGCCCGAAGGCGAAACGCCCGATGAAATCAGCGACATAGAGCTGACGTATCTGACGCAGCTTCAGGAAGTCTATGCGGGATCGGCCGGATTGGACTTCGCGACGCTGGAGGACGTCTTTACGGACCCTAAATTCGGGGAGCACCTTAGGATCCAGAGACAGCGCTATTATCAGGCGTGCGCGTTCCGCGACTTCCACCGCGACAATACGGCGGCCAGATCGGTCGACGTATTCAAGAACGACATCTACCATTTACTGATCGAGGTCTATAACGAGGCGCACCCATCGCCTTTGGCGAGGATCGACGCGGTGATGAAACACACGGGGGCGGCGCCTGCAGGAATTCTGGGTACCTTGGCCCGGCCTCCCGTGAAGCAGGGTACGTGCCATCACCTCGTTTCGGACGGAAGGATCAGATGGAGCCCATGAGCGCGAGCATTTCAGACCTGTATCATACGCCGCTCGAGGCCGGGATTCGTGCCGTGGTCGTGCTCGAGCATCTGCGGCCGATGACCGCCGACCTCAGCGAGGTTGTCCTTTACGATCACGTCGTCGTCCACGCCTCCGACGTCGGCGGACCGATGTCGCTTCACGCCGCGGTCAGCAGCCGGAAGGGCGAGCTGCTCGTCCGGCGCGGCATTGTGGAGGCAGGGCTCGACCTTATGCGCAAATGCCATCTCTTGGAGAAGGTCGCCGACGATGAGGGATTCGCGTGGCGAGCCTCCGAGGAAGCCGCTTCGTATGTCGAGTTGCTCGAATCCCCCTACTCTGAAGACCTGAAGATCTGCGCCAGCTGGGTGGCCGGACAGGTGCGCGAACTGTCAAAGGCCGGATTCAGGTCCATGGTCGTCGGTAACATCGGGGAATGGACCGATAGTTTCGGGCATGGCACCTCCCAGGCTGGCGTCTGACATGTCACCGTCCCGGTTCATCTTGCGGCGCCTCGCCTTCACCGGGCCGGATAGACTGGCCGTCTACCTCGACTTCGCGCCGGGACTAACGGTGGTCTGGGGCGGTTCGCAGGCTGGCAAATCCTTCGCCGTCAAGGCGCTCGACTACATGTTCGGAGGAGGGTCCGCCCTGCCGGGCCTGGCCGAGGCCGTCGCATACGACAGATGCTGGTTAGAAATTGATGTGCCAAAAAGCGGGCGGATCACTCTCGCCCGTTCGCTGTCAAAAGGCGGGTACGACCTTTTCGAGGGTGAGTTCGAGCAGGCACTCGGCCGGAAAAGTGACCGCACGCTGGCCGAAAACCACACGACCAAGAAGGAGAGCCTCTCGACTTTCCTGCTTGGAGAACTCGGCGTCGGCGACACGGAAATTGCCAGGACTCAGACCGGCGACAAGGCGACGTTCACGATCCGGCATTTCGCCAGCTACCTGTTCACGGAAGAGACCCCGATGATCGCGGAGGAAAGCCCAATCGTCGTCGACCGCCAGAGTAGCGACACCTTCAACAAGAACGTCCTGAAGTTCATCCTCACAGGTGTCGACGACAAGTCGATGGTGAAAGTGCCGGATACCAAGCAGCAGAGACAGACGAACGCTGGTCGTATTGAAATCGTTGAGGAGATGCTGAACACGGCGGTCGCAGAACTCGCCGCCATGTATCCCGATGTCGAAGACTTGACGATCTTGAACCTCGACGAACAGGCCGAGCGGCTAGATGCGACGTTGAAAACCTTCAGATCGAACCTGGCTGCAGGACATTCCGCTCTCGACGCGCTCTCCATGGAACGTCGACGACTGGTGTCCGAGCGCGATGAACTGACGGAGAGGGCGGACGAGGCGGTCCTGACCATTGAACGGTTCGAACTGCTCGCAACAAGCTTTGCCAGCGATATCCGCAGGCTTATGATGCTGGAGGAGGGGGCCGCGGCCCTTGTGGCCGGAGCGAAGCGTCCTTGCGTCCTGTGTGGTGCTGATCCCGAGCATCAGCATGTCGAACACGGCTTCGAGGCTGTCGAAACTTCCCAGAAGGCCGTTTCGGCAGAATTGCGCAAAGTCCGAGCCGAAAGCGCCGGGCTGACGAAGGCGATCACTTCACTTCAGGCCGAAGCGATCGGAATGCGGAGGCGGATCGCCTCCCTTTCCGGCGACATCGAAGTGAAAGATGAGCAGATCGAGACCGCACGGGAAGCCGCCGTCAAGACACGCGACCAGTATGAGGGGATCGATGTGGCCCGAAAGAAGCTCCATGACGCAACGTCCGTTGAGAGGCGCATCAGCGGACTTCGGGTCCGCCAGGCCGAGCTGTTGAAGTTCAAGACGAAAGGGGTCGCCAAGGGAAGCGTCGCGGTCGGTGTCGGGACGGTCGTTGGAGATGAACTCGCAGCTGCGGTGGAGGACATCTTCAGGAAGTGGAAGTATCCGGGGGATCCGCGTATCACTTTCCACGAGCAGACGCATGATATCCTCCTAAACGGAAAGCAGCGTAACGCCAACGGCAAGGGTGTAAGGGCGCTGCTCAACGCAGCGTTCAAGATTGGGGTCATGGATGTCTGCCGGAAACGCGAGTTGCCGCATCCGGGTATTCTCGTCCTCGACAGCCCGCTTCTCAGCTACCGCGACCCGCTGAAGTCAAAGCACAAGGAACTCAGCTCTGACGAAGCTACCGTAGCCGCGGCAGGTCTAAACGTGCACTTCTACAACTATCTGATAGAACGCCGCGACGAGGCGCAGTTCATAATCATCGAAAACCAGGATCCGCCGTTCCCACTTCCGGACGGGGTGCTTGAGCATGTGTTCGCAGGCGAGCACGGCAACGCGGGCAAACGCGGACTGTTTTGAGCCGGTTCCGGATCGCCAGATCCCTGGAGCAGGCCTCCACGGGTCTGCAAGCATTGCGGGCAATAATGGCAGAGAAGGCAAACCACCACTTCACCCCTCAGTTCTATCTGCGGAATTTCAGCGTCGGCTGTGACAAGCGGAAAGCCAAGGTCTTCTGCTACGATCAGTCGACGAGAAAATCGTTCGAGACCTTGGTCCGGAAGTCGGCAGTCGGCGCCACTTCTTCCGGATCGATGTCGAGGGCTATGACCCTAACCACGTCGAGGACGGGATGGCCGAGATCGAGGGTGAAATCTCAGTGCATCTGGCCGAGATGATAGAGGCGATCAGCTTCCCATCGGAGGCGCATTTTTCTTCTGTTATGCTTCTGATGGGGAACGTGGCCGTGCGTAATCCACGGTTCAGGTCAATGACCGAAAATTTTGATCTGAAAGTCGTCAACGGCATTATGAAAATGATGCTGCAGGATAAGGATCGCTTCGACGATTCGGTGAAGCAGGCGCGAGCGAATGGCGCCCTTAGTCCGCGATGACATCAACTACGAGGATATGAAGGACCTCATCGATCGAGGCGAACGTAAGGTTGCGATCGATCAGACTTACCTGTTTGGATTGGAGCTCGAATCGGTCCCGACGGCTGTTGAGCAACTGGCTCGCAGGAGCTGGTCCTTCCTCTCGGCCGCGCCTGGCTGCACCTATGCGGCATCCGACGATCCGGTAATCCTAGATTGGGTTGACGGAAAGCCGAGACCTTACTCGCCGGGGTCCGGCCTCCAAAATACGATCGTTATGTTCACGATCTCGCCCGAGCTCGCTTTGGTCGGGCTTTTCGTCAAACAGCCCCCCAGCGAGATCATCGCCGCGACCACGTCGCCGCACTGAATACGAGCATTACTCGATATGCGACCAAGTAGCTCTATGCTCGCGACGGGTCGGGCAAGGTTCGCACCAGGACAGAGCTTTATGTCCCAGGCCGGGACCTCGGCGCGGCGTTGGAACGACAGGCGAGGGGTGGAGGGTGATGAATCGTTAGACAGGCCAGCTGCCTTTTTCAATCAAGGACGTGTTTGTTCCCAATCTACGATGATTGACGGCGGCTTCCCATCCATTGCCATTAATCCCCAAGTTCCACCGTCTACTGACAGAAAACGTGTTTTCGGACTCCGTTTACAACCGCGAATCTTCTATATTCACGGCAAGACTCGCATGAGTCGCAACCTGCCAGGGAGGAGACGATGGCAACAACAGGGACGAGAACCCAACCATGGAAGCATCCGCTCGCAATGTAATAGAGTACACGTTTCCTGAGGAATACACTGGCCACGCAACCTACCGTGAGGCTCCTTATCATCTGCGGGACCAGTTCATAGAACACGTCAAGCAGTCCTATCAGCCTGAAACTTTCCCCGGACTCTACTGGGGTCGCGTGAACAAGAATGAGCCATTCGAAATCATCCACACGTTCGCTGTGGATCGAAAGAAACGGCCCGAGGGCGACTACATTCCCTGTCCGATGTGCCAGCGGCGGGAGAAATTTCTCGAAGGCTCCTTCGTCTTTATCTTCAACCGCCAGTGCATCGCGGTGATCGGCCACGACTGCGCCTCAGCGGAGGTCAAGCATGCCGCGTTCTCAAAAAAGAAGCAGGACGACGAGCGGAGGCATCAGGAAGACTTCTTGATGGCGCGGCTGACGCACGTTCCCAGCATGCTGCGGGAGTTAGAAGCCCTGAAGCCGATCGCAACCGAGATCGAAGGCATCTTCCATGACTTCCGGAAGGACGCGCCGACGATCCACAGAGCCCTGCGGCAGGTCCGCAAGGCCGGCGGCGAATACGTCCTGACGGAAATGGTCGACAACGAGGCTGCCGAGTTCGATCCCCGGCTCCCGAAGAAGCTCGCGCGGAACAGCTACTTCGGAAGCATGCGCGGTGACACGCTGGTTGGCGCAAGCTGCAAGTTCCTGACCGAAGTCAGGCGCTACGAACAGTGGCTTCTTTCCTTCGACGGCTGCGACGACGAAGAAAAGGCCATGGAGGCGACTATTGGCTTGTTGCAGCGCAAGGAGGCCGCCAAGGCGGTCAGGTACATCGGCGAAGCCGCGAGGCGGATGGACAAGCTGAGACGGGCTATGTCGGCCGCCTGCTTTTTCTTTGCTGACACCCATATCGAAGACATGAAGGAATGGGCGCGGGATCGGCTCCAGCCCCATCCGTTCACTGTGGACCGCCACGTCCGGAACGACGGAATTTCGCTCGCTTTCTCGCGCGTCACCGGAAAAGATGAAGAACGCGAGTATGCGCGTCTCTTCCTGAGCAATGCACTCGCCGAATGGGCGGATGCCAATCGCGTCGCACCCAAGCTCGAAAACTGAAATGCTCTGACAAGGGGGCAGCGGAACGCTGGCGGCACTTGCATTTGGGAGCCCGGCGCAGATAACTTGCCGACCTCTATCGGGGGCCTCAATGACCGACATCTTCATCAGCCACGCAGTGGCCGACGCTGCGCTTGCCAATAAGTTCGTTGCCTTCCTGAAAGAGGCTATCGGCGTGCCCGCCAAATCGATCTTCTGCTCCAGCGTCGACGGCCAAAACATCCCATTTGGAGATGACTTCAACGATTACATGAAGAAGCAGATACAGAGCCCGAAGCTCGTCATCCTAATGATGACACCGTGTTACATGGAGAGTTGGTTCTGCCTGATGGAACTTGGCGCCACCTGGGCGAAATCGTTGAAAGCGCTCCCCATCGTAGTGCCGCCGATCAGGTTCAGCGCTGTCTCTGGTACGCTAGGGCTGAAGCAGGGGTGGAGCATCGACAACGATGCAAAGCTCGTCGATCTACGCCAAATGATTCAGGGGACTGGAACCGCACTTGAACCGCGGACTGAGCATGACTGGGACAAGAAGCGGGCGGCGTGGAAGGTCGACCTGAAGAAATTATTGAAGAACCTAGCTCCCGCAACCAACGTGTCCGCCTCCGAACATAAGGCCCTACAAGACGAGCTCGCGGAGCTGAAACAGGAACTGGCAGGCCTCCAAGATGTGTATGACGAGGCGAGCGAAACGATCGAAGAGCTCAAGGCCGCGAAGGACCCTGTTGCAGTCAAGGCCATCATGTCCAAGAAAACCAGCGTCGATGCCGAGGCCCGGTTCAAGGAAATCCTGAAAACGATCGTCGACCTTCGACCACGAGTCAGCATTTACTTTTACCGCAATCTCATCATGGACCTCTATGGGAAGGCCGTCCCCATTGTCTGGTACGATAGCGACCAGAAATCGAATGCCGAAATGGCGATCCAATACAACATCATGGACCCCGATCCGCCGCATGCGTATTTATGGCGAGGCAAGAAGCTGAAAAAGGTGCAGGCGGCCGTTAGGGCGCTCGACGAATTCCTCGAAAGCGAGGAGGCGGCAGACTTTGTAAAGGAGCACGAGAGCTCCGGCAACACGATGGACACGGACGACCTGGAGTTCTGGGAAGACAACCTGAACTAATTTCGGCGCGACCGATATGATAAAGCCCCCGTCGCGCTAGGCGTTTTTCAGGGAGCGCATCCCCTGCCGGGCATCCTGAACTCCTCAGCGAGGGTAGACGGCACGATTCCGCTGGCGACATCCCGGCGGACGACACCGGCATTCATATCTTACAGGGCTCTCCGAAGACCTGTGCGACCGATGGAGGGGTGCGATCTTTGCGTTGAACCCAATCAACCCTGACGCCGCACGCCACTTTTGCACCAGTGCGCGGGAGATATTCACGGAAATCCTGGAGGTTTGGCCGAAGAGGGCGAGGTCGAAGGCGCCGACCCCCAGTGTGACCGCACGCCCAAGGCAAGCCCACCCGCAAGGCGAAAATCCGCTATCTTCTCGGCAAGAAGGGGATGCTGCACGACAAGCTCGAGGTCTTCATCGAGACCGACATCACCAACATCGTCCAGCTTTTCGGCGTCTTCAACCAGGCGACCCACGGCCGTGGCGCGCTTACTCCGTTACATTTCAGCTAGGCCGTAGACTCATAAGCGCGAAGCCACAGTCGCATTGAGGCGAGTTGGATCATGGCGAGGAAGTTGGCTGCCAGTTTGTCGT
>NZ_JAMYRN010000026.1:0-62859 GCF_040321435.1 Mesorhizobium sp. M0410
AAGACGTTCCTCCATCACCGAACACTCTCTCCACGGCATCAACACCTCCCGGCAAAAACCGAAAAGTGTTACCTATGTGTCCGGTCCAAATCGTCAGCTATGTCTCGGGCCGCTCAATGTGGCCAACCCGGAGACATTAGGTAACAGCATCTCTCATCGCGCCGGTAATGGCTCAAGATGGCACGCTATGCAGCTTTCCGCCGCAATTGGCTCACGCTCAGCCACACCGCCGAAACCAGGAAGTAGAGGGCGCCTACTGCGGCATAGCCGGCCACGTTGGTGATCGATGGCGGCATCGGCATCCGCGCCTGTGCGATGAAAAACGTGCCTGCCAGTGCTGACTGCCCTCCGCTCAGGACCATCGCCCACTGCGCACCAGAGCTCTTCCAACGGCGGACAGCGGTACCGAGTTGAAGCAGGCCGGACAGGATCGCCCATAGGCCGAACACGCCCAGCACCCAGTTCATGCTCATCTTCTGCGCAACAACGACCGCGAACGTTGTCGCCACACTGACCACGACGTTGATGGCCTGGGTGCGATTCTGTCCCAATCCTCCGCTGCGCGATGCGTCGACAAAATTGGCCAGGGCATCCCATGCAGGATAAGCCACGAGCAAAACCGCCGCGACCACCCCGGAATGCTGCCCCACCGTAAAGGCAGCCGCCACCCAGACAGCCGAGAACGCCGTCCGAGCGAAGTAATAGAGCTTGAGCCATTGTTCCTGGCTGGCGCGGAAAAGATTGTTACTGTAAGCCGTCATTGGATAAACCTTTCGACTAGTAGGTAGGGACTCTCGACGAACGTCGCGGAGTGATTGCTAATTATGGTTAGTTGAGATCTAGGCTGGTATCCGGGGGGAAGCGCGGAGCCGCTCCAGGAGCGGGCCGGTCACGACGGCGAATATCTTCGGATCGCCATAGGCCCGGGCTGAGAGCATCGCGCCGTGAACGGTCGCCATGAACGCTTCAGCCTCGGCACGAGGGGTACTCATCAGTCGAAATTGGCCGTGCCGCGCACCGCGCTCCATCACCGATGTCAGCCAAGCCGACAGCGAGCGGAAATGCGCCCGGACCTCAAGGCTAACTTCCTCGGGCAGCACGGGGAGCTCGCTTGCCAACAGCGCGCAGATACAAAACGGGGCGCTGGCGTTCGCGATGCAGGCTTCCCAATACCCGGCATAGATCCGCAACTGTTCGAGCGGATCGGATTCGTGAAGTTCGACATTTGCCATCCCCGCTTCAGTTTCTTCGCGATACCGCGCAACCAGCGTCCGAACCAGATCGACCTTGCTTGGGAAATGGTGATGGATGCTCGCCTTACGGATCCCGACCACTTCAGCAATGTCGGCATAACTGAAACCGTTGTAGCCGCCAGCCACGATCAGTGAACGTGCACAAGCCAGGATGTCGTCAGAGGTGGTAGACAAGTTGCTCATGCTTTTACCTACCTTCTGGTAGGATGGCAGTCAAGCCTCCTTGCACCGCGAGTAGCGTGAATTGCGTGGCTATGGCGTAGACCTCATTCGATCTTCATTGTTTTCGGCCCGCCATCAATTCAAAAAGCTCCGGGTGTTTGTCGATCGAGGTAGCCATCCCACTTCGAGGACGAGCCAACACCCTCCGGCCGACCGGACCACCCGCTAATAGCCGTGCGGCACTAGGCGTCTGCACCGACTGCGCTATCTCCCCATCGTTAGCTTGTTCTATCGCTGGTTGAAGACTGGGAGGTTTCCATGGATCGGCGACTATTTTTGACAGGAATGTTTGGCATTGCCGGGGCCGCGGCCCTTGCAAGCACGGTTCGGCCAATCAACGCAGTGGCCGGCGTTCCAACTGCCAGAAGCGGCATTCTCGATGAACTCGAGGCGCCGGATGTCGAGACCTTCGACGACGATGAAACTCAAGCAGAGTTGCAACCAGTCTATCATCGCCGGTGGCACATGCCGCGCCGGCGCCGCCGGCGCGCTTGGAGAAGGGTCTGTCGCGTTTACTGGCGAAACGGCTATCGGCGCAGGCGGTGCTTCCGCAGGCGCGTCTGGGTCTGGTTTCGATTTTAGCAACTGGCCGGCTTGAACCCTGGCCATCGCGGCCGGGGTTTTCGCCTCAGGCGGCCGTTAGCGCCCTTAGGCAGCTTTCCTAAGGGCGCGGAGGAAGCTGACGGTGTTTGCAGGTTTCAGAGCCACCAGCCTACGACTGGACGATACGACGATTTTCGCAAGGGTCGGAGGCACCGGTCCGCCGCTGCTGCTTCTTCACGGTTTTCCAGAAACGCATCTGATGTGGAGGGATATCGCCGCAGCCTTGGCGCTCCGCTTCACGGTGGTCGCCGCCGACCTTCGAGGCTATGGGCAAAGCGGATGTCCGGTTTCCTCTGCCGATCATAGCCCATACGCCAAACGCGCCATGGCCGGCGACATGGTTCAGGCCATGAAGCAAATGGGGTTTGAGCGGTTCATGGTTGCCGGGCATGATCGTGGCGGGCGGGTTGCCTATCGCCTGGCGCTGGACCATCCCGACAACGTGCTCAAAATCGCCGTCCTCGACATCATCCCCACCGCCGCAACATGGGATCGGGCGGATGCCAGACTGGTGCTTGGCTTCTGGCCCTGGAGCCTTCTTGCCCAGCCGGAGCCCCTGCCGGAGCGTCTGATCGGCGCGGCTCCCGATGCCGTCGTCGACGATGCAATAACGCAGTGGGGATCGTCGGCGAAAATGGTCTCCAAAGAGGTCAGGAACGCCTATGTTGATGCGCTTCGCGATCCCGCGCATATTCATGCCATCTGCGAAGAGTATCGCGCCGCTGCGACGATCGATCGTGAACATGACGCGTTGGACCGCGCAAACGGTCGTCGCATCGACTGTCCGCTACTGGCGCTATGGAGTGGCGAAGGCGCCCTGGAGAACTGGTATGCGCAAGAAGGCGGGCCGCTGGCCATCTGGAGGAAATGGGCCGACAGAGTGGCAGGACGCGCTGTCCAAGGCGGGCACTTTTTCCCGGAAGAGCACCCCGACAAGACGGCAGCGGCTCTCTCGGAATTCTTTGAAGACAAACAGGTCGGTCAGCACAGGGTATTGTAGAGGTCACATGCTTCAGTTACGCGGAACCTCGGGAGCGCTTCGCCGCCTGAGATCGAGAACCTCCGGAAATGCGCCCGTCCGGCATCAATGTGCTTGATAAGGGAATGAAGGCGATCTCCACGGCCGCGCCTCTGATATGCAGCCTCATGTTTGTCGGAAGTTGCGCATCGCCTTTGCCGGCATCCTTTGATGCTGCGAAATACGACAAGATGAGTTGCGTCGAGCTCAACGTGGCGATGGGCGCTGTCGCCGACGAAATGTCGGCGACAGCCATCGCTCGTGGCAAAGTCGTCCACACCAACATTCCGGGCTGGCTGTTGGGAGGGCAGCGTGTCGCCTCGACCGTGGCTGCCCGCCAAAGTGCGAAGATCGAGCGCTTGCGGCAGCAGGAGGCTGCGATTGCGGCGGCGAGACGAAGCCGGTGCTGATTGCGTCACTGAAGTGGGTCTTCAGCCCGCCACCCCGGATTGATGCGCAGCGATCGCGCCGAGGAATATCTCGCCGAAATCCTTGAGCTTGGCGGCGCCGACGCCGTTGACCGCGGCGAAGGCGTCCAGATCACGCGGGCAGCGTTCGGCCATATCGATCAGCGTACGATCCGAAAAGATCACGAAGGCCGGCACCTGGCGTTCCCGGGCAAGACGCAGCCGCACAGCCTTGAGCGCGGCCAGCAGCGCCGAATCCAGACCTTCCGTGCCCGCTGCGATATCCTCAGGACGTATCTTGCCTCGCGATGACTGGCGCGCGTCCACGCGATACCGGAACGAGGCCTCGCCCCGGGCCAGCGCACGGCCCTTCTCGGCAATGGCGAGGCCGCCATGGCCGGCTGAGTCCAATGTCAGGAACCCTCCCGCGACGAGTTGGCGGAGCAGCGACAGCAAGAAACTCTTTTTATGCGCCACACCGGTGCCGAAGCTGGCAAGCCTGTGGTGGTTCCTGTCCAGGACCTTCTCGGTCTCATGGCCGAGCAGGACATCGACGACATGGGCGACGCCGAAGCGCTCGCCGGTCTGTGCGATCGCCGCCAGGATGAGCCGTGCCTCCGCCTCGCCATCCGCATGCGGCGCCTGGTCGAGGCAGTTGTCGCAATTGCCGCAAGGCGAAGCACTTTCGCCGAAATAGCCAAGCAGGATCTGACGGCGGCACTGCGTCGTCTCGCAATAACCGATCAGCGTTTCGAGCCGGCCATGCGCGCGCCTTTTGTGCTCAGCCGGTGCGTCCTCGTCTTCGATGAAAAGCCGGCGCATGCGGATATCGCCGAGACCGAACAGCATATGTGCCTCGGCCGCCCGCCCGTCGCGGCCCGCCCGCCCGATTTCCTGATAATAGGCCTCCAAGCTGCCCGGCAGGTCGGTGTGGAAGACATAGGCGACGTCCGGCTTGTCGATCCCCATGCCGAAGGCGATGGTCGCCACCATCACCACGCCGGACAAGGTCATGAAAGCGTTTTGATTCGCTTCACGCGCGTCCTTGCTCATGCCGGCATGATAGGCGAGCGCGCGTACGCCGTTCCGCTCGAGGAACGCCGCCATCTCTTCGGTCTTTTTGCGTGACAGGCAATAGACGATCCCGCTGCGGCCGGCATGGCGCTGCACGAAGTTTAGCAATTGGCGCTTGCTGTCCTGCTTGGGCTCAATGCCTAGCTTGATGTTCGGCCGGTCGAAGCCGAGCACCACGGTATCGACGCGCCCGTCGAACAGTTGCGCGGCAATGTCGGTGCGCGTCGTCTCGTCCGCCGTCGCCGTCAACGCAATGATCGGCACTTTCGGGAAGATATCACGTAGTCTCGACAATTCTTCGTATTCGCGCCGGAACGCCGGTCCCCATTGGGAGATGCAATGTGCCTCGTCGATGGCGATCAGCCGGACATCGAGCTTGGTCAACGCCTCGAGCATTCGCACGGTCATTAGCCGCTCCGGTGCAAGATAGAGCAGGCGCGTCTGGCCTGCCGCGACACGGCGCCATGCAGCGACATTGGCATCGCGGTCGAGCGAGGAATTGATCGTATCGGCCGCCACGCCGGCAAGGCGCAATGCGGCGACCTGATCCTGCATCAGGGCCACCAGCGGCGAAACGACAATTGTGAGCCCGCCCAGCACCAGTGCCGGGACCTGGTAGCAGAGCGATTTGCCGGCGCCGGTCGGCATGACAGCCAGCACATGATGCCCGGCCAGTAGCGCCTCCATCACGGCCGCCTGGCCGAGACGAAAGTCATCGAAGCCGAATACATCCTTCAGGACGCGCCGCTTGGAATCCTCTGTCGGGATGCTCGCTGCTACCTGCATTACAGAACTTTCGGGGATACGACCTGCCGAAATTCCCCGGCGAATCGCCAGGTGATTGCCTGGACAGCAGATTCGAACATTTATCGACCCCTCTGGTCCTGTCCGCGGCACCGCCTGAGGCGAACTTCTCACTCATTGGCCGATATGAGGCCGTCGTTCCAGCCCCTATTCGCTTTGACTGTGAATATCGCACCGCTTCGGAGCGGTTAATCCTATCTTCACCATCATTCGGCAGGTTCAGGTTCTGCGGTGATGTTTTGAGTACCGCGGCGCCACAAGCGCCCAGGCAACACGCCCGCGTCTCTCCGGAGGCGCGGGTTTTTTCGTTCTGAGAACCGGCTGCCTGATCTTCGGGCCCGCAGCTCAGTCGAGGAAATCGGCGCGGTGCGGCGTGAAGCTGTCGACCAGCCGTCCCGCCTGCAGCGCCTTGACGCCATGGACAAGGTTGGAAGGAACGATGAAGCTGCTGCCGGTTTCCAGGATCTCGGTCCTGCCGTCGATGGTCACTTCGAAGCGGCCTTCGGCGACGTAGCTTGCCTGGACATGCGGGTGCGAATGCAGCGCGCCGACCCCGCCCTTGTCGAAACCGAACTCGACCATCATCAGTTCGTCGGTGTGCAGGAGCACGCGCCGGCGGTTGCCATCCGGCGTCGGCGTCCACGCAGCCTCGCCGGCATGCGAGAAGATTTTGGTTCCGGTCATCGTCAGACTCTCATCGTCGCTGTTCATCGCGCCAGCCAGCCGCCATCCACCGGCACCACCGCGCCATGCATATAGTTCGACGCCGGCGCCAGCAGGAAGACGGCTGCGTCGCCGATGTCTTCCGGCGCGCCCCAGCGTCCGGCCGGGATGCGCGCCAGGATCGAGGCGCTGCGGTCGGGATCGGCGCGCAGCGCCTCGGTGTTGTTGGTCTCGATATAGCCCGGCGCAATGCCGTTGACATTGATGCCCTTTGCCGCCCATTCGCAGGCAAGCAGCCGGGTGATGCCGAGCACGCCATGTTTGGAGGCGGTGTAGGAGGCGACGCGGATGCCGCCCTGGAAACTCAGCACCGAGGCGATGTTGACGATCTTGCCGCGCCGCCCCGGCTCGGCAAGTACGCGCCTGGCAAAACTCTGGCTGAGGAAGAACACCGTCTTCAGATTGACGCCCATGACGTCGTCCCAGTCGGCTTCGGTGAGGTCGACCGCATCGGCACGCCGGATGATGCCGGCATTGTTGACCAGGCCATCGAGCGGTCCGGTGCCGTCCCAGACGCGGTCAAGCATCGCCTGGGCAGCTGCATCATCACCAAGATCGCAGCGGACCGCCTCGAAGCGGCCGCCGACAGCCGCAATCTTCTCCGCCGTCTCGTCCATCGCCGACCGGCCGACGCCGACGACCGCGCCGCCGGCGCGCGCGATCGACACGGCGATGCCCTGGCCGATGCCGGTATTGGCGCCGGTGACGAGGATGCGCTTGCCGGCAAGGCTGAAGGCCGAGAGATCGCTCACTTGAGCTCCTCCATCGCCACCAGGTCGACATCGGTATAGTCGACATTATCGCCGGCCATCGCCCAGATGAAGGCGTAGTTGGAGGTGCCGGCGCCCGAATGGATCGACCATCCCGGCGACAGCACCGCCTCCTCGTTGCGCATGACGAGATGGCGCGTTTCGTCCGGTTCGCCCATGAAGTGAAACACCCGCGCCGCCTCCGGCAGGTCGAAATAGAGATAGGCCTCCATGCGCCGGTCATGCACATGGCATGGCATGGTGTTCCAGACCGAACCGGGGGCAAGCTGCGTCATGCCGACGACAAGCTGACAGGTCTTTACCCCATCGGCATGGATGAACTGGAAGATCGAGCGCTCGTTGGAGGTCGCCTGGCTGCCGAGATCGAGCCGCTTGGCATCGCCGATGCGGATCAGCCGGTTGGGATGGCCCTGATGCGCCGGCGCGCTGAGCAGGTAGAATTTAGCCGGCGCTGCCGGATTGATCGCAGCGAACGATACCTCATCGGTGCCCATGCCGAGATAGAGCATGTCGCGCGCCTGCAACTCGTAGGATTGACCGCCGGCTTTCACGACGCCTGCACCGGCGATGTTGACGATGATCATCTCACGGCGGTCGAGAAAATTCTTGGTCCCGGTCGGCTTGATCGCCTGCAGCGGCAGCTGTGTACCGGCGGGCATGGCGCCGCCGACGATCATGCGGTCGTAATGGGTGTAGGTCAGGCCGATGCGGCCGGGCCGGAACAAGTCCTCGATCAGGAAATTGTGTCGCAGCTCGTCCGTTCCCATGGCTGCGGCAGAAACAGGATCGATGGCGAAGCGGGAGGTGAAGTCCGTATGATTGTCAGTGTGATTCATTGCTGTCCCATGGGGCTGCCTCAATTGCTTATTCAGTTGCCGCGGCCTTGACCGAGTCGGCATAAAAAATCTGGCGCGCGTGCAGGCGCTCGCGATAGCGCTGCTGGCTGGCACCGAGATGCGCGCGCATCGCCTCCCGCGCCGCTTCGGCATCGCCTGCCGAGATGGCGTTGAGGATCATCAGGTGTTCGCGCTGCAGGCCGCGCTGGTAGGCGTCGGACTGTGCGAACTCGGTCGACCAGGGCGAGGTCACATCGCAAGGAATGGCGCGCCGGCCGAGCACGTCGAGCATCTCGACATAGAACGGATTGTTGGTGGCGCTGGCGATTGCGCGGTGGAAGGCAAGGTCGGCCGGTCCAGTCGGCTCGCTGTTGAGGAGCAGCCGTTCGAACTCGAAGAAGGCTTCCTGGATTGCCGCTTCCTGCGCGGCGTTGCGCCGGATGGCGGCGAGCCCGGCGGATTCGATTTCGATCGCCAACCTGACTTCGAGCACGTTGAGGGCGATCGAATCCTTGCTGCCCATCTCTGCTGCCAGAGCACCGAACGCTGTCGAGATATGCTCGGTGACGAAGACGCCGGCGCCTTGGCGCGGTTCGACGAGGCCGTCCGCGGCAAGCTTGGCCAGCGCCTCGCGTATCACGGTGCGGCTGACCCCGAAGGTTTCCGTCAGCTGGCCCTCGGTCGGCAGCTTTTGCCCAGGCTGGATCTCGCCCGCCTGCAGCTGCTTGCGGATCGCCGCAACGACGGTTTCCGAAAGTTTCGGTCTTCGTTCGACGCGGAGGCCAGCTGCGGTGTCCGAGGCCATGTCGCACCTCCTATTTGAAGACGCTCGGCAGCCACAGCGAAATGGCCGGAATGTAAGTGACGAGCCCCAGCACCACGAGGCCTGCGCCATAGAACGGCCAGATCGAGCGCATCGATTCCCACACGGATATCTTGCCCACTGCGCATGCCACGAACTGCACTGCGCCCACCGGCGGCGTGTTCAGCCCAATGCCGAAATTGAGGATCATGATGACGCCGAAATGCACCGGATCGACGCCGTAGGCCTGCGCCACGGGCAGGAAGATCGGCGTGCAAATGATGATCGTCGGCCCCATGTCCATGAAGGTGCCGAGGAACAGCATCAAGAGGTTGAGCAGCAGAAGCACGACCAGCGGATCGTCCGAGATCGCATTCATGGAGGCGATGAGCGCTGCCGGCACTTTCAGGAAGGCCATCAGCCACGAGAACGCCGCCGCCATGCCGATGATGAGCAGCACCATGGCAGTGGTGCGCACGGCGCCATGGGTGGCATGAACGAACCCTTCCCAGGTCATCTGCCGGTAAACGAAGACGGTCACGAGCAGCGCATAGATGACGGCGATACAGGAACTCTCGGTGGCGGTGAAGACGCCCGATCGCACGCCGCCGAAGATGATCGCGATCAGCAGCAGGCCGGGCACGGCGACGGCGAAAAGATGCGCGACCGCGGTGAAGCCCGGAAACGCCTCGGTCGGATAGCCGCGGGAGCGCGCCACGATATAGGCGGTGACCATCAGCGACAGGGCCAGTAGCAGGCCCGGGATGATACCGGCCGTGAACAGATCGGCGATGGAGATCTTTCCGCCTGCCGAGATCGAGTAGATGATCATGTTGTGCGACGGCGGCAGGAGCAGTGCGATCAGCGCCGCCATCGACGTGACATTGACGGCGTAGTCCGCTCCATATCCGCGCGCCTTCATCTGCGGGATCATCAGGCCGCCTACCGCCGCTGCCTCCGCCACCGCTGAGCCGGAAATGCCGCCGAACAGTGTAGCGGTGGCGATGTTGACCTGGCCGAGGCCGCCGCGCAAATGGCCGACGAGCGAGCCAGCGAAGGCAACGATCTTGCTGGCGATGCCGCCGCGCACCATCAAATCGCCGGCGTAGATGAAAAACGGAATGGCCAGCAGCGAAAAGACGCTCATGCCGGAATTCAGGCGCTGGAACACGATGAGCGGCGGCAGGCCCATATAGAGGACGGTGGCGAGGCTTGCGACGCCCAGGCAGAAAGCGATCGGCGTGCCGATAAGCATCAGCAGGGTGAAGACGCCGAAGAGAATCCACAGTTCCATGGCGTCAGACCTTCACGTTGGCGGTGTCGAGTTCGGCCGCGACTTCGGCCGGCGGCAGTTCATCGAGGGCATCGTCGATCGGCGCGCCGGAGAGGCGAAGCACGATGCGCTCCAGCGTGAAGAGCACGATGAGCGCGCCTCCCGCGACAAGCGGGACATAGTCCCAGCCCCCCGATATGCCGAGTGACGGCAAGACGGAGCCCCAGGTCAATGCGACCAGCTGGCTGCCATACCAGATCATGCCGATGCCGAAGGCGAGCGCGACAAGATCCGAAATCATCCGCAGCCAGCGCTTGCCGCCTTTCGGCAGCACGTAGAGCAGTACATCGAAGCCAAGATGGTAGTTCTCGCGCACACCGACGGCAGCGCCGAGGAAAATGAACCAGCTCATCAGCATCACCGAGCCCGGCTCAGTCCAGCTCGGCGAACGGTTCAGAACATAGCGGCCGAACACCTGCCAGGCGACGAAGGCGGTCATCAGCACCAGCCCGATGCCGGCGATCGACAGCGCCGCCGTGCTGACGCGCGACATCACTTGCGCGACGCCGGACAGAAGCGGTCTTGGTTTTGGGCTGGAAGTCACCGGTTTTCTCCGCAAGAGGATGGCGGCGCGGAATGTCCGCGCCGCCGCTTGATCACTGCACGGCCTTGATGGCTTCGACCATGGCCTTCAGCTTGTCGTCCTTGACGTGCTTCTCGTAGACCGGCCCCATCGCGTCGATGAAGGGCTGCTTGTCCGGCGTCGTGATCTGCGAACCCGCCGCCTCGACCTTGGCGCGCGATTCCTTGACCTTGGCGGTCCACAGCTCGCGCTGCTTGGCGACGCTTTCCTTGGCGGCCGCCTTGAAGATCGCCTGGTCTTCCGGCGTCAGCTTGTCCCAGCTCGACTTCGCCATGACGAAGGCTTCCGGCACCATCGTGTGCTCGTCGAGCGAATAATACTTGGCGACTTCCGCATGCTTGGCGGTGTCGTAGCTCGGAAAATTATTCTCCGCGCCGTCGATGACCCCGGTCTCGATCGCCGAATACACTTCGCCATACGGCATCGGCGTCGCGTTGGCGCCGAGTGCCGCCACCATGTCGACGAAGATGTCGGACTGGATGACGCGAAACTTCATGCCGGCCATATCGGCTACGGTGTTGATCGGCTTCTTCGAATTGTAGAAGGAGCGGGCACCGCCGTCGTAGAAGGCGAGCAGCACCAGCCCGACCTGGTCGAACGCCGCCGCGATCTGGTCGCCGATCGCCCCGTCCATGACCTTGTGCATATGGTCTTCCGAACGGAAGATGTAGGGCAGCGAGGGCACGGTGGTCTCGGGGATGAGCCCGTTGAACGGCGCCATCGAAACACGGTTGAGATCGATCACGCCGGTGCGCACCTGCTCGATCGTGTCCTTTTCCTCGCCAAGTTGCGCGGAAGGATAGATCTCGACCACATAGCGGCCGGCCGTGCGCTCCTTCACCAGCTCGCCGAAATATTTGACCGCCTCGACCGTCGGATAGCCATCCGGGTGGGTGTCGGACGAGCGCAGGACCGTCTGGGCGCTTGCCGATCCGGCCAGCAGTGCGGCGGCAACTAGCGTAGCTCCCGCCAGTCTAGAAAAATGCAGCATTGGTTTCCTCCCGTTTTTGAAACGATGGCGGCAAGCGCCGTTAGAGCCGGTACGCCTTTTTCGCGAGCGTATAGGCAAGTTCCTGCGCCAGCTCGTGCGCCTCGTCTTCGCCGAGCCGATGCTCAGTGACGAGACGCGCCAAAAAAGCGCAATCGACCCGGCGCGCCACATCGTGGCGGGCCGGTATGGATGGAAAGGCGCGGGTGTCGTCGTTGAAACCGACGGTGTTGTAGAAACCAGCCGTTTCGGTGGTCATCTCACGGAACCTGCGCATGCCTTCGGGGCTGTCGTGGAACCACCAGGCCGGCCCGAGCTTCAATGCCGGGTAGACGCCGGCGAGCGGCGCCAGCTCGCGCGCATAACTGGTCTCGTCGAGGGTGAAGAGGATGATGGTGAGGTCGCGTTCCAGCCCGACGCAGTCGAGCAGCGGCTTCAGCGCCGTCACATAATCGGTTCGGGTCGGGATGTCGAAGCCTTTGTCCCTGCCGAACTTCTGAAAGATAGAAGGCGAATGATTGCGCCAGGAGCCGGGATGGATCTGCAGGACCAGCCCGTCGTCGCGGCTCATCTTGGCCATCTCGGTCAGCATCTGGGCGCGAAACAGTTTTCGCTCGCGCTCGTCGTCCGAGCCCCGGCGGATACGGTTGAACAGCTCCGCGGCGGCGGCATCCGAAAGATTAGCGGTGTCGGCCGTCGGATGGCCGTGATCGGAGGACGTCGCACCGAAACTCTTGAAGAAGGCGCGCCGCTGGCGATGCGCATCGAGATAGCCGGCCCAAGTGCCGGTGTCGCAGCCGGTGATGTCGCCAAGTCGGTCGAGATTGGCCGAAAAACCTTCGAAATCGGGATCGACGACCGCATCCGGCCGATAGGCGGTAACGACGCGGCCCTCCCAGCCGCTGTCGCGGATCATCTGGTGCCATCTGAGATCGTCGAGCGCACCTTCGGTCGTCGCGATGACCTCGATGTTGAAGCGCTCGAACAGCGCCCGAGGGCGATAGTCTTCACGCTGCAGCAGCGTCGCGATCGTGTCGTAGTGGCGGTCGGCTGTCTTGGCATTCAGCGGCTCGTCGATGCCGAACAGATGGGCGAGCGCATGGTCGAACCACAGCCGGGTCGGCGTACCCCGAAACAGGTAATAATGCTTGGCGAAGCGCCGCCAGATCGTTCTGCCGTCGGTCTCCACCGGCGAGCCGTCAAGCGTCGGCACTCCAAGCTCCTCAAGCCGAACGCCCTGGCTGAACAGCATGCGGAAAATGTAGTGGTCCGGCACGATCAGCAATTGCGCCGGATCGGGAAACGCCTCGTTGAGCGCATACCAGCGCGGATCGGTGTGGCCGTGCGGGCTGACGATCGGCAGATCCTTGACCGCGGCGTAGAGATCGCGGGCCAGCGAAAGCGAGCGCGCCTCGGCGGCAAACAGCAAATCCGGATCCGTCAATGCGGCCACGTAGATCCTCCCAACACGGACATCGGTAGGGTTGGAAAGAAATAATGTCAACATACAAAAACTGGGTTGTTGTATGATGACTTTTCGTCGGCCATTGCCCATTGTGCGTGACGGCATCGGGTGTTACGCCGCCTGCCAGCAGGGACCCAACAATCTCGATCAGACACGTGGCGCAATGACCAACAGACGCCTTTCCAACAGCACGCTGACGGCACTGCCGGCTTCGGTCGCGGTTCCGCGCTACGCCCGCGGCGGCGTCGCACCGGGCATCGTCCATCTCGGCGTCGGTGCGTTCCATCGCGCCCATCAGGCGGCCTATGTCGACGACTGCCTGGCGGCGGGAGAGGCGGACTGGGGCATTGTCGGCGTGTCCTTGCGCAGTCCAGACACGCGCGACGCCCTGGCGCCGCAGGATGGCCTCTACACGCTGGCGATCAGGAGCAGCATCGGCGAAGAGCTGCGCGTCATCGGTTCGATCCTGTCGATGCTGGTGGCGCCGGAAGATCCAGCTGCGGTGCTCGCCGCTCTGACAGATCAGCGCACCCGCATCGTCACGCTCACGATCACAGAAAAGGCTTATCTGAGAACAGCCGGCGGCGGTCTGGACAGCACCCATCCGGACATCGTCCATGATTTGGCTAACCCGCAAATGCCACGGACGGCGCATGGTTTTCTCACCGAAGCGCTGTCGCGCCGCCGTTTCGCCGGCATCAAGCCTTTCACCGTGCTCTGCTGCGACAACCTTCCGGCCAATGGCGCCACGCTGCACCGCCTGCTGGTCGAATTCGCGGCACTGCGCGATCCCGGCCTTGCCGGGCACATCGCCGACGGCGTCGCCTTCCCGTCGAGCATGGTCGACCGCATCGTGCCGGCGACCACCGATACCGACCGGGCGCGTATCGCCGTCGAGCTCGGCATCGAGGATGCCTGGCCGGTGATGACCGAGCCGTTCTGCCAGTGGGTGGTCGAGGATGATTTCCCGGCAGGCAGGCCGATCTGGGAAAAGTTCGGCGTCACCATGGTCGGCGACGTCGGGCCCTTCGAGGACATGAAGCTGCGGCTGCTCAACGGTTCGCATTCGGCAATCGCCTATCTCGGCCTGCTCAGCGGCTACGACACGGTCGACCGCGCCTTTGCCAATCAGGCGATCCGGCAATTCGTCGACGGACTATGGGCCGAGGCCATCCCGACACTGCCGCAGGACGCCGGGCTCGATACGGCCGGCTACACGGCCCAGCTCGCCGAACGCTATTCGAACACCGCGCTCGCCCATCGCACGGCGCAGATCGCCAATGACGGCAGCCAGAAGCTGCCGCAGCGCATAGTCGCCTCGGCCCTCGATCGACTGAGCGCCGGTGACCCGCCCGCGCATCTCATGTTGGTGGTGGCGGCCTGGATCGCCGCTTGCGAGGCGCGCGGCAAAACCTTGCCGGAAGCCCATTTTACCGACCCGATCGACACTCCGCTCACGGCGCTCGGCAGCCGGCCGGCTGATGAAACGGTGACAGCGATATTCGATCTCGCCGGCTTCGCCAAAGACCATTCCCACCGCATGACACTGATCGATCTGACGGCAGCCCATCTCGAGCGCCTGCGGCGGGGCGGACCTGCCGCTGCCTTCGTGGCGCTTGGCATAGGGAGTGAGAAGCCATGAGACAAACCTGGCGCTGGTTCGGGCCAGACTATCCGGTGACGCTTGCCCATGTCCGTCAAGCCGGCGCCGTCGGCATCGTCAGCGCGCTGCATCACCTCAATGACGGCCGCGCCTGGCCGGCGGACGAGATCGCCAGGCGCAAGGCCGACATCGAGGCAGCGTGCCTGACCTGGGATGTGGTCGAAAGCATTGTCGTCCATGAGGACATCAAGACCCGCAGCGGCAACTGGCGCACCCTGATCGACAATTACAAGGCGTCGGTCCGCTCCGTCGCCGCCGCCGGGATCAATACCGTCTGCTATAATTTCATGGCGATCACCGACTGGACGCGCACAGACCTCGATTATCCCATGCCGCATGGCGGCACGGCGCTGCGCTTCGATGTCGTCGAGCTCTGCGCCTATGACGTCTTCATCCTTGAGCGAGAAGGGGCGGAGGCCGATCACCCGCCGGCCCGCGTCGAGGCCGCGCGTGTGCGACTGCAAGGGATGAGCGACAGCGACAAGGCAAGGCTGGAGCGCAACCTGATCGGCTGGGTTCCGGCGCGCGAATTCATCTTCGATCGGGCAAGCTTCCGCCGTGCCCTCGACCTCTACAAGGACATCTCAACCGAAGGTCTGCGCGAAAACCTGTTTGCCTTCCTGCGCGAGATCGTGCCGGTGGCCGAAGAGGCCGGCGTCAGGATGGCGATCCATCCCGACGATCCACCTTTTTCGCTGTTCGGCCTGCCGCGCATCGTTTCCAACGCCAATGATGCCCGCGCGCTGCTCGACGCCGTCGCTTCGCCGGCCAACGGGTTGACGCTGTGCACCGGCTCCTACGGGGCGGGCGCGCAGAACGATCTGCCGACGATGGCCAAGGCCTTCGCCGAAAACATCCATTTCGCCCATCTGCGCAACGTCACCAAGGAGCCAGACGGCTCCTTCCACGAAGCCGAGCACCTCGACGGCGACACCGACATGGTGGCGGTCGTGTCGGCGCTGATTGGCGAAGAGCGGCGGCGCAAGGCGGCAGGCAGGGCGGACTGGCAGATCCCGATGCGTCCGGACCATGGCCACGCGATCGTCGACGACATCGGCAAAAAGGTGAACCCCGGCTATTCCTGCATCGGCCGCCTGAAGGGCCTCGCCGAACTGCGCGGCGTCATGCGCGCAGTAGAGGCACTGACGGTGTGACCAGCCCCCCTTCTCCCCTTGTGGGAGAAGGTGGCCGAGCGGAGCTCGGTCGGATGAGGGGTGCTCCAGGGATCGCCGCCGTCTCGTTTCTTCCAACACCCCTCAACCGTCTCGGCGCTGCGCGCCGATCCACCTTCTCCCACAAGGGGAGAAGGCAGGGGGCGCCTGTTAAGCCGGCAACAGCGCGCCTTCAAGCGTCGTAAGCTGGTTGAGGAACTGCTCGGCCTTGCTGCGGGTCTGGTCGTCCTTGGCGTCGGCGGCGTCTTCCCTGGCCTCCTGGATGCGGCGGGCAAGGTCGGCGCGGTCGATGTCGCCCACGGCCACAGCCGATTCGGCGAGCAGCGTGCAGCCGGCCGGAACGATGTCGGCAAAGCCGCCGAACACCACATAGCGCTCTTCCTTGCCGGAAACGGTCTTCAGCGTGACGACGCCGGGCTTGATCGTGGTCATGACGGGTGCGTGATGCGCCATGACAGTCATCTCGCCTTCGGCGCCCGGAATGACGACGGATTCGACCTGCTCGGAAACCAAGAGGCGCTCCGGCGAGACCAGTTCGAATTTGAAAGCTTCAGGCATGATCAATTTAGCGACTGGTGAATGGTGAATGGTGAATGGTCAGAAAGAATGACCTTCACTCAGCCCCCGATTTCCTATCCGCTACTCCCCATTCACAATTCACTATTGACCATTCACCATCAGGCCGCTTCAGCGGCCAGGCGCTGTGCCTTCTCGACCGCTTCCTCGATGCCGCCGACCATGTAGAAGGCGGCCTCCGGCAGATGGTCGTAATCGCCGTTGCAAAGGCCCTTGAAGCCCTTGATGGTGTCGGCGAGGTCGACCAGCTTGCCCGGTGCGCCGGTGAACACTTCGGCGACGAAGAAGGGCTGCGACAGGAAGCGCTCGATCTTGCGAGCGCGGGCCACGGTCTGCTTATCCTCTTCCGACAGCTCGTCCATGCCCAGGATGGCGATGATGTCCTGCAGCGACTTGTAGCGCTGAAGGATCGACTGCACCTGGCGGGCGACCTGATAATGCTCTTCGCCGACAACCATCGGGTCGAGCATGCGCGAGGTCGAATCGAGCGGATCGACCGCCGGATAGATGCCCTTTTCCGAAATCGCGCGGTTGAGCACGGTCGTCGCGTCGAGGTGGGCGAACGAGGTCGCCGGTGCAGGGTCGGTCAGGTCGTCGGCCGGCACATAGATCGCCTGCACCGAGGTGATCGAACCCTTGGTCGTCGTGGTGATACGCTCCTGTAGCGCACCCATGTCGGTAGCCAGCGTCGGCTGGTAGCCCACGGCCGAAGGAATGCGGCCGAGCAGCGCCGACACTTCCGAGCCCGCCTGCGTGAAACGGAAGATGTTGTCTACGAAGAACAGCACGTCCTGGCCCTGATCGCGGAAATATTCGGCAACCGTCAGCCCGGTCAGGCCGACGCGGGCGCGGGCGCCCGGCGGCTCGTTCATCTGGCCATAGACGAGCGCGGCCTTGGAGCCTTCGCCGCCGCCCTTCTTGTTGACGCCGGACTCGATGAACTCGTGATAGAGGTCGTTGCCTTCGCGGGTGCGCTCGCCGACGCCGGCGAACACCGAGAAGCCGCCATGCGCCTTGGCGACGTTGTTGATCAGTTCCTGGATCAGCACCGTCTTGCCGACGCCGGCGCCGCCGAACAGGCCGATCTTGCCGCCGCGGGCATAGGGGGCCAGCAGGTCGAGCACCTTGATGCCGGTGACCAGGATCTGCGCTTCCGTCGACTGCTCGACATAGGTCGGCGCCGGCTGATGGATCGAGCGCATCTCGATGCCGTCGACCGGGCCTGCCTCGTCGACCGGCTCGCCGATGACGTTGATGATGCGGCCGAGCATGCCCGGGCCGACCGGCACGGTGATCGGTGCACCGGTATCATAGACGTCCTGGCCGCGGACCAGACCTTCGGTCGAGTCCATGGCGATGCAGCGCACGGTGTTTTCGCCCAGATGCTGGGCCACCTCTAGCACCAGGCGATTGCCGACGTTGATCGTCTCAAGCGCGTTCAGGATCGCCGGCAGATGTTCGCCGAACTGGACGTCGACAACGGCGCCGATGACCTGGCGAACCTTGCCTGCCAGGCCGGTTTTCTTGATGGTGGCGGCCGGCGCATTCACAGCGGCGACCTTGGTTGCTGCCGCTTTCTTGGCCGGAGCGGCCTTTGCTGCTGCTGGTGCCGCGGCCTTCGGGGCTGCCGTCTTCGGGGTCGCTGCTTTCGCCATCGTCCTTACCCTTTTCGTCTCTTTGTTTCTCACACGCTTGAGGTCGATGACCTCCTTGTGAGCGTGCCTAGAGCGCCTCGGCGCCCGAAATGATTTCGATCAATTCCTTGGTGATCTGCGCCTGCCGCTGGCGGTTGTAGGTGATCGACAATTTGTTGATCATGTCGCCGGCGTTGCGCGTCGCATTGTCCATGGCGCTCATCTTGGCGCCCATCTCGCCGGCAGCATTCTCGAGCAGCGCGCGAAAAACCTGCACGGAAATGTTGCGCGGGATGAGATCGGAGAGGATCTCGCCCGGCTCCGGCTCGTATTCGTAGACAGCGCTGCCGCCGTCCCTCACTTCCGCGCCAGCCGCAGGCGCGCCCGCCGGGACAATTTGCTGCGCCGTCGGGATCTGGCTGATCACCGACTTGAACTGCGAATAGAACAGCGTGCAGATGTCGAAGCCGCCTTCGTTGAACAGGTGGATCACCTTCTTGGCGATGGCATCGGCATTGACAAAGCCCAGCGTCTTGACCTCGCGCAGGTCGACACGCTCGATGATCAGCGCCCCGTAGTCGCGGCGCAATATGTCGAACCCCTTCTTGCCGACGCAGATGATCTTGACCTGCTTGCCGTCTGCCAGAAGCTTGCGGATGTGGTCGCGGGCAAAGCGGGCGATCTGCGAATTGAAGCCGCCGCACAGACCGCGTTCGGCCGTGCAGACGACAAGCAGATGCACGTCGTCCTTGCCGGTGCCGGTCATCAGCGCCGGGGCATCGCCGCCGCCGCCGATCGCCTGGGTGATATTGGCCAGCACCGCGCCCATGCGCTCCGAATAGGGACGCGCCGCTTCCGCCGCTTCCTGCGCGCGACGCAGCTTCGCCGCGGCGACCATCTGCATCGCCTTGGTGATCTTCTGCGTCGCCTTGACCGAGGCGATACGGTTACGAAGGTCTTTTAACGAAGGCATGCTTTAAACCTGATCCCGTCCGTCCTGCTCAAGCAAAGGTCTTGGCGAAGGCGTCGATTTCTGCCTTCAGCCTGGCGCGCAGATCGTCGGACAGCGCCTTCTCCTTGCGGATGCCGTCGAGCACGTCCTTGCCGGCCGAGCGCATATGCGACAACAGACCATGCTCGAACTTGCCGACCTGGTTGACCGCCAGCTTGTCGAGATAGCCGTTGACGCCGGCGAAGATCACCGCGACCTGCTCCTCGACTTTGAGCGGCGAGAATTGCGGCTGCTTCAACAGCTCGGTCAGACGCGAGCCGCGGTTGAGCAGGCGTTGCGTGGCGGCGTCGAGATCGGAGCCGAACTGCGCGAAAGCAGCCATTTCGCGGTACTGCGCGAGCTCGCCCTTGATCGACCCGGCAACCTGCTTCATCGCCTTGATCTGCGCCGAGGAACCGACGCGCGACACCGAAAGGCCGACATTGACCGCCGGGCGCACGCCCTGGAAGAACAGATTGGTTTCCAGGAAGATCTGGCCGTCGGTGATCGAGATGACGTTGGTCGGGATATAGGCCGACACGTCGTTGGCCTGCGTTTCGATGATCGGCAGCGCAGTCAGAGACCCACCGCCATTTTCGTCATTGAGCTTGGCGGCGCGCTCGAGCAGGCGCGAGTGCAGGTAGAAGACGTCGCCGGGATAGGCCTCGCGGCCCGGCGGACGGCGCAGCAGCAGCGACATCTGGCGATAGGCGACGGCCTGCTTCGACAGGTCGTCGTAGCTGATCAGCGCGTGCATGCCGTTGTCGCGGAAATATTCGCCCATGGTGCAGGCGGTGAACGGCGCCAGGAACTGCATCGGCGCCGGATCGGAGGCGGTCGCGGCGATGATGATCGAATAGTCGAGCGCGCCGCGCTCTTCCAGGACCTTGACGAACTGCGCCACCGTCGAGCGCTTCTGGCCGACGGCGACATAGACGCAGTACAGCTTTTCCTTCTCAGGGCCGTTGTCGTGCACCGATTTCTGGTTGAGCATGGTGTCGAGGATGATCGCGGTCTTGCCGGTCTGGCGGTCGCCGATGACCAGCTCGCGCTGGCCGCGGCCGACCGGGATCAGCGCGTCGATGGCCTTGAGGCCAGTCGACATCGGCTCGTTCACCGATTTGCGCGGGATGATGCCGGGCGCCTTGACGTCGACGCGCTTGCGTTCGGTGGCCTGGATCGGGCCTTTGCCGTCGATCGGGTTGCCGAGCGCGTCGACGACGCGGCCGAGCAGGCCCATGCCGACGGGCGCATCGACGATGGCGCCGGTGCGCTTGACGGTGTCGCCTTCCTTGATGTCGCGGTCGGCGCCGAAGATGACGACGCCGACATTGTCGGCTTCGAGGTTGAGCGCCATGCCGCGGATGCCGCCGGGGAACTCGACCATCTCGCCGGCCTGGACATTGTCGAGGCCGTAGACGCGGGCGATACCGTCACCGACGGACAGCACCTGGCCGACTTCGGAGACCTCGGCCTCCTTGCCGAAATTCTTGATCTGGTCTTTCAGAATTGCGGAAATTTCCGCGGCGCGGATGTCCATCAGCCGACCTCTTTCAGTGCAAGCTTGAGCGAATTGAGTTTGGTTTTGAGCGACGTATCGATCTGGCGCGAGCCGATCTTGACCACCAGTCCGCCGAGCAGCGACGGATCGACGGTGACCGTGATCGCCACGTCCTTGCCGGCGACGCTTTTCAGCGCTGCTTTCAGCTCGGTTTCCTGGGCAGGCGTCAGCGCATGCGCCGAGGTGACCTCGGCAGCGGTCTCGCCGCGGTGTTCGGCGGCGATCTGGCGGAACGCCTTGATCATGCCGGGCACGGCGAACAGCCGGCGATTCTGGGCAACGACGCGCAGGAAATTGCCGGTGAGGCCGGTAATCCCTGCTCTGTCGGCGATCGCGGCGATCGCCTTGGCCTGGTCCTCGCTGGAGAAGACAGGGCTCCTGATCAGCCGCGAAAGGTCAGCGCTGCCTTCGAGCATCGTTTCGAACCTGTTGAGGTCGGCCTCGACGCCGGCGACCGAATTGGCCTGCAGCGCGAGTTCGAACAGCGAACCCGCATAGCGTTCTGCGACACCTGAGATTGGCGATGACGATTGGGCCACGGACCGTCTTTTCTCTTGTCTGACAGGCCGCAGATTGTTGGCGCGAGCAAAAACTCTGGCTAAATCTTTGACCTTACTGCATTTTTCCAAGCACGGAGGCGCGGCTTCCGCTATCCCCGGTCGAAAGTCGATTGCCGTCTAGCACAGGCATTTTCAGACCGCAATGCGTCGTCCGGCATGGTTTTCAGGCACTATTGTCGCATCCGCCGGGCGAGTTCAGCAACCAACCCCGGATTGATCCCTGATTCAGGGCAAAAAGCCGAAGGCGAAGGCAAGCGGCAGCGCCGCCAGCACCAGCTCGACGACGATGGAAGCCCAGTTGAACGGCGTGTTGGCGCCGTCCGACATCATCGACAGCAGCCGGCCGAAGGCGGTGAACAGCCAGGAGAAGCCGAGCGCCATATAGAGCAGCGGCTGCGCCAAGAGGATGCAGCACAGGCTGACACCGAGATAGAAGCCCGACATCCTGCCGCGACCTTCGGCGATCGCCGCCGCCTTCTCGGGCTTGACCTGCAGCCTGAGAATCCGGAACGCCAGCCCTGGCGCCAGGAACAGCAGCAGCCCGAAAAGCAAGGTCACGACGGCGCTTGACCATGCCAGCCACTCGCCCTGGCTCATCGGCCATGGAAACGCAAATTCCATCCTTGTCCCCTCGTAAATGGATATTCAAAATTTTCGGGCATTCTAGCGAAGCAAGAGACATGCGCCAGATGGGCCGTCGCAATTTACGGGGCGTCAGCCCAACGCGAGCGCCGTTGTATCGACCGGGCTAACAGGACGTTACACAACGGGCTGTTTTTTTCTGCACAATTCCTATATTGTGACTACATGAGACCACAAGAGGTTCCGCGCATGAAGACGATGCAACTACGAGAGGCAAAGGCCAGCCTTTCCGCGCTCGTGGAGGCTGCTGAGAACGGTGAGCCCACGGTTATCACCAAGCACGGCAAGCCCGCAGTCATGGTGGTGCCAATCGGTGAGGGACGGAAACTTTATCCGCAGAACAGCCAAAAAGACTTCGTGGATTTCCTGCTTCAGTATCCAGGCGGCATCGAGCTTGAGCGAAACGAATCGCCGTCGCGGGAAGTGGAGTTTTGACCGGCTATCTGCTTGATACGTCTTTTCTCTCGGCATTTGCACCTGGTCGGCCTCTGCTTCCGGCACACGTGCAGAACTGGGTTGCCGAACAAGGAGAACGCGGCTCTTGGCAGCTCTCGTCGATCGTCATCTTGGAGGTGGAACGAGGAATCGCGAAACTGAAGCGGGCGGGCGGGCATATGAAGGCAGAGCGCATCAATGAGTGGTTCGAAAGGTTGCTTCTAGAGTTCAACCAGCGCATCCTTCCCATCGATTTAGCAATCGCGCGAGAAGCCGGAAAACTGGAAGACGCCACTATCGCCAGAGGCGCCAATCCGGGTCTGGCGGACGTTCTGATCGCAGCTACTGCCCGTTTGCACGGCCTGTCAGTTTTGACGGCCAACACCCGGCATTTTGCGATTCTCGACGTGCCTTACCTGAACCCATTCACCGAACGCGACTCGAAAGGGTAATTCGACAGCTTACAAAAAGCTCTGCGGGTCGATGTCGACCTGGACTCGCACCGAGCCCCTTATCTTCGGTCCCTCGGCCAACATGGTGCGAATGAACCCTTGCATGTCGGCGCGCCGCTCGCCCTGGATCAGCAGGCGAAAGCGATGGCGGCCGCCGATCAATGACAGCGGCGCCTCGGCCGGGCCGAGCACGAACAGGTCGGTGGCTTGCGGCGCGGCGCGGCGCAGGCCACGGGCGTGCCCTTCGGCTTCGGCCCGTGTCGCCGCGCTGACGATGACGCCGGCGAGCCTGCCGAAGGGCGGCAGCCCCGCCCGCTCACGCTCGGCGATCTCGCGCTCGTAGAAGGCCTCGGCATCGCCTGAGACGATCGCGCGCATCACCGGGTGGTCGGGTTGGAAGGTCTGCAGCAGGCCGAGGCTTTTCTTGCCGGTGCGACCGGCGCGGCCGGTCACCTGGCTGAGCAGTTGGAAGGTGCGCTCGGCGGCGCGCGGGTCGCCATTGGCAAGGCCGAGATCGGCATCGACCACACCGACCAGCGTCATGTTGGGGAAGTTGTGGCCCTTGGCGACGAGTTGCGTGCCGATGACGATGTCGGCCTCGCCATTGGCGATGGCTTCAAGCTCGAGCCGCAGCCGCCGCACGCCGCCCATCAGGTCCGACGACAAGACGATGGTGCGGGCATCGGGGAAATGCGCGACGACCTCCTCGGCGATGCGCTCGACGCCTGGCCCGCAGGCGACCAGATGATCGAGCGTGCCGCATTCCGGACAGGCTTCGGGCCGGCGTTCATTGTGCCCGCAGTGGTGGCAGACGAGCTGGCCGCGAAAGCGGTGCTCGACCAGCCAGGCCGAGCAGACCGGACAGCCGAAGCGGTGGCCGCAGACCCGGCAGAGCGTCAGCGGCGCATAGCCGCGCCGGTTGAGGAACAGCAGCGACTGTTCCTTTCTTTCCAGCGTCTGCCGCATATGGCCGAGCAGCACCGGCGACAGGAAGCCGCCGCGTGCCGGCGGCGCGCGGCGCATGTCGACCGTCTTGAGATCGGGAAGTGCCGCCTCGGCAAAGCGCGCCGAAAGCACCGCCCTGCTGTAGCGGCCCTGGCTGGCATTGACCCGGCTTTCGACCGACGGTGTCGCCGAAGCGAGCACGACCGGAAAACCGCCGATATGGCCGCGCACCACGGCCATGTCGCGCGCGTTGTAAAAGACGCGATCCTCCTGCTTGTAGGCGGGATCGTGCTCTTCGTCGACGACGATCAATCCAAGCTCCCTGAATGGCAGGAATAGCGCCGAGCGCGCGCCTGCGACGACCCGCACGCCGCCTTCCGCTACCTGCCGCCAGACCTTTTCGCGCATCCTTGGCGGCAGGTCCGAGTGCCACTCCGCCGGCTTGGCGCCGAACCGCTCCTGGAAGCGTTCGAGGAAGGCATGGGTCAGCGCAATTTCCGGCAGCAGGATCAGCACCTGCTTGCCGCGATCGAGCGCGGCCGCGACCGCCTCGAAATAGACCTCCGTCTTGCCGGATCCGGTTACACCGTCGAGCAGGGTGACCCCGAATGTACCGGTCGCGACATTGGCGCGCAGCGTCTCGGCGGCATCGCTCTGGTCGGGCATCAGTGAAGGCACGGCGTAGCCGGGATCGGGTGCTGCGACCACCGGCCGCGGCGGGATCATCACCGTCTGGAATACGCCCTGCGCCCGCAGCCCGTCCACCACCGTCGACGACACGCCTGCCGCATGCGCCAGGCCGGATCGCGTCCAGGCAAGTCCGCCTTCGGCCGTCTCCAGCACGCGCGTCCTCGCCTCCGTCATCCGGTCGGGCTTGGCGAAGGTGCGCTGCAGCCCTTCGATCCACGGCTCCGGATCGAACGCCTCCGGCGCCCTGAGCAGCATGCGCGCCACCATGCCGGGCGGCGACAGCGTGTACTGCGCCACCCAATCGACAAAACGCCGCATCGCGCGGTCGATCGGCGGGCAGTCGAAAACCTGCTCGATCGGCCGCAATTTCTTCGCGTCGACCTTTTCGACGGCGCCGTCCCAGACGATGCCGGCGACCTGGCGGGGCCCAAGCGGAACGCGCACGATCGAGCCCGGCACCACGCGCATGCCAGCCGGCACGGCATAGGTGTAGGGGCGCTCGGCGGGCATCGGCACCAGCACCGGTGCGGCCGCGACAAAGGGCGAATCTTCGATCATGAGGCGTGACCTTGCCCCGACTTTGGTCTAGATCAAAGTCCGACCCCGAATGTGCATGACGTGCACATGAAAAATCTTCAGGAGACCGCCATGAAATTTTTTGTCGACACCGCCGATGTCAAGGAAATCCGCGAGCTGAACGATTTGGGGCTGCTCGACGGCGTAACCACCAATCCGTCGCTGATCCTGAAATCCGGCGGCAAGATCGCCGACGTCACAAGAGAGATCTGCGAGATCGTCAAGGGCCCAGTCTCGGCCGAAGTCGTCGCCACCGAATACAAGGACATGATGGCGGAGGCCAAGATCCTGGCCAGGATCGCCGACAATGTCTGCATCAAGGTGCCGCTGACGCTCGATGGCCTGAGAGCCTGCAAGGACATCCGGTCGGACGGCCGCATGGTCAACGTCACGCTGTGCTTCTCGGCCACCCAGGCGCTGCTCGCCGCCAAGGCCGGCGCCTCCTTCATCTCGCCCTTCGTCGGCCGCATCGACGACAGCGGCTGGGACGGCATGGAGCTGATTGCCGATATCCGCACCATCTACGACAATTATGACTTCCAGACCGAGATCCTGACCGCTTCTGTGCGCACCGTGAACCATGTCAAGCAGGCGGCGCTGATCGGTGCCGATGTCATCACCGCGCCGCCGGCGACGCTCAAGGCACTGGTCAAACACCCGCTGACCGACAAGGGCCTGGAACTGTTCCTCGCCGACTGGGCAAAGACCGGGCAGAAGATCGGCTGAAGCGACTATCCTACGAACAAAAAAAGGCCGAGCAATCGGCCTTTTTTTTGCAGATTGCGCACTCCGGAAAGACCTAGCTTGCCGCCGGCTTGCCGTGCTTGATCAGATCCTGAGCGATCGACAGCCGCAGCACATCTGCCAGCTCGCGCGCCGCACGGTTCTCGGCGTCGATCTGGGCTCGGTATGACGCGAATTCCTGGCGCGGCCTGTCGTATGACGACGGAATCGAGCGCTTGCCCCTCGCTATGACCGTGCCCGTCTTGGCATCGCTGAGCACATAGTTGGCGGTCAGCGTTACAGTGCCGGCGGTCGGCTCGTCCTCGTCTGTCGTGACCTGCTCGATTGCCGCCGATTCGACGAGTTCGGAGACGCCGAGATCAAGCGAATAGACCGGCGAAGCCGGCTCGCCGGCGCCCCGGCCGAGCGCGAAGATCAAATTGTTGCGGACCTGCTGGGCGTAGCGGGTCTTGACCGGCTTGACCGAGATCGATGCCAGCTCGGCAGCAGCGCCGACCTGCGAGCCGGCGATCAGCGGCGCGCTCGAATAGAGCGGCCGCACCGTGCAGGCGGAAACCAGCGCCACCGAGGCGAGCAGCCCGCAAAGCACGACGCGGCGCAGCGTCAGCTCTGTCTTTCGCGGATCAGGCAACGACATTAACGATCCTCTGCGGCACGATGATCACCTTGCGCGGCGCCTTACCTTCGAGCGCTCTCTGCACGAAGTCGAGGGCCAGAACCGCTTTTTCGACCGCACCTTGGTCCGCGTCGCGGGCAATTGTCAAATCGCCGCGCTTCTTGCCGTTGACCTGCACCGGCAGCACGATCTCGGCGTCGACGACAAGCGAGGGATCGTAGACCGGCCAGGGCCGTTCGGCGACAAGGTCGGTGCCGCCGAGCGTCTGCCAGCACTCCTCGGCCAGATGCGGCATGACCGGCGCGATCAGGTGCACCAGGATCTCGACGGCCTCACGGCAGGCCGCTTGCAGCGCCGGACCGGCCTTGCCCTCTGCCGCCTCGTTGAGCGGTACAGTCAAGGCATTGGCGAGCTCATAGATGCGGGCGATGGCGCGGTTGAAGGCGAGCTTTTCGATATCCTCACCGACCGATTTCAGGATCTTGTGCGCGGCCTTGGACACTGTCCCGGCCTCGCCGTCCTTCGCCGCCTCTGGCCGGACTCCGGCGAGCGATTCGGCAGCCGTCGACACCAGGCGCCAGATGCGCTGGATGAAGCGGTGCGCGCCGGCCGCGCCCTCGTCGGTCCATTCGACATCGCGTTCGGGCGGCGAGTCCGACAGCATGAACCAGCGCGCCGTATCGGCGCCGTAGCCGTCGGTGATCTCTTCCGGACTCACCGTATTCTTCTTCGACTTCGACATTTTTTCGAGCGGACCGATCACCGCCTCTTCGCCGGTGGCGATTTCGAAGGCGCGGCGCTTTCCGTCGGCGTCTTCCAGCCTGACCTCGCTTGGCGCAAGCCAGCGGCCGTTCGAGGCGCCGCCAACCCGATAGGTCTCGTGCACCACCATGCCTTGCGTGAACAGGCCCCTGAACGGCTCGGCGAGATCGACATGGCCGGTCTCGCGCATGGCGCGGGTGAAAAAGCGCGAATAGAGCAAATGCAGGATCGCATGCTCAATACCGCCAATATACTGGTCAACCGGCAGCCATTCAGTCGCGGCCTCGGGATCGGTCGGATCATTTGCCCACGGCGCGGTGAAGCGAGCGAAATACCACGAAGAATCGACAAATGTGTCCATCGTGTCGGTTTCTCGCCGCGCATCCTTGCCGCAACGCGGGCATTTGACGCGCCGCCATGTCGGATGGCGATCGAGCGGATTGCCCGGCCGGTCGAACTCGATGTCGTCCGGCAGCTTGACCGGCAGGTCGGCTTTCGGCACCGGCACCACGCCGCAATCCTCGCAATGGATCATCGGGATCGGGCAGCCCCAATAGCGCTGGCGCGAAATGCCCCAGTCGCGCAGGCGGAAGTTCACCTTGCGCTCGGCCATCGGCCGGTTGCCGATGGTCTTTTGTTCCAGCAGCTTCGCCACCTCGTCGAACGCCTGATCCGGCTTCATGCCGTCGAGGAAGCGCGAATTGATCATCACGCCGTCGCCGACATAGGCCTCATCGATGACCTGGAAGCTCCCTTGATTCTCGCCCTCCGGCATCACCACCGGAATGACCGGCAGGCCGTATCTGTTGGCGAAGTCGAGGTCGCGCTGGTCACCGGACGGACAGCCGAAGATGGCGCCGGTGCCGTAGTCCATCAGCACGAAATTGGCGACGTAGACGGGCAGCGTCCACTTCTCGTCGAACGGATGGACGACGCGAATGCCGGTATCGAAGCCCTTCTTCTCGGCCGTCTCCAGAGCCGCCACCGAGGTGCCCATATGGCGGACCTCGTCGATGAACTTTGCCAGCGCCGGATTGTCTTCGGCGGCCTTTTTGGCCAGCGGATGGTCGGCGGCAATCGCCATAAAGGAGGCGCCGAAGATGGTGTCAGGCCTTGTCGTATAGATTTCGAGCTCATGCTCGCCGGCTGCTGGCTTGGCCAGCGGCCAGCGGATCAGCAGACCTTCCGAACGGCCGATCCAGTTCGCCTGCATCAGCTTCACTTTTTCCGGCCAGTCGTCGAGTTGATCGAGCGAATCCAGCAGGTCCTGCGCGTAGTCGGTGATCTTGAAGAACCACTGCGTCAGCTCGCGCTGTTCCACCAGCGCGCCCGAGCGCCAGCCGCGTCCGTCGATGACCTGCTCGTTGGCAAGCACCGTCATGTCCTCCGGATCCCAGTTGACCTTGGAGGATTTGCGCGTCACCAGCCCCTTCTCGACGAAATCGAGGAACAGCATCTGCTGGCGGTGATAGTAATCGACATCGCAGGTGGCGAACTCGCGCGCCCAATCGAGCGACAGGCCCATGACCTTGAGTTGCTCGCGCATAGCGGCGATGTTCTGATAGGTCCAGTCCTTGGGATGGACCTTGTTCTGCATCGCCGCGTTTTCGGCTGGCATGCCAAAGGCGTCCCAGCCCATCGGGTGCAGCACGTTGAAACCCTTGGCCCGCTTGTAGCGCGCCACCACGTCGCCCATCGTATAGTTGCGGGTATGGCCGATATGGATGCGCCCCGACGGATAGGGGAACATCTCCAGCACGTAATATTTCGGGCGCGGGTCGTCATTGTCGGCTTCGAACAGCTTCTTTGCGTCCCAGGCCTTCTGCCATTTGGGCTCTGACGCGCGCGGATTGTATCGTTCGGTTGCCATCGGGTGTTTTTCACTTAAAAGCATGCGCGAACCGCCGGACAATGCCCGGGCGGCTCAGGAAATGTCGTCGCGGTGTTCACCATGGATTGCCGGACCCGTCAACTGCGGCGATCCGGCGAAAAGCCAAACACAGGCAGGATATAGGCATGGCGAGCGCCGTCGAACAGCTTTTCACGGTCAAGGCAAGGATCGCTGCCGCCGAGCGCGAGGCAGGACGCGACGCCGGAGCGGTGGCGCTGGTCGCGGTCTCGAAAACCTTCGACGCCGCCGATATCCGCCCCGTTATCGAGGCCGGCCAGCGCGTCTTCGGCGAAAACCGGGTCCAGGAAGCACAAGCCAAATGGCCGGCACTGCGGACGGCGTTTCCCGACGTCGAGCTGCATCTGATCGGTCCGCTGCAATCGAACAAGGCGAAGGAAGCGGTGGCATTGTTCGACGTCATCGAAACCGTCGACCGTGAAAAGATCGCCGCCGAACTCGCCAAGGAGATCGCCAGGCAAGGCCGGTCACCAAGGCTGTATGTCCAGGTCAACACCGGCTCCGAGCCGCAAAAGGCCGGCATCGAGCCGCGCGAGGCTGTCGCCTTCGTGGCCCGCTGCCGCTCGGTTCACGGCCTCGCCATCGAAGGGCTGATGTGCATTCCGCCGGCCGGCGAGAACCCCGGTCCGCATTTCGCGCTGCTGGAAAAGCTTGGGCTTGAGGCCGGCGTCGACAAGTTCTCCATGGGCATGTCCGGCGACTACGAAACCGCGATCGCCTTCGGCGCGACTAGTGTCAGGGTTGGATCGGCGATTTTCGGCGCCAGATGAGGCGCAGCCGGCCTTAGGCCACAGGCTAACATTGACTAAGCCAGCATATAGAAACGGAACGTTTCGTTCCTATATGGGTCGAGTTATTCTCAACCCGTCTGGAGCCACCATGCGTTACAATCAACTTGGAAATACGGGGATGTTCGTCTCCGAACTTTGCCTCGGCACGATGACGTTCGGCGCGGCCGGCGAGAACGCCCAATGGGGCCTGATCGCCAGCCTCGACCAGAAGGGCGTTGACCAGATCGTTGCCCGCTCGCTCGCCGCCGGCGTCAATTTCTTCGACACGGCGGATGTCTATTCCTTTGGCGCCTCGGAACGGCTTCTCGGCCAGTCGCTCAGGAACCTTGGCGTCAACCGGCAGGACGTGATCATCGCCACCAAGGTTCATGGCGCCATGGGTGGAGGCCCGAACCAGCGTGGTTCCTCGCGCGGCCACATCATGGATTCGGTCGAAGGCAGCCTCGAACGGCTGCAGCTGGATCATATCGATCTCTACCAGCTGCACGGCACCGACACGGTGACGCCGATCGACGAAACGCTGCGGGCGCTCGACGACCTGGTTGCCGCCGGCAAGGTCCGCTATGTCGGCGTCTCGAACTGGCAGGCCTGGCGCATAGCCAAGGCGCTGGGTATTGCCGAGCGCAAAGGCTTTGCCCGCTTCGAGACCGTGCAGTCGTATTATTCGATCGCCGGCCGCGATCTCGAGCGCGAGATCGTGCCGCTGCTCAACGAGGAGAAGCTCGGGCTGATGGTCTGGTCGCCGATGGCTGGCGGCCTGCTCTCCGGCAAATACGGACCGGGCGCCCCCGGCAATGGCGAGGGCCGCCGCGCCAGCTTCAATTTCCCGCCGGTCAATGAGGACCGTGCCTGGGCAGCAGTCGCCGTCATGCGCGAGATCGCCGCCAAGCACGGCGTCAGCGTCGCTACGGTGGCGCTCGGCTATGTTCTGGCCAAGCCATTCGTGATGAGCGTCATCATCGGCGCCAGCCGCACGGAGCAGCTGGAACAGAACCTTGCAGCCACCGAGTTGCAGCTCGATGCCGATGATCTTGTTCGCCTCGACGAAGCCAGTGCCCTGCCCGCCGAATATCCGGGCTGGATGCTGGAGCGTCAGGCGGCCGGCCGGCGGCCGGCGCCCTTTGCGCCGAAATAGTAACTCAATCTTACCTTCTTACCTTCGTTGCTTCGGGAGCCGGCAGGCTCCCGATCGTTTTGGGCTCAGTTCAGCCGGACAGTCTCGACCAAAAAGTCCAAAAAGGCCCGCACCCGCGCCGGCAGATGCTTGCCATGGCCGACATAGACGGCGTGGGTAAGTTCCTCGTCGCCGGGGTTGAACTCTTCCAGCAGCGGCAGGAGCCGGCCGGCGGCAATGTCGGCCTCCACATGCCAGCTTGCCAGCCGGGCGATGCCCGCCCCCGACAGCGCCATCAGCCGCATCGCCTCGCCGTCGCTGACCAGCGTATTTCCGGCGATCGACAGGCTGATCGGCTTGCCGACCGCATCGATAAAAGGCCAGCCCTCGAGGTGGCGTACGAAACGGAAGCCCATCCGGTTGTGACGATCGAGATCGGCGGGCGTCACGGGCGTGCCACGCGCTTCGAGATACGATGGCGCCGCAACGACGACCACCCGGCTCTGTCCGAGCTTGCGCGCCACCAGCCGTGATTCGCCGAGCGGCCCGGCCCGGATGGCGACGTCAGCACGCTCCTCCATCAGGTCGATGACATCGTCGGTCAACACCAGATCGACCGAGATTTCGGGGTAGCGCTCCAGAAAACGCGGCAAAAGCGGGATCAGCCGATGCTGCCCGAAAGGCACGTAGCTGTTGATCCGCAGCCGGCCACGCGGCGCGGCACCCGCCGCCGCCTCGCGCTCGGCCGCTGCCATGTCGGCCAGGATACGCACGCCGCTGTCGAAAAAGGCCGCCCCCTCCGGCGTCAGTTGCAGCCTGCGCGTCGAACGGCTGACCAGCCGCGCGCCGAGCCGTGCCTCCAGCCGCGCGATCAGCTTGCTCACCGCCGACGGGGTCATCCGCAACGCACGGGCAGCGGCCGAAAAGCTGCCCGCCTCGACCACGCGGACGAACACTTCGATCTCGCCGGAGCGGTTGATGTCGGGTCTGGTCATTGGTGAATCTATTTCACAGACGATGTGCCCGATGCAAGGCTGGTTCACAGCACATCGCGACACGATCTTCCGAATTGGGGCGTGGGAGGAACACGGCGCCCGTCGTCAAAACTGGTCGTCATCGAAGTGGGAACCGCCATGCCCCTTGCTCTTTACGCTCTTGCCGCCGGTGCGTTCGGCATCGGCGTCACCGAATTCGTCATCATGGGCCTGCTGCTCGACGTCAGCACCGATCTCGACGTCTCGATCTCAGCTGCCGGCCAGCTTATTTCCGGCTATGCGCTCGGCGTTGTCATCGGCGCGCCGCTGCTGACGATCGCAACCGGCCGTTGGCCGCGCAAGACCGTGCTTCTGTCGCTGATGGCGATCTTCACGCTGGGCAACCTCGCCTGTGCGCTTGCCCCAGACTACTGGACGCTGATGGGTGCGCGCGTGCTGACCGCCTTCGCCCACGGCACCTTCTTCGGCGTTGGCTCGGTCGTGGCGACCGGGCTGGTGGCGCCCAACAAGAAAGCTTCGGCGATCGCCCTGATGTTCACCGGCCTGACCATCGCCAACATCCTCGGCGTGCCTTTCGGCACTTGGCTCGGCCAGGCCTTCGGCTGGCGCGCGACGTTCTGGGCGGTGACCCTGGTCGGCATCGCCGCCTCCGCCATCATTCTCTTGGTGGTGCCGCGCAGCCGAACAGAACCTGAGAAGAGCAATTTGCGTGCCGATCTCGCCGTGCTCGGCCGCACGCCCGTCCTGCTTGGCTTTGCCACCACCGTGCTTGGCTATGCCGGCGTCTTTGCCGTCTTTACCTACATCGCTCCGTTGCTGACCGAGATCACCGGTTTTGAGGAAGCAGCGGTGTCGCCTATCCTGCTGGTCTTCGGCGGCGGCCTCATCGCCGGCAACATCGCCGGCGGCAAGTTCGCCGACCGCCGGCTGCTACCTTCCGTTCTCGGCAGTCTCGTCGTCCTGGCGCTGGTGCTCGGCACCATGACGTTCGCCCTGCACAGCCAGGTCATGGCCGTTATCTATGTCGGCCTGCTCGGCGCCGCCGCCTTCGCCACCGTGGCGCCACTGCAGATGTGGGTGCTGGAAAAGGCACAAGGCGCCGGCCAGAGCCTCGCCTCGTCCTTCAACATCGCCGCCTTCAACCTCGGCAACGCGGCCGGCGCCTGGCTCGGCGGCGTGGTCATCGCGCACGGTCCCGGCCTCGGCGCCGTCACCTGGGTCGCGGCCCTGTTGCCGCTTTCAGCGCTTGCCGTGGCGGCGTTTGCTCTGCGCCTCGACCGAGACCCTGCCCTCTCCACACCGGAAATCGCGCCGTCATAGAACGGCAAACCTCAACCAATCCTTGAAACAGCCATCCTTCCACAAGGAGCAAACCCATGGATTATCGAAATCTTGGCGCATCAGGCCTGAAGGTCCCGGCACTCTCGTTCGGCGCTGGAACCTTCGGCGGCTCAGGCCCGCTGTTCGGCGCCTGGGGCAACAGCGATGCGACGGAAGCACGGCGGCTGGTCGACATCTGCCTAGAGGCCGGCGTCAACCTGTTCGACACCGCCGATGTCTATTCGATTGGCGCTTCCGAACAAGTGCTCGGCGCTGCCATCAGGGGCCGCCGCGACGCCGTGCTGATCTCGACCAAGACCTCGCTGCCGATGGGCGACGGTCCCAACGATGCCGGCTCGTCACGTTCACGCCTGATCAAGGCCGTCGAAGACGCGCTGAAGCGTATTGGAACCGATTACATCGACCTGCTGCAACTGCACGCCTTTGATGCCGCAACACCGATCGAGGAGGTGCTGTCGACGCTGGACGGTCTCGTGCGCGCCGGCAAGCTGCGTTATGTCGGCGTCTCCAATTTTTCCGGCTGGCAAGTGATGAAGTCGCTCGGCCTGGCGGATAGATATGGCTATCCCCGATACGTCGCCCATCAGGTCTACTACTCGCTGGTCGGACGCGATTATGAATGGGAGTTGATGCCGCTCGGCCTCGACCAGGGTGTCGGTGCGCTGGTGTGGAGCCCACTCGGCTGGGGCCGCCTGACCGGCAAGATCCGCCGTGGCCAGAAGCTGCCTGAGAAAAGCCGGCTGCACGACACCGCAAGCTTCGGACCGCCCGTCGAGGATGAGCATCTCTATCGGGTCGTCGACGCGCTTGATGTTGTCGCCGAGGAAACCGGCAAGACCATACCGCAGATCGCCATTAATTGGCTGCTGCAGCGGCCGACCGTCGCCTCCGTCATCATTGGCGCGCGCAACGAGGAGCAGTTGCGCCAGAATCTCGGCGCCGTCGGCTGGTCCTTGACAGCCGAGCAGATGAAGAAGCTCGACACGGCAAGTGAGGTCACCGCACCCTACCCGTATTTTCCCTATCGCCGGCAGGAGGGGTTTGCCCGGCTGAACGCGCCCGCAGTCTGACGCTCCAAAAGCTGGCGGCGGCTCCCGGGCTGCCGCCCCGGCTAATGCAGCACGAACTCGCCGTCGACCTTGCGCCATTCGTTCGGCGCGATCAGCTTCTGGTGCGTGTAGCTCACCGAATGCAGCGGGCCTTCGAGCTCGGCCTTCCAGAATTCGATGAAGCGGATCAGCACCGGAAATTTCGGGGCGATGTCGTAATCCTGCCAGATGAAGCTCTGCAGCAGATGCGGATGATCGGGAAAGTGATAAAGAATCTTGGCCGTGGTCAAGCCATAGCCCTTGAGCATCAGGTCCATTTCTGAATGGTCGCGCATTGCGGTCCCCTGGTTGATTCTCCTTCCTCCCAGCCTGAAATTGTGCACCCCATTTGCTTATTCGTCTATTGATATTTCTGCGATCAAACCAGATTCCTCCCGCAAAAACATGCGCTTAGCAGCCGCCTCACGAGAGTGCTGACACCACCCGGCAAGGCACCTGCGGCATCCCGCCGCGCGAATCCAACGTCTAATGTTGCCGTCACCGCCGAACTGTTAATAATGCGCGCGAATTCGCGGCCGCATCGCTGCGATCCTGCCGGCGGTCAAGCCGGCGGTTTGGTTTTGGGGAGGAAGGCGAAGAAATGTCCGATGTTCATGTCCATCGCGTCCAGCCGGCGTGGAAGAAGAACGCGCTGATTGACAATGACACCTACCTGAAATGGTACGCCGACAGCGTCAAGAACCCGGACAAGTTCTGGGGCACGCACGGCAAGCGCATCGACTGGTTCAAGCCCTACAGCAAGGTCAAGAACACGTCCTTCGACGGCAAGGTTTCGATCAAATGGTTCGAGGATGGCCAGACAAACGTTTCCTGGAACTGCATCGACCGGCATCTGAAGAAGCGCGGCGAACAGACCGCCATCATCTGGGAAGGCGACAACCCCTACGACGACAGGAAGATCACCTATAACGAACTTCACGCACATGTCTGCCGCCTCGCCAATGTGATGAAGAAGCACGGCGTCAAGAAGGGCGACCGCGTCACCATCTACATGCCGATGATCCCGGAGGCCGCTTATGCGATGCTCGCCTGCACGCGCATCGGCGCCATTCATTCGGTCGTCTTCGGCGGCTTTTCGCCGGACGCGCTGGCCGGACGCATCGACGACTGCAAGTCGACCTTCGTCATTACCGCCGACGAAGGCCTGCGCGGCGGCAAGACTATCCCGCTGAAGGACAACACCGACAAGGCGATCGAGATCGCCGCCAAGGCCGGAACGAAAGTCGAAAAGGTCTTGGTCGTGCGCCGCACCGGCGGCAAGACCGGCTGGGCCGCCGGGCGCGACGTCTGGTACCATGACGAGGTCGCCACGGTTAAGGCCGAATGCAAGCCCGAGAAGATGAATGCCGAGGACCCGCTGTTCATCCTCTACACATCCGGCTCGACCGGCAAGCCGAAGGGCGTGCTGCACACCACCGCCGGCTATCTCGTCTATGTCTCGATGACCCACCAATATGTATTCGACTATCATGACGGCGACATCTACTGGTGCACCGCAGATGTCGGCTGGGTCACCGGTCACAGCTATATCGTCTACGGGCCGCTCGCCAACGGCGCCACCACGCTGATGTTCGAAGGCGTGCCGAACTACCCGTCGCAGTCGCGTTTCTGGGACGTGATCGACAAGCACAAGGTCAACATCTTCTACACGGCGCCGACGGCGTTGCGTGCGCTGATGGGCGCCGGCGATGCCCATGTCACCAAAACGTCGCGCAAGTCGCTGCGCGTGCTGGGCACCGTCGGCGAGCCGATCAATCCGGAAGCCTGGGAGTGGTATTTCAACGTCGTCGGCAACGGCAAGGTGCCGATCGTCGACACCTGGTGGCAGACCGAGACCGGCGGCATCATGATCACGCCGGTTCCGGGCGCCACCCACCTCAAGGCGGGTTCGGCGACGCGGCCCTTCTTTGGCGTCAAGCCGCAGCTGGTCGACGCCGACGGCAAGGTACTGGAAGGCGAAGCCAGCGGCAATCTTTGCATTGCCGACTCATGGCCGGGCCAGATGCGCACCGTCTATGGCGATCACGACCGCTTCGTGCAGACCTATTTCTCGACTTACAAGGGCAGGTACTTCACCGGCGACGGCTGCCGCCGCGATGCTGACGGCTACTACTGGATCACCGGCCGGGTCGACGACGTCATCAACGTCTCCGGCCACCGCATGGGCACCGCCGAGGTCGAATCGGCGCTGGTTTCGCATGAGAAGGTCTCGGAGGCCGCCGTCGTCGGCTACCCGCACGATATCAAGGGCCAGGGCATCTACTGCTATGTCACGCTGATGGCCGGCGAGACGCCAAGCGAGGAATTGCGCCAGGAGCTCGTCGTCCATGTCCGCAAGGAGATCGGCGCCATCGCTTCGCCCGACAAGATCCAGTTCGCGCCCGGCCTGCCGAAGACCCGTTCCGGCAAGATCATGCGGCGCATCCTGCGCAAGATCGCCGAGGATGATTTTGCCGCGCTCGGCGACACCTCGACGCTCGCCGATCCGGCAGTCGTCGACGACCTGATCGCCAACCGGCAAAACAAGAAGGGCTGATGCAACCCGCATTGGGCGCCGTCACCGAGCTTTGGCGCTATCCCGCGAGCTCGCTCGCCGGCGAGTTTCAGGAGGCGATCTCCGTCGACTGGTATACCGTCGAAGGCGACCGCCTGTTTGGTCTTGTCGATACCTCGACCGATGAAATCGCACGGCCCGACCGCGAAGCGAAATGGCACAAGGTGCCCCGCATCCGCACCCGGCTGTCGCAGGCCGGCAGGCTGGAGGTCGCCATCCCCGACGGACGCTGGCTTTCGGCACCTGGCGCGCAAAGTGATCGCGCGGTTTCCGCGTATCTCGGCTTTGCGGCTTCCATCCGGCCGTTCCGCCGGGAAAATGCGGCTCCGGATTACGCCGGCCCTCTGCTGACGGAACGCTATGTCAAAGCCCCTATTCATCTGCTGACCACCGCCTCACTGGCGCGTTTGAAAGTGCTGCATCCAGAGGGCACCGCCGACGCGCGCCGCTTCCGCCCCAACATCGTCGTCGATATGCCGGAGGTCGAGGGGTCGTTCCCCGAGACGGAATGGATCGGGCGCAAGCTGGCAATCGGCGACCTGCTCCTGACCATCTCCGAGCCGTGCCGCCGCTGCGGCTTCACCATCATTGGCCAGGACGGGTTGGACCACGACCCGGCAATCCTGCGCAGCCTGGTCCGCCACAACGCCCATAATCTCGGCGTCTACTGCACCGTCGATCGACCGGCCCGCGTCGAGATCGGCGCCACGATGCGCCTCCTGTAGCTATCGGTACAAATCCGCCCGCGTCGGCGGCAGGCCGCTCGGCCCACGCGCGCGCCTTGTGGCGACGGTCTGGAAAACCTGCGCCGATGCACGTTCGAAAGTAATCGAGCAGCCGGTGAGATAAAGCAGCCAGAGCCGCGCCTTGGCTTCGCCGACCTCAGCGATGGCTTCGTCAAAACGTGCGTGGAGACGCTCTGCCCATAGCCTGCAGGTGCGCGCATAGTGCTCGCGCAAGTTTTCGACGTCGTAGACGAGGAAGCCGTGCGCCTCGAGATTGCCGAGCGTCATGCCGATCGTATCGAGTTCGCCGCCCGGAAAAATGTATTTGATCAGCGCCTTGAATTCCGGCCCCTTTCGCAGCGTCTTCTTCAAGCTGCCCTTGTCGCGCCGGGTGATGGCGTGGTGCAGATAGATGCCGCCGGGCTTGAGCAGGCGATGGATCCTCGAGAAATAGGCCGCATGGTTGGCAAGCCCCAGATGCTCGAACATGCCGATCGACGAGATCTTGTCGAAGGAGCCGGACAGCTCGGCATAGGACTTGATCTCGATGGTGATGCGGTCCTCCAGCCCCGCGGCGCGGATGCGTTCGCGGGCGAGCTCGGTCTGTGCCTCCGACAGCGAAACACCGTGGCCGACGACGCCATAATTCTTCACCGCATGGATGAGCATCGCTCCCCAGCCGCAGCCGATGTCGAGCAGTTTTTCGCCGGGCTTCAGCCGAAGCTTGCGGCAGATATGGTCGAGCTTGTCTCTTTGGGCCTGATCGATATCGTTGGCGAAATCCTTGAAATAGCCGCAGCTATAGACCATGCGCTCGTCGAGGAAGAGCCGGTAGAATGCGTTGGAAATATCGTAGTGATGCTGGATTGCCTCCCGGCTCGAACCGCTGACGAAAGGATTGCGGCCGGAAAGATCGGTTCGCGCCGTCATCTGTTTTCGCGAAAACAGCACCGCCGGCAGGTCGCGCAGGATCGCCAGCTTCGGCAACGTCTTGAGCTTCGTCCTGAGCTTGCCGTGCGTGGGCAAGGCGTAGAAATCAAACAGCGATCCGTCTTCGACGTCGACCGCCTTGGCAATCCACATCTCGATCAGCGTCGATAAAGAGGGCCGACGTACGATCTGCCAGACGATGTCCTGGTCGTTGATAGTGAGCACCGGGCCGGTAGCCGGGCCGATCCGCTCGCCTGTCCACAGCCTCACCGCGAAACCCGGTTTCAGCGTTTCGATGACCGTCCGAACAATCCGGGCCGCTCTTTCGGCTGCCTCCATCCCCATCCTCCCTTACCCGGCAAAAAGCGGCCCGGAACAATCGCGGCTCGATCTTGCCTGCCGGATCGGCCGGCCGCAAGCCGCCCGAGTGCACAAGCACGCTTGTTCAGGATTTTCGAGTGCCCCGCCTTGCCATTTGCCGGATGACACCCCATCATGAGCAAGTGTTCAACAAATCGAAAGGAGGTGATCCGATGTCGAGTGATTTCGTTTTCCAGAACGTGGCCTCAGCGGATCGCACTTTCGGGAAGCAGTCTTCCCGTTAAGGCGCGAGATGCGCGGCTGGCGACCAACCGTCGCAGCCAGGAGCCGCGCCATGGACGGAAACACGGAAGGCCGCCGACTTCGCAAGAAGCGGCGGCCTTTTCCTTTTTGGGCTGTTGTCCCTTATTTGGTTACGCTCAACATCTCGACGTTGCGCGCTATGTCCTGGAAAGCCTGGTTGAGTTCGGTTCCATTGGCAGCTTGGTAGAAGTGCTTGATCTTGGTGGTGTCCGGGCTCGCGCAATCCTGGAGCGTCGCCTTGGCATTCGTTTCGTTTAGGTCAAATCCAATAGTGAAGATCTCGATGCCCTTGTCGCGCATGGCAGCGCAAAGTTTCTTGGCTGCCGTGCGGGTCGGCTCCTTGCCGGCGTCATTGTAAACGTCGCTCACCGTGCTCGCATCGAAGTAGGACAGGTTGAATTCGCCGTCGGTCATCAGGATCGCGATTTTGGCGACCTTTTTTGGATCCATCTTGGCCGGCCGCTGCGAAGTCCTCATTATGCTCCCCCAGCTCTCCGAGAGCATGTACCAGGTCCACTGCACGCCGATATGGCCGGCAGTGCCGCCGGAGGCGACGAAATTCTTGATGACCGTCTTGAGCGCCGTCGCATCGGCCGTCAGCGGCATCAGCGTGGCGGCCGGGCAGGCGGCGGTGCCGGTTTGCCAGGCGAAGGACGACAGCAGGTAGTCGCGGTTGACCATGCTGGCGTCGGGGCCTGCGTCCGAATACTGGTAGGTCCCCTTGCGTTCTGTGGCGCAATTATCGGGACGGATGAAGCCCGAGACATACTGCACGGCGTCATTGGCCGGCGCCTGTTTGCGTTGGCTGGCGGTGGTTTCCACATAGACGCTGCTGGTGGCAAGTGTACCGGCATTCACCGAATTGGCATAAGGCACGATGGCAACCCGCACGCGCGGTTTGGACGGGTCCTGACCGCCCAGGAAGCTGTCGACAGCATTCGCCGCAGCCGTCCGCAGATCGATGATTTTCTGGCCTGCCATCGAGCCGGTAACATCGAGCATCATCGCGACTTCGATCTGCTTGTCCGAATAGAGAGCCGTCGTCGATGCGGGAACGCGCTGCATGCTACCCGTGCTGAAAAGCGGGAAATAATAGCTGACATTGACATGAACGTCCGCCTGAACGGTCTTGGCGATTCGGTCGACAGTCAGTTTGTCGAGAACGATCTGATTGTCCTGCAGGATACCCGCCGTGCTGTTGGCATCGAGAAAGGCCTGCACCGATTTGCTGGCGTCAGCCTCGCTGATGACGCTGGTCGTCAGGTCGCGGGCCGTCGAGGTGACCGCAGCATCGACGACGCCTTGCAGGCTCGATTTCACATTGTAGAGTTGGGAGACGTTGACGGCAAAGCCGACGCTCAGCGCCAGTACTGAGCCGATTATACCAAACAGCACCGCGAAATTTCCGCTGCGATCCCCGGCAAACCCGCCGATCGCCTGAACAAGACCCCCGAAACGCCGCATTCCTTCCGCCTCCATTCGCTACAGCCTGCAGCTGTCCGAACGCGCATTGCAGGAATCCGGCCGGATCGCGCCGCCGGGCGCGGGAAAGCGAGCGCCCCCCGCTCAGGGCATTGTTTCCAAACGGTTTCGAGCGGCGACAAGGTAAACAGCCGGTAAACGAAAGCCGCGTCGGCGCAGCTTTGTTCACAAAGCGCTTACCACGATCCGGCTCGCAATTCGGAACGGCCGGACTGCGTCCCGATCCGGTACAGAAGAGATGTCTCGAACCGGATCAGCACGACCGCGATGGCGGGACGTGGAAACACGGCTGTGGATGTCTCCGGGAGGATTAGGCCAGCACCCGTGCGGTGACGGTCCTGTCGAGGCCGCGATAGGGCGGCCTGAACAGGTTGCCTTCCTGCTCGTAGGTCCAGACCTTGAACAGGCTGAGCCGGTGCGGGCCGAAACTGTGCAACAGCGGCACATCGGTGGCGTCGCGGCCACGCGCAATGACGACACGGCCGATTCTCGGCACGTTGTGGCGGGGATCGAACGTGTACCACTTGCCGTCGAGGAACACTTCCATCCAGGCCGAGAAGTCCATCGGCGCCGGATCCGCGGGCACGCCGATATCGCCGAGATAGCCGTTCACGTAGCGGGCCGGGATATTCATGCAGCGGCAGAGCGTGATCGCCAGATGGGCAAAGTCGCGGCAGACGCCGACGCGTTCCTCATGCGCCTGCGCCGCCGTGCGGGTCGAGCGCGCATAACCGTAGCCGAAGGACAGGCGGTTGTGGACATAGTCGACGATCGCCTGCACCCGCGCCCAGCCCGGCGGAAGCTGGCCGAACAGTTGCCAGGCCAGGTCGCCGAGATGGTCGGTCTCGCAGTAACGGCTGCCGAGCAGATAGCCGAGCACCTCGTCCGGCAATTCGGCGACCGGAACTTCCCTGGCCAGCGTGTTGACTTCGTCCGCCTCACCGCTGTCCTCGACCACCGCGTCATAGAGGATGCGAAAGCTTCCGGCCGGCGCCGTGAAGCGGCGGCAGCTATTGCCGAAAAGATCGTGGTAGACCCTGGTCGGGACCGACGGCGAGGTCAGCACGCGCGTCTGCCGCTTGATGTCGACCTGGCGATCCCTGTGGATCTCGAGCAGCGAAACAATCGGCGTGGCTGCAGCGCATTCAATGCCAATTTCATAGCCGAGCCTGATCAGCATCGCCGTCCCCCTACGATCGTCATGGAAGATAGTGCTGGTCAACGCAGGAGAGTGCGCGGCGGTTCCTTGCGAACGTCGAAAACGACGCCTCGCGGCTTCCCATACGGACGCGGCAACGTTACGGTCGATCGACACGCGTCCTTCGAAAATAATCCCTCCAGGATGACCCGGGAAAACCGATGTTTGCAGGCAGAAAATTTGCGGCCTTCCTGTTCGATATGGACGGCACGATTCTCAATTCGATTGCCGCGGCGGAAAGGGTCTGGGCAGCTTGGGCGCGTCGGCAAGGTCTTGACGTCGCCGCATTCCTGCCGACCATCCACGGCGTGCGGGCGATCGAGACCATCGGCCGGCTGGCGCTGCCAGGCGTCGATCCTGCCCGCGAAGCCGATGCGCTTTTGCAGGCCGAGGCAGCCGATGTCGAGGGCATTCGCCCGATCGCCGGCGCCGCGGCGTTCCTCGCATCGCTGCCGCCTGGGAGTTGGGCGATCGCCACCTCCGCGCCGCGCGAACTCGCCCTGCTGCGCCTGCAGGCCGCCGGCATTCCGGCTCCCGCCGTGATCGTTGCGGCGGAGGACGTGGCCCGCGGCAAGCCGGCGCCCGACTGCTTCCGGCTGGCGGCCGAACGGCTCGGCGTCGATGTGCGCGACTGCCTTGTCTTCGAGGACGCGCCGGCCGGCATAGCGGCAGCCGAAGCCGCGGGCGCCGCAATCGTGGTGATCAGCGCCACGCACCGGCATCCTTTGCAGACGCCGCATGCCGCTATCGCCGGCTATGACGCGATCGGCATCGCCGTCGATGCCAGCGGCTGGATTGCCATCGAAGCGGAGCGGACGGCGCAGCCTGCGTAGTTTGGCGCCCTGCCTGGGCTAAAAGTCGCTGGTCAGGCCCTTGATCTCCCAGTCGCCGTAGCGGCCAGGCTCCTTGCCGCCGCGCCCGCCGATCTCCCTCGGCAGCGTGGCTTCCGTCTCGCGATATTTTTGCCGCCGGGCCTCGGCCTCCGCCAAAGCGCGCCGGGCTGCCGGCGTCAGCGCCTTTTGCGGCGCGTGGTGAGCCTGTGTTTTGTTGGATTCGTCGATCATGCGATCTTCCGGTAGATTGAAACGGGCCCCCGATTGAAACGAGAACCGCTGTTTCCCATCATATAGCGATGGGTCCACAAGGGATCGACCCCTTTGTTGGGCAGAACGGAGCAGACAATGAACACCCTTCGCACCGCCATGCTTTTGGCCGCAATGACGGCCCTGTTCATGGGCGTCGGTTATCTGGTCGGCGGATCCGGCGGCATGATGATCGCTTTGCTGATCGCTGCCGGCACCAATCTGTTCAGCTATTGGAACGCCGACAAGATGGTGCTGGCGATGCACCGAGCGATCGAGGTCGACGAAAGCAACGCGCCTGAATATTACGCCATCGTGCAGGGCCTCGCCCGACGCGCCGGTCTGCCGATGCCGAGGACCTATCTCATCGACAATCCGCAGCCCAATGCCTTCGCCACCGGCCGCAATCCGCAAAATGCCGCTGTCGCCGCCAGCACTGGCCTGCTCGAGCGGCTATCGCATGAAGAAGTCGCGGCGGTGATGGCGCACGAGCTCGCCCATGTGCAGCACCGCGATACGCTGACCATGACGATCGTCGCCACCTTCGCCGGCGCAATTTCGATGCTCGGCAACTTCGCCTTCTTCTTCGGCGGTAACCGCGACAACAACAATTCCTTCGGCATCGTCGGCGTGCTGGTGGCAATGATCGTCGCGCCTTTGGCCGCCATGATCGTGCAGATGGCGGTGAGCCGCACTCGCGAATACGAGGCCGACCGGCGCGGTGCCGAAATCTGTGGACACCCGCTGTGGCTCGCCTCGGCGCTTGACAAGATCGCCCGTGGCGCCGAACGCATCCGCAACCCGGATGCCGAGCGCAATCCGGCAACCGCCCATCTCTTCATCATCAATCCTCTTTCCGGCGAGCGCATGGACAATTTGTTCTCCACCCACCCGAGCACCGAAAACCGCATCGCCGCCCTGCAGCGGATGGCGCAACAGATGGCCGGCGCACCCGAAGCGGCCGCGACGCCAAGCCCGGCGCCGGACGGGATCGGGCAGCAGCCGTCGGGTCCGTGGGAAAGGGCCGCCCGGCCCGAAAGGCCGGCCGAGCCGGCCAGGCCGAAACCCAATCCCTGGGGACGCAATCCGACCGGGCCTAAAGGTCCGTGGTCGTGACGAGCGCGACAGACAAAAAAGGCGGGATCTCGCTGGCGGAAATACGCGATCTTTGTGCAAGGCACTGGAACCCTATCGGCATACCGATGGCGAACATGGAAACATCAAGTGAACTGGAATTTCGTCCGCTTCCTGAAAACGAATATGACACCTATCTCCACCACATCGTCCGACTTGTCGGGGATGGTGCATCTCCAAAGCAAGTCGCGGACTATGTTGACAAGGTTGAGAAAGACTACATTCAGGTGACCTCACCCCTAGGAAGCAAAGAAGATTTTGTCAGCGCCATATTTAAACTAGTCAACCGATCGCCGGCACAATGAGGCCAACTCACAGTGAGGCTTCAGAAGCTCGCGGTCTCGCCGCGCGCAAGGCAGCCGCGCGGCTGCTTGCCGCCGTCATCGACGCGAGAACGCCGCTCGACGGGCTGACCGACCATGAAAACGGCCATCCGCAATACAAGGCGCTCGACCTGCGCGACCGCGCCCTGGTGCGCGCCATTCTGGTCACCGCGCTGCGCTACCGCATGACCATATCAGGCCTGTTGGCCCGCCGCCTGGAAAAGCCGCTGCCGCCCAACGCCACGGCGCTTTCGCACATCTTGCATGTGGCGGCGGCGCAGATCCTGTTCCTCGATGTTCCCGACAGCGCCGCCGTCGACCTCGCCGTGACGCATGCCAAGTCCGATCCGCGCACGGCGCGCTTTTCCGGCCTCGTCAACGGCGTACTGCGTACGTTGGCGCGGGCCAAGCAGGATGAGCTCGCGGCGGCGGTTGCGGCCACCGACGAGGCGCCAAAATGGTTTTCCGACCGTTTGAAAACGGTCTACGGCCTCGACAAGACCAGGCAGATACTGCTCGCCCATCGCCACGAGGCGCCGGTCGATTTCACCGTCAAGTCGGACCCGGCGCTGTGGGCCGAACGGCTCGGTGGCTTCGTCTTGCCGACCGGCACGGTGCGGGTCGAAAAGCTCAGCGCTTCCGTGACCGAACTGCCCGGCTTTGGGGAAGGCGCCTGGTGGGTTCAGGACGCGGCGGCCAGCCTGCCGGCCCGGCTGTTCGGCGACATCAATGGTTTGCGAATCGCCGACCTCTGTGCCGCGCCGGGCGGCAAGACCGCCCAGTTGATCCTCGCCGGCGCCCACGTCACCGCCCTCGACATGTCCAAAACGCGGCTGGCACGGCTGACGCAGAACCTCGAACGGCTCGGCCTGGCCGCGGAGATAGTGCAGGCCGATCTGCTCAAATACGAGCCGAAGGACCGCTTCGACGCCGTCCTCCTCGACGCACCTTGCTCTTCGACCGGCACGGTGCGCCGGCATCCCGACGTCCCCTGGACGAAGACGGCGGCCGACGTCGAAAAACTGGCCGACCTGCAACGCCGGCTGCTTGCCCGGGCCGTCACCCTGGTCAAGCCTGGCGGACGCATCGTCTTTTCCAACTGTTCGCTCGATCCGCTCGAAGGCGAAGAGCTTTATCGCGGCTTTCTCGCCGGCAATGCGGAAATCATCGACGACCCGCTTCGGCCGGGTGAGATCGCTGGCATCGACCCGTTCCTGACGCTGCAAGGCACGTTGCGCACCACGCCTGCCGACCTGGAGCTTGGCTCCCCTGCCCGTTCCGGGCTGGACGGCTTCTTCGCCGCCCGCATGCGCAGAGCCGGCTAAGGGCCGATCTCGAAGCGCGTCCGGCCTTGTGGGGCGAAGAGGCACGGAAAACAGGCTGAACGGCCACGCTGCCGCGGAATTCGCCTTCGCACAAGTTCTTGAATCATATAAACTTGTGCCTGGGTGAGGATGATCAGGAGAGATTTTGGCAATCGCTGCCGGTAACACGACGCGTCTGTGGACGCTTGTCGCGAGGGAGTTCTGGCGCAAGGCGCGCCGGCGCTTGCGTGCCGGGCCACTCTATCGCTGGCGCTACTCAGGCCGCACGCCGGAGCGCGTCCTGATCGCCCCGCCGGACCTGCGCCTCGCCGATCCTCAGATCGCGCTCGAGATCTATTACGGCCGCTATCCGCTTTCGGGGCATCTGGTCGAGACCGGCGGCAAATCGCCCTTCCAGATCGACGTGCCCAATCCCGGCTGGCAAAAGACGCTGCATGGCTTTCGCTGGCTGCGCCACATGCGTGCCGCGCGTACCGAGCTCGCCGCCGCCAACGCGCGGGCGTTGGTTTCCGACTGGATTGCAATCCATGGCAGCCATATTTCCGGCGTCGCCTGGGAGCCCGGCACGACGGCCAAGCGCGTCATTGCCTGGCTGCAGCATTCCTCGATCGTGTTGCAGGGCGCCGAATTTCCGTTCTACCGCGCCTTCCTGAAATCGCTTGCCGTCCAGATCCGCTATCTGCGCGCCATGGCGCGCGAGATGCCGGACGGCAAGGACAGGCTGCGCGCGCGCATTGCGCTGGCCTTTGCCGCTTTGTCGCTGCCGGCGCCGGCCTCGGCGCTGCGCGGTGCCACCCGCAGTCTCGCCGAGGAGATCGACCGCCAGATCCTGCCTGACGGCGGCCATATCTCGCGCAATCCGATGGCCGTGCTTGAAATCCTCGCCGACCTTCTGCCGTTGCGCCAGACATACGCCAATCAGGCCGAGACACCGCCGGCCGCCCTGATCGGCGCCATCGACCGGATGCTGCCGGCGCTGCGCTTCTTTCGCCATCAGGATGGCAGCCTTGCCCGCTTCAACGGCATGGGCGCCACCATCCACGACCGTATCGCCAGCATCCTGCATCACGACGACACCGCCGGCGCACCATTGCTGCACGCGCCGCATTCGGGTTATGAGCGCCTGTCGATGGGGGGTGTCACCGTGATCGCCGATACCGGACCGCCGCCGCCCGTCGACGTGTCCAATGCCGCTCACGCCGGGTGCCTCGCCTTCGAATTGTCGTCGGGCCGCCAGCACTATATCGTCAACGCCGGCATAGACACCTATGGCGCCGCCGAGTTCCGGCCGCTTGCCCGCGCCACCGCCGCCCATTCGACCGCCACCATCAACGACACGTCGTCGGCGCGCTTCAACCACTCCCTGCGCGTCAACGACCTGCTCGGCACGCCTTTGATCGGCGGACCGCAGCATGTGCCTTGCAAGCGCACCGACCAGAAGGGCAGCCAGGGCTTCATCGCCCGCCATGACGGCTATGGGGCGCGCTTCGGCTTCCTGCATGAGCGCGAGCTGAAATTATCGACCGAAGGCAATGTGCTTGCCGGCAGGGACCGCTTCCTGCGGCCGGGCGGCGCCTCTATCCGCAACAATGGCCGTGATTTCGTCACGGTGCGTTTCCATGTCCATCCCGACATAAACCTGCTCCAGGATGAGCATGACCGTCTGGTGCTGGCCGCCGACCATGCCGACACCTGGGTGTTTACCTCCACCGAAGTGGCACCCGAGGTCGAGGAATCGATCTATTTCGCCGGGCTCGGCGGCCCGCGCCGCAGCCGGCAGATCGTGCTTGCGTTCAAAGCCTCGGAGATTTCCGAGGTCCACTGGCAATTGACGCGGACTACTATCGGTGGTCATCCGGAAAAAGCTGAAGCCAGTGGCAACGGCAAACACTGATCAAGCCTTGCTGCTTGATTTCCGGGCCTCATGTGCTACGGCCCGCGGACGCTCTCCAACCAGAACTGGAAAGGCCGCCAGCCCATGGCCGTCGCCGCCAAGAACATTCCCGCGCCCGACCTTGTTCCGATCCGTCGCGCGCTGCTCTCCGTCTTCGACAAGACCGGCCTGATCGACTTCGCCAAGGCGCTGGCTTCGGCCGGCGTCGAGCTGGTTTCGACCGGCGGCACCGCAAAGGCGATCGCCGAGGCCGGCATGGCCGTGCGCGACGTATCCGAGCTCACCGGCTTTCCCGAGATCATGGACGGCCGCGTCAAGACGCTGCACCCGTCGGTGCATGGCGCACTGCTCGGCGTGCGCGACGATCCCGAGCACGCCGCTGCGATGCGCGACCACGGTATCGAGCCTATAGATCTCGTCGTCTCCAATCTCTATCCATTCGAAGAGGTGCGCCGCTCCGGCGCCGACTACGCGGCGATCGTCGAGAACATCGATATTGGCGGCCCGGCGATGATCCGTGCCTCGGCCAAGAACCACGCCTATGTCGGTATCGTCACCGACCCTGACGACTATGCCTCGGTGCTCAACGCGCTGGAGATGAATTTCGGCTCGCTGTCGCTGGATTTCCGCAAGAAGCTGGCAGCCAAGGCCTTTGCCCGTACTGCCACCTACGATGCGGCGATCTCGGGATGGTTCGCCGAGGCGCTCGAGATCGAGCATCCGACATGGCGCGCCTTCGGCGGCAAGCTGCAATCGGTGATGCGCTATGGCGAAAACCCGCATCAGGGCGCCGGCTTCTATGTCAATGGCGACAGGCGGCCGGGCGTCGCTACGGCGCGCCAGCTTCAGGGCAAGCAGCTTTCCTACAACAACATCAACGACACCGACGCCGCCTTCGAGCTGGTCGGCGAATTCGATCCGACCCGCTCCGCCGCAATTGCCATCATCAAGCACGCCAACCCGTGCGGCGTCGCCGAAGCCGCTTCGCTGCACGCGGCCTATGCCAAGGCGCTGGCCTGCGATCCGGTCTCTGCCTTCGGCGGCATCGTCGCCATGAACCGCATCCTCGACGCCGGAACCGCCGAAGAGATCGTCAAGACCTTTACCGAAGTGATCATCGCACCAGAGGCGTCCGAGGAAGCAGTCCGCATCATTGCCGCCAAGAAGAATCTACGCCTGCTGGTTACCGGCGGCCTGCCCGACCCGCGCGCGGCGGGCCTTGGCTTGAAATCGGTTGCCGGCGGCTTGCTGGTCCAGGGCCGCGACAATGCGGTGATCGATGACCTCGACCTGAAAGTGGTGACCAGCCGCGCTCCGACGCCGGCCGAATTGGCCGATCTGAAATTCGCCTTTCGCGTGGCAAAGCACGTCAAGTCGAACGCCATCGTCTATGCCAGGGATGGCGCTACAGTCGGCATCGGCGCCGGCCAGATGAGCCGGGTCGATTCCTCGCGCATCGCCGCGCGCAAGGCGCTCGACGCGGCCGAGGCTGCCGGTCTGACGGAGCCTTTGACCAAGGGCTCTGTCGTCGCCTCGGATGCCTTTTTCCCGTTCGCGGATGGGCTTTTGTCGGCAATCGAAGCCGGCGCCACCGCCGTCATCCAGCCCGGCGGCTCGATGCGCGACGACGATGTCATCGCCGCCGCCGATGCTCACGGCATCGCCATGGTGTTTACCGGCGTGAGGCATTTCAGGCATTGAACTCCCTCCCTTCCCTCTGTGGGAGAAGGGACGAGCAGATCACTCCGCCGGCCGATCCGCCGGATAGGGCGTGCCGATCAGGATCGCCATGCCCGCTCCGAGGAACAGCACGATCGCCGCCATGCCGAGCCGCGCCGAGCCGCTGGCCAGGGTGATCGTGGCCACCATGAAAGGTGCGGCAAAACTGGTTGCTCGGCCGGCCAGCGCATAGATGCCGAAATAGCGGCCCGATTCGGCCGCGGAGACGCTGCGCGCCATGTAGGAGCGCGACGATGCCTGCACCGGCCCGAAAGCAAGCCCGATCAGCAGGCCGTAGAAAATGTAGGCTTTTTCCGCCGCCGTGCCGAACAATCCGCCGCCGTCCAGTCCGGGCATCACCCAGGCGCCGAACAGCGTATAGCCCGGGCCGGTCGAGACGATGCCGAGCGTGGCGATGCTCAGCATGACCAGCGAAATCATCACTATGGACTTGGAACCCAGCGCCGTGTCGAGGCGTGCGGCAACCAGGCATCCGACTATGGCGACGACGTTGAGGATGATGCCGAACAGGCCGATCTCGGTAATCGACCAATGGAACATTGCCGCCGCAAACGTTCCGCCCAACGCCAGCAGCGCGTTGACGCCGTCCTGATAGATCATGCGGGCGACGAGAAAGCGAAAAATGCCGCTGCGCTTGCGCACTTCGGCCAGCGTCGACTTCAGTTCCGACAGTCCCTCGCGCACCGCCGGCCCGATTGGAATGCCTTTGATTGCATCCGGCGTGAAGAAGAACATCGGCAGGATGAACAGGAAATACCAGGCCGCCGACAACGGTCCGGTGGCGCGCGCGTCCTCGCCGAGCCTGGGATCGAGGCCGAAGATCGGGTCCAGCCCAACAACGGTCTTGCCGGTTTCAGGCGAGCCGGCCATGACGGTAACGACAAAGATCAGTGCGATCATGCCGCCGAGATAGCCGAGCCCCCAGGCCATGTTCGAGATCCTGCCGATGTCGCTCTTCGGCACCAGGCGGGGCATCATCGAATCATTGAACACGGTCGAGAATTCCGCCGCGACCGACGCCAGCGAGAACAACGCCACGACCAGAAAAAGATCAGAGCCGGGCGCGGCGAACCACAGCAGGGTGAGGCAGGTGATCTTGACCGCGGCGAAGAAGGCTATCCACGGCTTTCGCGGTCCGGTCTGGTCGGCAATCGAACCGAGGACCGGCGACAAAACGGCAATGATGAGGCCGGCGGCGGCAATGCCGTAGCCCCAGGCCGCTTGCCCGGTCTCGGGATTGCTGGCCATGCGCGAGACGAAATAAGGACCGAAGATGAAGGTAGTGACGACCGTGAAAAACGGCTGTGCCGCCCAGTCGAACAGCATCCATCCCCAGATGCCGCGTCCCGACGCCCGCTGCACTGCCATCTCAGCCATGTCCCCTCCGCTGGAGCTTGCTCAATGCCGATCGAATCGGAATGACGCTCCGTCTTGTTGTTGAGCACGATCTTGTCCAAAAGCCGATCGTTAGGTTCGGCATCATGCTCCGGCGCTCCCCAAAGCAGCGCGCCGTTCGCTCTATCGCGCAGTTCTTCCCGGCAATCCCGCGCGATATGGAAGACGTCTCACAGCCCCGTCAGATCGCTCATCAGGCCGGACGCCACCGACAGCCGCGACACGGTGATGTCGCCGCCCTCGGTCAGCGCCTGCAGCCGCTCGCGGATGCGTCCGACCCGTTCGCCGCCGGCCTCCAGCCATGCCGTCACCGGATCCGCCGCCTCGGCATGGCTGGTGAGTGCCGCCACGGCGATGCCGCGCCTGGCCGCGCCGATCGTGTCGGTGGCACGGGAAAGCGCCAGTTGATCGTAATAATCCGAGGGGGTGATCGAGCGCGCCGCATCTTCGACGCGCGGGATGCGGAAGACATCGCTGACCGCGAAAAACGCCTTGGCAGCAGCGACGATGCCAGCATTCGCCGTCCGCGCCGTCAGGGCAATGTCGGGGATGAGTTCCGCCACATCGGTCAACGCCAGTTGTTCGGCAAGGCTCCCCGGCGCGCCGCCCTTCGACAGATTGTGCCGCCGCTCTTCGATCCGCTCGCGCGAGAAGGCCGGCAGCAGCGAAACCAGCTTCGACTCCAGCGCCTTGCGCGCGTCCTGCAACTCGGCGATCCGCTGCCCGAGCGGCGCGGTGCCGGCATCGTTCTTCAGGTACCAGCCGCTCGTCACATAGATCAGCCGGCTGACCGCCTGATAAAGGTCGAGCTGGATCTGCCCGTCGATTTGGTTGTCGAGCGCGTCGATCTGGCGATAGAGCGCCGGCAGCGCAAATCCATCCCGAACCACGGCGAAGGTGCGCACGACATCGGCGGCACTGCGGCCGGTTGTTTCCTGCAGCCTGTTGACGAAGGACGGACCGCCGCGATTGACCAGATCATTGGCGACGACACGGGCGATGATCTCGCGGCGCAGCCGATGGCCGTGGATTTCTCCCGCATATCTCTTTGCCATGCGATCGGGGAAATAGCCCATGAGATCACGGTCGAAATGCGGATCGTCGGGCACGTCGCTGGCGACGATATCGGAAAACAGCGCGATCTTGGCATAGGCAAGCAGCACGCCGAGCTCGGCCCGGGTCAGCGGCTCGCCGCGCGTCTCGCGCTCGACAAGGGCCGCCGGCGACGGCAGCGCCTCGACGGCACGGTCGAGCAGTCCGCGCGCCTCCAGCGCCGCCATGAAGCGGCTCTGATGGGCGATGTCGGCGAGGCCCCGCTTGCGGGCAAGCGACAGCGCCAGCGTCTGCTGGTAATTGTTGGACAGCACCAGGGCGCTGACCTCATTGGTCATCTCGGCCAGCAATTTGTTGCGCGCCGGCCGGGTCAACGATCCCTTGCGCATCGCGGAAGCCAGCGCGATCTTGATGTTGACCTCGACGTCGGAACAGTTCACGCCGCCCGAATTGTCGATCGCGTCTGAGTTGCAGCGGCCGCCATTCAATCCGAATTCGATGCGCGCCCGCTGCGTGACGCCGAGATTGGCGCCCTCGCCGATCACCTTGGCGCGCAGGTCGAGCGCGGTGATGCGGATCGCGTCATTGGCACGGTCGCCGACATCCTGGTTGGTCTCGCCCGATGCTCTGACATAGGTGCCGATGCCGCCGAACCACAAAAGGTCTGCCGGCGCCTTGAGGATGGCACTCATGATCTCGACCGGCGTGGCCGTTGTCTTGCCGAGGCCGATCGCTGCAGCCGCGGCGGCCGGCAAGGTGATCGACTTCTGGCTGCGCGAGACGATGATGCCACCTTCGGACAGCTTCGTCTTGTCGTAATCCTGCCAGCTTGAGCGGGCGAGAGCGAACATACGCCGGCGCTCGGCCATCGAAGCCGCCATGTCGGGATCGGGATCGATGAAGATGTCGCGATGATCGAAGGCGGCGATCAGTCGGGTCTGCTCCGACAGCAGCATGCCGTTGCCGAACACGTCGCCTGACATGTCGCCAACGCCGACGACGGTGAACGGAGTGGTTTGGATGTCGCGGTTCATCTCGCGAAAATGCCGCTTGACCGCTTCCCAGGCGCCCTTGGCGGTGATGCCCATCTTCTTGTGGTCGTAACCGGCCGAACCGCCGCTGGCGAAAGCGTCGTCGAGCCAGAAGCCGTGCTTTTCACTGATGGCGTTGGCGATGTCCGAGAAGGTCGCCGTGCCCTTGTCCGCGGCGACGACGAAATAGGGATCGTCCTGGTCGCGCCGCACCACGCCCGCCGGCGGGATGACGCCGTCCAGGCCGATATTGTCGGTGATCGACAACAGGCTGGAAACGTAATTCTTGTAGGCGGCTGTGCCGGCCTCGAAAATGGCGTCGCGCCCGGCGCTCATCGGCAGCTTTTTCGGGTAGAAACCGCCCTTGGCGCCAACCGGCACGATCACCGCATTCTTGACCTGCTGTGCCTTGACCAGGCCGAGCACTTCGGTGCGATAGTCCTGGGCACGGTCCGACCAGCGCAGGCCGCCGCGCGCGACTGGGCCGAAGCGCAGATGCACACCCTCGACCTCAGAGCCATAGACGAAGATCTCCCGCCATGGCCGCGGCGCCGGCAGCCCGTCCACCGATTGCGAATCGAGCTTGATCGCCAGCGATTGGCCTTTCTCTTTCGTATCGGCAACGAAATGATTGGTGCGCAGCGAGGCCTCGATCAGGTTCAGATAACGGCGGATGATGGTGTCGTCATCAATGTTGGGAACGTCTTCCAGCGCATCCGTGATCTTGGCCTTCAAATGTTTGGCCTGGACGACACCTTCCGTTTCCGCCGTCGGGCCGAGGCGGGCGACGAACAGCGCATGCAGGCCGCGGGCGATCTCGGGATAGCGATTGAGCGCGGCGGCGATGAAATCCTGGCTCTGCGGGATACCGGCCTGCTGCAGATAGCGGCCATAGGCGCGCAGGACGGTGATCTCGCCTGACCACAGGCCGGCGGTCTGGGCAAGGCCGTTATAGCCGTCATTGTCGACATCGCCGCGCCAGACGGAAAGGAACGCATCCTCGAACAGCGCGCCGCCATTGCCGAGGTCGATCGGCCTGCCGTAGCTGTTCTCGAGTTCCATGTCGTGGATGAAGACCATGCCGGATTGATTGTCGCCGACCTCGAAAGTGCGCTCGCTGATGACGCGGAAACCAATGTTTTCCAGCACCGGCACGCGCCGCGACAGCGCCACCGGGCTGCCGTGGTGATAGATCTTCAGCGCAGCCTGATGCGGCTTCTGGACGGCGTGACGGTAATAGTCGATGGCGATCGGATTTGACGCATCGAGCTTGGCGATGCGCCCGGCGTCGGCCAGCGCCACGGCCGGCGGAAAACTGTCGCGATAGCTTTCCGAAAAACGCGAGGCGATGGCCGTGAGTCTCGCATCGGCGCCGGTCTCTGTCGCGGTCTCGCGCAGTGCATCGTCCCAGGTCCGTACGATGTCGCGGATCGCCGCCTCGATCGTCGCCTGCTCGACCTTCGGCGTCTTGCCGCCGGAGCGGCCGATGATGAAATGGACACGCGCCAGCCCGCCTTCCGGGAACGCCGGATAATAGGCCGACAGCCGGCCTTCGAAGACGGTCTTCAGATACGTGCCGATCTTCTCACGCACGACGCTGTCGTAGCGGTCGCGCGGCACGAAGACGAGCACGGAGACGAAGCGGTCGAACTGGTCGACACGCACCAATGCCCTGACGCGCGGCCGCTCGATCAAGCCCAGGATGGCTTCGGCATGCTTGCGCAGGATCGGCACCGGAACCTGGAACAGCTCGTCGCGCGGATAGCTCTCCAGCACGTTGATCAATGCCTTGCCGGAATGGTCGCTTGGATTGAAGCCGGATTTGGCGATGACGGTTTCCGCCTTCGAGCGCAGATAGGGGATTTTCATCACCGAGCGCGTATAGGCAGTCGACGTGAACAGGCCGACGATGCGGAGCTCGCCCGAAAGCACGCCTTTGCCGGTGTAGGTCTTGACGCCGATGTAGTCGAGGTAGATGCGCCGGTGCACCGATGACTTGGCGTTGGCCTTGGTGACAATCAGCGGTTCCGGCCCATGCAGGAAAGCGCGGATTTCCGGCGTCGTGCTTACCGCTTCGGTGCCGCGCCTGAGCACCAGCACGTCGGGATCGGAAAGGATGCCGAGGCCGGGCTTTTCGGCCCGCTCGAGCATGCCGCTCGTCTCGCCGCCGGTGTAGTTGAATTCGCGCATGCCGAGAAAGGTGAAATTGTCGTCGCGCAGCCATTCGAGGAAGGCGATCGCCTCGGTGACATGGGCCTTGTCGAGCGGCACTGGCGAGTAGCGGAATTCCGAGATCGCCTGGTCGAGGCGGGCGAGCATCGGCTTCCAGTCGGTGACGGCGGCGCGCACTTGGCCGAGCAGCTTGGTCAGGCGTGCGGCCAGACCTTCAGCCTGCTCGGCCGAAAGGCGGCCGATATGGACATGGATGACGCTCAGCCGGTCATGGCTGTGGTCGCCCTTGGCATAACCCCCGTCGCCGAGGATTTCCTCGACGCCGTTTTTGCCGTGCCTGACGACTATGACCGGGTGGGTAACCAGCAGCGGCTCGCCCGCGCTCTCGGTGATTTCGCCGAGGACGGAATCAAACAGGAACGGCATGTTGTCGTTGACGACGGTGATCACCGTCATCGGCCGGCCCTGGCGGACGACACCGGAATCGACGTCTATAGCAACGACGCAGTCGTCCTTCTTGTGCCTGGCCACTGCGCGGCCGGCGAGTTCGGCAGCGCGTTCGAGATCGATGACGTCGTAGGCGGCGACATCTTCGGCCGGAGCTCGGGCCAGCAGGTAGTCGGCAAGCCTGCCGGGCTTTTCGCCACCCGCGGCTTCACCCCTCGTCAGGCCGGCTTTTTTCAACCGGCTCGCTGACTTTACACTGGCCATGAGTCCCTCCCGTCGCATGTTTTTGCGGCTATGCTAACAGATGACGGGTATTTGGCGACAAAGGTTTGACGGCTTGCGACGAAATGTCGGAATTCACCGGCAGCCTGGCGAAAAACGAGGAGAAATCCGCCATGACGGACAAAATCACCGCGCTTGACCTGGCACCGGCGGAGCTGAGCGACGCGACCAAGGCCTATTTCGCCAAATGCCGGGAGAAACTCGGCCTCGTTCCCAATGTGCTACTCGCCTATGCCTTCGACGAGAAGAAGCTGCGCGCTTTCACCGACATGTACAATGATTTGATGCTGGGTGAATCCGGCCTGTCGAAACTCGAGCGCGAGATGATCGCGGTCGCCGTCTCTTCGGTCAACCATTGCTACTATTGCCTGGCCGCGCATGGCGCGGCGGTGCGCCAGCTTTCCGGCGACCCCGCCTTCGGCGAGATGATGGTGATGAATTTTCGCGCCGCCAAGCTGTCGGACAGGCAACGCGCCATGCTCGAATTCGCGGTGAAGCTGACCGAGCAACCGGCAAAGATCGTCGAAGCGGACCGGGCGGCGCTGCGGCAAGTCGGCTTTTCCGACCGCGACATATGGGATGTCGCCTCGACCGCGGCATTCTTCAACATGTCGAACCGGCTGGCATCGGCAATCGATATGCGGCCGAACGATGAATACCACGCGATGGCGCGATAGGGCACCGCTGTTGCGAGCCAACCGCACATTATATTAGCTACTTCGCATTCTCGTTGCTTGTTTGCCGGTTTGGTCAGATGATCGGCATGCGGCATGACCGCATGCCGGTTCGATGCCGCCGATCAGAGGAGGAGAACATGGCGAAATTTCTCTACGTCTATCATGGCTCAGGCAAGATGCCGACCGAGGAGGCCGAACGGAAGGCAGCGATGGATGCCTGGACCGGCTGGTACGGCAAGCTCGGCTCAGCGGTGGTCGACGGTGGCAATCCAGTCGGCATGTCGAAGACCGTGCTGCCTGGCGGCAAGGTCGAGAACAACGGCGGCAGCAATCCGACCGCTGGTTACACCATCATCGAAGCAAAAGACATCGACGATGCCGTCGGCAAGGCCAAGGATTGTCCTATCTTGACCGACCCAGCCTTTAGTATCGAGATCGCGCCGATCATCGAAATGGGTTGACGCGCCGGCTCAGGACCGCGCCGCGATCGCCGCCGCAGCGCCGGCCATGGTGCCGGCGCTGATGCGGTTGGCGATCTTCATCGCCCGCTTGCTTCTCAAGAGCTTGCGCGCCTGCGATGCGGCGAGCACCCAGGTCAAATCGATGGCGACCAGGACCACTGCCATGGTCGCCGTCAGCTCGACCCAGCCGACCACGCTGACCGAACCGAGGTCGATGATGGTCGGCAGCAGCGCCAGATAGAACATCATGATCTTGGGGTTGCCGAGCGTCACAGCCATGTCGGCAAAGAACAGCTTGGCAGGAGAATCTTCGCGCGGCAGCGAACCTTCCTTCGCCTCGACCGGTGCCGTCCACATCTTCCAGGCAAGCCAGCCGAGATAGCTGACGCCGGCCCACTTCACGACGACAAAGGCATAATGGAACGTCTGCGCCACCACGGCGAGGCCAAACACCGCCAGAGACAGCCAGATCGCTTCGCCGATCCACATCGCAAGCAGGAACGGAAACACGTCGCGGAAGCCCTTTGCGATGACCCGCGCCACAAGAGCGGCAATCGACGGGCCGGGCGAGCCGGCGGCAACAAGCAGGCAAAAATCAGCAGCGACGTGAAATGCATGACGGGGTCTCGTTTGAAGTGTTTGGGGTGTTCAACATAACCCAACTGTTCCGGCGACGGTAGCGTCTACCGAAAGAAGGCTTGTCCGCCAGGCACCTCACGGCTAGAGATGTCGTTCCGAAATCCTTTCCGAGCTTCACTTTGCCTACGTAACCGCCGGTCTCGTCAACTCCCCCAACACAGAGCAGGGCGTCGCAGTCGCGGTGCCTGTTTTCACATGACCTGTTCTTCAGGGTGGCGGTTCGAGACCGGTTTGGCACTGCTGAACCGCTGTCGCGCATAACCACCCGCGACACCTGATTTCCAACTGCCGCAGTCTCTCGCCACGCCGTGCCCGCAAGGGGTTCTCGATATCGCCGATCTGACGAACTTCCCGACGGGAAGGGCTTTTCGGCATGCCTTCGATACTGCTCATCCGCTGGGCGATCGCGCCCAAAACCGCACCTCGACCTCACCTCAACTGCAATCGCTGCGGCGGCCTGAAAGCCTATCGCTGCAGCGGCAAATTCCGCGTCAATGCCAATGGCAAGCGCATTGACGCCTGGTTGATCTACCGCTGCATCGACTGCGACAATTCCTGGAATTTCGGCATTCTGGAGCGCTGCAGCCGCCGGGATATCGAACCGGCAATATTGCAGGCGCTCGAAAGCAACGATCCGGTCCTGGCGCGGCGCCATGCCTTCGATGTTGCCGCATTGCGAAGCAGTATCGGGCGCGTTGAGGAGTTCGCCGAAGCCGCCGTTCAAAAGGAGGTGCTCGGCGACAGGCTGGGAAACACCACCGCTCTCGAACTCCAGCTCTGGCTCGAAACGCCGACATCGCTGCGGCTCGACCGGTTGCTCGCCAGCGAACTCGGTGTCTCGCGATCGCGGCTTCAGGTTTGGGAAGAGAAACGATTGCTGGTCATTAGTCCGGACGGAGCCAAAGCCTTGCGCAGGCCGGCGCGGACGGGAACGGCGATCCGCATCCACCTGTCTGGCGAACCAGACCGGGACGACATCATTTCGGCTGCCGGCGGATGAGGCGACGGCAAGGGCATCCGCAATCGGAGACAGTTGCGGCCAGGGGTCAATCGCCCTCTTTGGAGGCCGAGCCGATCAAACCCTTGGCTGCATCGAGATCGCTGTCGGCGACTTGCACATGGATCAAGCCGAGCCTGCCCGTGTCGAGAAGATAATTCGCGAGAGCATAAATTCCATACGCGTCGAGCATCGACACGCAAACTTCGGCCTCGCGTCGATTGTCGTATATGACAGCCGTGACGAGTTTACCGCTCACTGCGCGGTATTACCCTTTATGCCGCGCCGACCACTTTCGCCGACTTCTCAAAACGCTTGCGCTCGTTCGGGTCGAGATAGAGCTTGCGCAGGCGGATGGTCTTCGGCGTCACCTCGACCAGCTCGTCGTCCTGGATCCAGGCCAGCGCGCGTTCCAGCGTCATGCGGATCGGCGGCGTCAGCTTCACCGCCTCGTCCTTGCCGGCGGCGCGGATGTTGGTCAGCTTCTTGCCCTTGAGCACGTTGACCTCGAGATCGTTGTCCCTGGAATGGATGCCGATGATCATGCCCTGATAGACCTTGACGCCGGGATCGATGACCATCGGGCCGCGGTCTTCCAGGTTCCACATGGCATAGGCCACCGATTCACCCTGTTCGTTGGAGATCAGCACGCCGTTGGTGCGACCCGGCAGCTCACCCTTATAAGGCTCGTAGGCATGGAACAGCCTGTTCATCACGGCGGTGCCGCGCGTGTCGGTCAACAGTTCCGACTGGTAGCCGATCAGGCCGCGCGTCGGCGCGTGGAAGACGATTCGCTGGCGATTGCCGCCCGAAGGGCGCAACTCGACCATCTCGGCCTTGCGCTCCGACATCTTCTGCACGACGACGCCGGCATGCTCCTCGTCGACGTCGATGACGACTTCCTCGACCGGCTCCAGCAATTCGCCGTTATCGCCCTTCTGCATGACGACGCGCGGCCGCGACACGGCGATCTCAAAACCTTCGCGGCGCATCGTCTCGATCAGCACGGCCAGCTGCAATTCGCCGCGGCCGGAAACGAAGAACGAATCCTTGTCAGGTGATTCCTCGATCTTCAGCGCGACATTGCCTTCGGCCTCGCGCAACAGGCGGTCGCGGATGACGCGGCTGGTCACCTTGTCGCCTTCGGTACCGGCCAGCGGCGAATCGTTGACGAGGAAAGACATCGTCACCGTCGGCGGATCGATCGGCTGCGCGTGCAGCGGCTCGGTCACCGACAGGTCGCAGAAGGTGTCTGCGACAGTGCCTTTCGACAGGCCGGCGATGGCGACGATGTCGCCCGCCTGCGCTTCCTCGATGGGCTGGCGCTCGAGCCCGCGGAAGGCGAGGATCTTCGAAATGCGGCCGGTTTCGACCTGGGTGCCGTCATGGTGCAGCACCTTGACCGCCTGGTTGGATTTCAGCGTGCCGGATTCGATACGGCCGGTGATGATGCGGCCGAGGAACGGATTGGCTTCCAGGATGGTGCCGATCATGCGGAACGGGCCGGGATGAACGGTCGGCGCCGGCACGTGCTTGATGACGAGGTCGAACAGCGGCGCCAGAGCCTGGTCCTTCGGGCCTTCGGGGTTTTCCGAGACCCAGCCGTCGCGGCCTGAACCGTAAAGGATAGGGAAGTCGAGCTGCTCGTCGGTGGCGTCAAGTGCTGCGAAAAGGTCGAACACCTCGTTGACCACTTCGACATGGCGGGCATCCGGCCGGTCGATCTTGTTGATGACGACGATCGGCTTCAGTCCAACCTTGAGCGCCTTGCCGACGACGAATTTGGTCTGCGGCATCGGGCCCTCGGCGGCGTCGACCAGCACGATGGCCGAATCCACCATCGACAGGATGCGCTCGACCTCGCCGCCGAAATCGGCGTGGCCGGGCGTGTCGACGATGTTGATGCGGGTATCCTTCCAGTCGACCGAGGTCGCCTTGGCCAGGATGGTGATGCCGCGTTCCTTTTCAAGATCGTTTGAATCCATGGCGCGCTCGGCGACGCGCTGGTTGTCGCGGAACGAGCCGGACTGTTTCAGGAGTTGGTCGACGAGGGTGGTTTTTCCATGGTCGACGTGCGCGATGATCGCGATATTGCGGATTTTCATGTTTCGGTCTCGGGAGCGTTGCAGGCAGCAGGCCAAAAGGCGCTGCCTCTTTCGGTTGGGCGGCTCATACAGGGTTTTTCGCATTTGCGAAAGAGGAGGCGAGCCACCAAATAAAGTCACCAAATCTTAAATATCTTGGTGTGAAGTGGAATTATTAACCAAGGCGGAACCTTTCGTGGTCCGGACAGTTCGAATTTCATGATCGAGACAGGCATCAAACTCCGGCCGATTTTGGCATGTACCGCGCTCGCCGTCCTCCTCGCGGCAAGCGCGGCGCAATCGGCCGCGCCGTCCAAGGAGACGCGGTCTGCTCTGCCGTCCGACAAGCGCTCGGCAGAGCAGCTTTTTGCCGATGCTCCGGACGGCGTCGACCCGGTGGTGACCGGACCGGTCAGCACCGCCTTCAAGCAAAGGCAAAAAAACGCCGGATGCGACAGCGCCGTCTGGCCCAAGATTCCCGTCGTCTGCTATCCCGATTGATGCACATCCACCTTCGGGGTGGTCCTAAAAGGCAATCTCACGCCGACCGCACCGGATCGAGCGTGACCTTATAGAGTTCGCTGTCGTCGCGATCCATCAGCCGCACCGTCAACTGCTCGGTGGCTCCATCGATGTCGACGAGCCCGAAGAACTGCAGGCCGGCCGACGGCGGCAGGTTCTGACCCTGTTCGGCGGTCGGTGCCTTGATGAACCTCAGCTCCGGGCCGAAAGTCATGTCGAAAGCATTCGGTCCGAATGTGCCGGCGTGGATCGGACCCGAAACGAATTCCCAGAACGGATTGAAGTCCTGGAACTGCGCCTTGTCCGGATTGTAATAATGCGCGGCTGTGTAATGCACGTCCGCGGTTAGCCAGACGGTATTGCTGATCCCCGCGTTCTTTATATAGCGAAGGAGGTCGGCAATTTCCAGCTCGCGCCCCTTGGCCGGGCCATTGTCGCCATTGCTGATTGCCTCAGCCCCGACCTTCTTGGTGCCGTCGTTCCAGACGACGAGGCCGAGCGGCATGTCGGCGGCGATGATTTTCCAGGTTGCATTGGAATTCGCCAGCTCGCGCTTCAGCCATTTCGTCTGTTGTTCGCCGAGGATGCGCGATTGCGGCGTCATCGTCTCCTGCATATTCGGACCGTTGGGGCCGCGATAGGAACGCATGTCGAGGAAGAACACGTCGAGCAGCGGCCCATAGGCGATTTTGCGGTAGACACGGCCGGGCTCCGACGGCTCGTAGCGGATCGTCGTCATTTCGTGGAAGGCGCGCGCCGCGCGTGCCGCCAGTACATGGATGGATTTTTCGGTGTAGCGGTCGTCGGCGCTCAGATCCTTCGAATCCGACCAGTTGTTCACCACCTCGTGGTCGTCCCACTGGTAGAACGTCGGGCAGATGGCGTTCAGCGCCAGCACGTTCCTGTCCATCAAATTGTATTTCCACTGACCCCGGTATTCATCCAGCGTCTCGGCAACCTTGCGTTTTTCGTCGATCAGCACGGTGTTCTTCCACTTGCCGCCGCCGGGCAGGTCGACCTCGTCCTTCATCGCGCCATCGGCATAGATCGTATCGCCCGAATGCAGGAAGAAGTCCGGCGTGTGCTTGGCGATCGTGGCGTAGGTCTTCATGCCGGTGTCGTCGATGCCCCAGCCCTGGCCGGCGGTGTCGCCCGACCAAGCGAAACGAATGTCGCGCTTCGAGGCAGGTGCCGTGCGGAAGCGGCCGATGATCGGCTCGGAAACGGCGTTGATATCGGAAAGATCGGCCGCGACCATGCGGTAGAAGATGTCCTGGTCGGAGGCGAGATCGGTAAGCAGCCGCTTCACCGTATAGTCGCTGGCCGGCGAGCTATCGAGCGGCGCCAGGCGGACGGCATTGGCGAAGCTCTCCGTCGGCGACACTTCGAACATGACGCGCGACGGCCGGTCCGTGCGCGCCCAGACCATGCCGCTGGTCGCGTCGACGTCGCCGGATTGGATACCGTGGGTAAAGGCCGGGCGCTGATTGGCGCGCGAGTAATAGGGAAGCGCGAGGCCCGACGCGCCGACCAGGCCAACGGCGCTGGCCGACGTGACGAAAGCGCGCCGCGTCATCGAAATCTTGTTCATGGCTGTCTCCTGGATGGCGTTGAACGTCGCCGCCAAGCTCCAGCTTCAATGTTTCAGGCACATTTCGAAACGATGAAGGTTTTCTGACATCAACAGGATGGCGAATCTCCCTCCTTGAGGGGGAGATGTCGCCGGGGGCGACAGAGGGGGTCGTCTCGCATGGAGCACCGACCTCTTGCGCCTGCGATAAGGGGCCGAGCCCGGTCGGACCGACCCCCTCTGGCCGCTTCGCGGCCATCTCCCCCTCAAGGGGGTGTTTGGACCGGGGACATCGCGAACAGCTGTGCGAGGACATCGCGAACAGTTTGCCATCCTATCGTTGGCTTGCATTGAGGTCG
>NZ_JAMYRN010000027.1:0-60069 GCF_040321435.1 Mesorhizobium sp. M0410
CCGGTGCCCCGTGGCCCGGATGCGCCAAGCTTAACGAACCTGACGTACCGAACAAACGATGGCACCAAGAACATCATGCCGGATACGGCTTCATCGAGAGCTTCAACGGCAAGGAAGGCGCGTCAACACTCTACGCTACGATTGCTGGCCGCCCGTCGTCACGGCGCATATGCGACGTTCCGTTAGCCGCCGATCGCGTTCCTATCCACGACAATCGCGTGGTGGTACATTCGGTTGATTTGGCGAATGTTTTTTGTCGTCAACTCACCGGGAAACCGGGAAGGTGGTCATGAGAATTATTACCGCTCTAGCATGCGTCGCCCTCCTTGCAGGTTGCACAACGGCAGGCCCCCCAGGGCCCCAAGGGCCTGTCGGTCCACAAGGTCTTCCCGGCAAGCAGGGACCTAGAGGTGCAATGGGGGCTGAGGGTCCGGCGGGGAAGGACGGCGTCGGCGGTTGGGAAATCACCCAGTATGCAAGCGCGAGTGATACAAGCCCAGACAAATCCGCACAGGCTTGGTGTCCCAAGCCAAAAGTCGTCATAGGTGGCGGTGCCAGCGCGTCAAATTCAAATGCTCTAATTTCTAGGAGCTTGCCGGTTACTTCCCCAGCTCCAGGGTGGGTAGCACAAGCGCATGTAGCCGCTACGTCCCCAACAGCTTGGACGCTGACAGCATACGCCATTTGCGCGCTTGTCAAATAGTCGGCGCTTGGCCGGGCCGGTGAACTTTGCGTTGTCGCGTCTTGGAGACACAAACGGCGTTCTAGTCTTCATCCCAAAAATCCTGCAGCGAGGCGTGCCGAAGGTCTTCCTCGCCCCGGAGGTGCTTCACGCGGACCTTGATGCCCGCTTGCGAAGGCCATAGTTGAGACGGTTGAAAGGCTGAGCCGGTGCCCCCCGCGTTGACCAGTTGCCGACCGGCTAGTGCAGCTTCTGGACTCTCGCCCGGAATGGCGGCATTCTCTCTTCCGGGAGAGCGGGCGTGGGCAAAGGCCACCGTTATCAAGGCGCCAATCAGGCTGACCGCTGGCGAAGGCGCGCCGGCAGAAGAATGCCGTTACGGCGGCTGCCGCGACCCCTCTTGGGGCTGATCTTCCTCGGCGCCGGCACGCTTGCCGCCGCAGTCACCCAATTCGCGATCCAGAGCACCGCCGGCCAACAGAGCACGATAACAAACTGGACAGAACCATTGCCTGGCCACATGGAAGGCCGCGCCTCGGTGATCGATGGCGACACAGTAGAGATTGCAGGCCAAAGGATTCGTTTCAATGGCATCGACGCGCCCGAGAGCCGTCAGCACTGCGACGACGCCAAGGGCTTTGACTACCCATGCGGGCGCCGCGCTGCCCAAGCCTTGGACAAGTTCCTGGCAGCTTCGCGACCGCTGCATTGCAGTTTTGTCGATCGTGATCGGTACGGGCGTCTTGTCGGGAACTGCGATCGGGCGGGCGGTCGTAGCGTTCAGCGCTGGCTTGTCGAGCAGGGCTTGGCACTGGACTGGCCCCTCTACAGCCACGGCGCCTATGCGGGGCAGCAGGCGAAGGCAGAGGCGGCAAAGCTCGGTCTGTGGGCCGGAACTTTTCAGGCGCCTTGGGTGTGGCGTCTAGCGCATGCCGACAACCGGCCGCTTTCTAACCAGCCGCTTGGCTTAATCAACCGCCATCAGGTCGCACAAAGCGGCTATTCATGCGAGCCGCGGCGCACCTGTTCCCAAATCAGCTCGTGCGATGAAGCAAGTTGGTACCCAGCCAACTGCTCTTGGGGCCGCAAGCTAGACCGCGACAAAGACGGCATCGCCTGCGAAAGCCAGTGTTGAACCTGCAGGTGCTGCCGCTTCACGGTCGCACGCACGTCGGTGTTGGCGCCGCGGCGCGTTGGGGTGGGTTTGGTCATGTGGAGGGGTTCCTAATGAAAGGGCCGCCTCGACGGGTGGCTTTTGAACGGTGACGGACTGCCGTTCCAAGCGGACCAGCTATTGTCGACTAAATGAAAGCGGGAAGATCCAACGATGCCTCCAAAATACGTGCAGCCCTCCGTTCATGAGACAGCTTTCAGCGGCATTCCAAATCGGCAGGGAGTTCGGCAGAGCCGAGGCCGAAGTTATGTTGCCCCGCCCATCGATTATGATCGCCACCCATCGACAACGAGCGATGCAGAACACGGCGAGCCGACCTGACGTTATCATTCGCTGGCATCAAGTCCGGCCTGATTTTCCAGAACTCGTTGCAACTGATGCGGCGAACTTTGACGCTGCCGTCTCAACAATGACCGTGCGAGATGTGGTCATATGGCGTCTTCGGGAAGGGCGCTCGCTGCGCGGTTCCGGCAAGGCCGGTCTTCATCATCGCCAACGCGGCGAAGGTCTTCTATCACGCTATATAGGAACGGAGTGCGTCAAAATTGACACGGGCTCGGCACGAGCTGCTCAAGTGCGGACGATGATGGGAGCCACGGCCGGCTGGCTGCTTTTTGCCGCGCGCGAGATGGGAGGAGGCGGCTGGAGTGATGTTTGGGCTCCGGCGACCTGATTCCGTTCTTTCGGATACGGAACGGAAACTTTGCCACATTTTTGGTTTCGACGCACGCTACGTCAGGAAGCAGCTAGGGCAATGAAGAGCGATTGTCCTTGCCTGTTTATGCGCAACAGAATGGGCTTGTGCTGCTGCCGGGATCTTGCCCACTCCTCCTGGATATCTGACGGCTGTGCCACATCCCGGTTGTTGGCCGAGACAATCACGTCGCCAGGTCGAAGGCCGTTCTCGGCGGCGGGGCTATTCGGCGCCACTTCCTGGATAAACACGCCGGTGGTACCCGGCTGCAGACCGAGTTGCTGGCGCGCTTCGTCCGGAATGGTGCTGAGCGACAGCCCGAGGCGTTGGTCCGCCGCTTCCGGACTCGGAACGGCACCGGTCTGCACCTCCTCGTCCTTGCGTTGGCCGACGGTCAGCTCCACCTCCTGCTGGGAGCCGCCGCGGTTCCTTGTCAGCGTCGCTTTCGACCCTGGCTTTTCGTTCGCTGCCGCCAGTGTCAAGTCATGGACGCCCTGGATGTCCTTGCCGCTGAACCGGGTGATTACATCGCCCGATTGTAGGCCGGCCTTCTCCGCCGGACTGCCGGGCTCGACCGAGGCGACCAGCGCTCCCTTGGTGCTCGATATCCCAAGCGCTTGGGCAAGCGACGGCGTCACCTCCTGGAGACGCACTCCGATGAAGCCGCGGTCAATCCGGCCGGTACGGATCAGCTGATCGGCGACGCTTCGTGCAGTTCGGGACGGCACGGCGAAACCGATGCCGATGCTGCCGCCCGATGGCGAGACGATGGCCGTGTTGACGCCGATCACTTCGCCGCGCGCGTTAAACAGCGGGCCGCCGGAATTGCCTCTGTTGATCGAGGCGTCTGTCTGGAGGAAATCGTCGTAAGGGCCGGCCTGGATGTCGCGCGAGCGGGCGGAAAGAACGCCGACGGTCACGGTTCCCCCGAGCCCGAAGGGACTGCCAATCGCGATCGTCCAGGCACCCGGCTGCATTGCGTCAGAGTCACCCCAGGCGGTGGTCGTCATGTTGGGGCGTGGATCGACCTTCAGCACCGCGATGTCGGTTGCTGGATCGCGGCCCACAAGTCGCGCGCGCGAAGTCTCCTTATCGGAGAATACGACGTGGATTTCGGTGGAGTCGGCCACGACATGATTGTTGGTGACGATGTAGCCCTCCGGACTGACCACGAAGCCGGAGCCGAGAGCTTCTCGCACCTGCGGCTGGGCAGGCCCGCGGCTGTCGAAGGGGTTGAGAAAATCGTCGAGCATCGTTTGGTCCTGGATGATCTGCCTCGTCGTGATCGCGACCACGGCCGGCAGCTTCTGACGCAGGATTGCGCTGAAGTCGTTCGGGATTTCCTGTGCTGAAACCGGAGCAAAGCCGCCAGCCGAGAGCATCAAGATTCCTGCGACGAGGCCCATGCTCAGTCGCTTCCTGGCAATGTAAGACATGATTGATTCTCCTGCCCGACCGCCCTGGCGCTGCCGCGCGACTTTTCCCAGACGCAACAACTGACATTCACGCCGATTGTTTCACCGGTTCGAAAAAATGTTGATCGTGGGCTGAACTGCGAGGATTTGGCCTTGTCGGGCCATTGAAATTTGCTCGAAACTCTCCAAAATTTCGGCTGGTGAAAATCGCGAGAGCCACCAAAGATGACATCAACAAAGGAGACTATTCAAAGCGGAGGACCATCGATGGAAGGAGCCATTTCGACGAGTTTTCCCCCAATCGGGCCCGAGGGTCCTGATGTTTTTCTTGACCGGTTGCTCCATCCAGCACGGCATTTCGAGCGACCTCAGGACGTGCTGACTGACGCGACGCTGGACGTCCAGGAGAAGCGTGCAATCCTTTCGTCCTGGGCATCGGATGCCTGTGCGGTGGAATCGGTGCCGGCGCTACGCATGCCGCCGGGAGCAACCGAACCGGTCAGCTCCATGTTGGGGACAAGACGATGCCTCCGTCCACTTGCTATGCATCGGAATGTGCATATATTGTGCATATGAGAGGTCGGAGATTTGTCATGGCCCACGCACAGCTCGCACATTCCACGGTGATTTCCGGCTTTGTCGATAGCCTGCAGGAGCCGCGCACGCCTTATATCTCGCCGAAGCGCCTGTCGCAGGCGCTGGGCGTGAAGGTGGCCAACTTGGCCCAGCTGACCGGTGTCCACCGCAACACGCTCCGCAATCCCTCATCGGAGCGCCTGCAGGGCCGGATGCGCGAGATGGTGAAAGTGATCTCGGCGGCGACGGAACTCACCGGCGACGTCAACAAGGCGATCTTTTGGTACCGCAATGAACCGATCGCCGACTATGGCCATCGTACCGCAGCCGAGCTCGTCGCGGGCGGCCAGGTCGAGGCGGTTCTGGCCTTTATCCGGGATCTCGAGAATGGTGCGCGCGGGTGAGGATCACCCGCATCGGTCCAGACGAAATCTTCCATCGCTATCTGACTCCCAAATGGGCTTTCCTGCCCACCAGCGGTGCAGGCGCAGCGATGGACGGCGGTCGTTTCAACCGGCCAGGCATCGAAGCACTTTATCTGTCGCGTGCGACCCAGACGGCGCTTGATGAATACAAGCAGGGAGCCAGCATCACCCCGCCCGCCACCCTTGCCGCTTACAAGATCACGCTCGCCGAGGTAGCCGACCTTTCGCAGGGTTTCGACCCGGACATCTGGGACGGCCCGTGGAAGGAGTGGGATTGTGCCTGGCGCCAGGTCGCTCGCATCGACAAGAAGATCCCGCCATCGTGGAAGCTCGCGGATCTGGTCATCACCGCCGGACTTCGCGGCATCCTGTTTCCGTCGCTGCGTCACGCCGGCGGCACCAATCTGGTGATCTTTCCGGCCAATCTTGTCGACAGCGACCATGTCGCGGTTCACGATCCCGATCAACGGTTGCCGCACGACCAGTCGTCCTGGTGCTGAGTTATCGACCGTCTCTGGGATCGCAACGCGACGACGTCCCCCGTCACGGCGCTTGGTCCCCAACGACATCGTCCTCGCCGTCGCCCTCCCCGCTCGCCAGCCCGGCTGGAATATCGCCGGCCAGCAGCTTCTCCTTCGACAGCAGCCCTGCGTCCTCAAGCGCCTCGAAATCCGGTAGCTGGCGCAGCGTGTCGAGCCCGAACTGCGAGAGAAAAGTTTTCGTCGTCACATAAGTATAGGGCGCGCCAGGTTGCGGCGAGCGCGGACCCGAAGCGATAAAATCCTGCGATCGCAGCACGCCGATCAGGTCGCGCGAGATCTCCTTGCCGAAGAAGCTCGACAGCTCGGCCCGGGTGATCGGCTGGAAATACGCAATGCACATCAAGATCAGCGCCTCGGACTGCGACAGGGGTTTTGACCCCGGCCCGCCATCCGTACCCTGCCCCGTGGCAGCTCGAATTGCATCGGAGTAGACCCTCCTGGTCCGGTGCTGCCAACCGCCGGCGACCGACACCAGTTCATAGGGCCGGCCGCGCAATTCTTCGCGAATGTCGTCGATAACCAGGTCGATGTTGCAGCTTCTTCCGACGACCCGCGCCAGCGTCTCGCGCATCACCGGCGTGTTGGCCGCAAAAATCACCGCTTCGACGCGACCCATCCATTCGCGCCAGCGCAACTCCGCCGGCAGGTGTTCCAACTCAGTGTCGAGCAGCGATGGCTGGGCATTTTCTTTTCTCTGGGCCGTTTGGTCGGCCATCGCTAGAGCCCATACAGCCGGAAGGTCGGCCGTCCCGACAATTCACGCACTGCCTCGAATTCTATCAACCGGTCGAACAGCCGCCGTGACCCGAACCGCGACAGGTTTTTGGTCACGAGCGAGCCGGAGACGGCATCATTGTCGAGCAGTTTTGCGATCGCCTCACCTGCGCCTTTGGCGCGGAGCTTAGGCGCCACCGCCATAAGCCGCTCAGCCCGCCGAGAAATTTCGCCGGCGACCCGGCAGGCATCCGCCGCGCCCTGCGCCAGCGCCACGCATACTGCCCGCTCAAACCCTTCCCCTCCAGGCCGGATCCGTTTGCCGCGTCCGCCTTCAGCATGGAAGGCCGGAGCAAACGCCTGCGCCACCAACATTGGCACGGGCCGCGACCAGCGCAGCTTTTGCGCCAAGACCAGATCGGCACACCACCAGGCCAGCGTTTCGGCCTCCGACCGCATTGCGACCACGTAGCCGGCGATTGCCCCGGCAGCGAACGGCGCCGGTCGCCCGGAACGGGCAAGATTGTCGATCACCTCGGGAAGATCGGCAAAGGCATCGTCCCAGCGCAAGCCGAGCAGCGCGACCACTTCGGCCAGTCTCGCGGCATTGACCACCGGCGGCCGCAACGCCAGTTGTCGCCAGGCGCCCAAAACAGCGCCGGCAGGTCCAGGATCGGTGTCGGGGGGACGCATATACCAGGCATCGCGCAGGGCGGCCTCGTCCTCGCTGCGGCCGGCCAGCCGAACGGCGGCGGCGGCGCATTTCAAGGCCCGCCCCTGCCGCCAGGCACCGGCCCAGGGCGGCTCCGAACGCACCAGATTATCGAGCGAAGTCAAGGCTGCCCCAGCCCAAAACGCGGCATCGGCATCGCTCGAAACTGGCCCGTCTGGCAGCGCCCAGCCCGGCACACGCGGCGGCAGAGGAGCGCTAACAGGTGAGGGGTCGGCTCGAATCATGTCTGACATGGTAAACTGGGCGTGCGCTTTACGCCATCATTCGAGGGCTCAAACGCACAGCCTGTCGTTGCACAATGACGAACGATAATGCCTTATCGTTCGTGTCTGTCATTACGTTAGAAATGGCCGCTGTCGCCCGCGGTTCAACGGTCGCAGGAGAGTGTCAGCGACCTTTTTGAAGACTGGTGGTCATTAAAGGAGGTTGGACGATCACGGTGCACGGGCATCTGCCACAGACGCTTTCAACCCTGCGGGCGCAAGTCTGTCACCGGCCGGTAGAAGATCACACGCACCGACGGAACAAGCTGGTTGAGGTAATCGAAATCCCCAACATTGCCGGTCAGGACCGTCGCGCCCAGCAGACCGGCCTGGTGAAAGATCAGCGCATCGTTGAGGAAGCGGCGTTCATGGCCCTCCCCTTTCGGCAGACGGCTCAGCCGGAACAGCAGGCCGGCAAGCATGCCGGCGCGTCCCCAGGCGGTGGCGTCGGGTGCATGCAGCCGGTGCACTGGAATGTCTTCAATCGTGCCTGCAACCACTTTCAGGACCGACTTCGTCGTGGGGTGCGCTGGGTCGAGCCGGCCGAACAGGTGGCTGAGCTCGGCAAGGCAGACGGCCGAGTGCTGACAGAGCCTATAGATCAGAAGGTCATCGACCACTTTGGGCGTGCGCCCCTGAAGGACATCCAGATAGACGCTCGTGTCGAGAAGCAATGCACCGCCGACAGGCGGCTGGTCCCCTGCCCAGGACAGAGCGGAATCCGGCCGCCGTTCCAGCCCGCCGGCACGCCGCTGTGGTTTGAGGGAACGCAGTGCGCTCCCGAGATCAAACGCCAAGATCAATGTCTGCGGAGATGCTGCCCTTGCGGCGGACGAGCTGGGCGCCAAAATCGTCCTCGAGGGCCAGCCGCGACAAGGCGAGCTCCAGCAGTTCAGTGTCGGAGGTCACATGAGCGCGCTTTTTTGCCGCCTCGATCAATTCCGACGGCACCCTCCCGGAAAGGCGTGTGTTCTTGGCCGCGCCGAGAAGGCCGACCGCCCTCGCCTGCTCAAGCACCAGACGGTTCCGGGTGTGGGCGATCCGCTCCTCGCTTTCGGCTGCCGTTGCGCCACGTACGCTCATCCTGGATTCTCCTGTTGAACGAAACATAAGGGATGTTGAACATGAAGGCAAGGATCGGCACTGAGAAAGAGGGCCCTAGGAGGGTCAACACTGGATCGGACATGGTCCGTCGCCCGGTCATGCTAAAGCACGACCCAGCGTGTGGTCGTACGCGACCGGCGCAAATCTCGGGAGCTACTGGTCAAGCACCTCGCGGTGGACAATTTGGGCGCTTTGGTCGCACGTTGGGGCTCTCAGAATCGCACCACTGTGACATTCAAATGATCGAGAGTTTCGATGGGCAGTCCCCGTAATTTCATGACGCCCATCGACGCGGTCGACACCAGCGACCTGCCTGACATTGTCGACGTCGTCATGGAAATGGGGCATCCGGATGAGGCTCCCGCTCCTCCCACGCAGGTCCTCGACTCGCGACGAGCATCACTGCCTGCCCATCTCGAAAAGCTGGCCGACCGCGCGCGCGATTACGTCGAGGCGGCGAGTTCGGCAAACACCCGTCGCGCCTATGCCGCCGACTGGAAGCATTTTTGCGCCTGGTGCCGGCGCCAGGCGTTTGATCCGCTGCCGCCAGATCCACAAGTCGTCGGCCTCTACATCACGGCCCAGGCCTCAGGATCGGAACGGGACAAAAAGTCTGTGTCGACCATTGAGCGCCGCCTGTCGTCGCTGACCTGGAACTATACGCAACGCGGTCAACCGCTCGACCGGAAGGACCGGCATATCGCCACCGTGCTCGCCGGCATCCGCAATAAACACGCCTCCCCTCCCCGTCAAAAGGAAGCCATCCTGCGCGACGATCTTGTCGCCATGCTGGAAACGCTCGATCGTGGCACGCTGCGCGGTCTGCGCGGCCGCGCCATGTTGCTTTTGGGCTTCGCCGGCGGCTTGCGCCGCTCCGAAATCGTGGGCCTCGATGTTGCGCGCGATCAAACCGAGGACGGCTGCGGCTGGATTGAATTTTTCCCGGACAAGGGCGTGCTGGTTACGCTGCGAGGCAAGACCGGCTGGCGCGAGGTCGAGATTGGCCGCGGCTCGTCCGATGCCACCTGCCCGGTCGTCGCCCTGCAGACCTGGCTGAAGCTGGCCCGCATCGCGCATGGCCCCCTCTTCCGCCGCGTCACGGGGCAGGGCAAAGCTGTGGGCGCCGAGCGGCTCAACGATCAGGAGGTGGCGCGGCTGGTCAAACGCGCGGCCTTGGCCGCCGGCGTGCGCGGTGATCTTTCCGAGGGCGAGCGCGGCCAAAAGTTTTCCGGCCATTCGCTGCGCGCTGGCCTCGCCTCCTCTGCCGAGGTTGACGAGCGCTACGTGCAGAAGCAGCTTGGTCACGCCTCGGCAGAGATGACACGCAAATACCAGCGCCGGCGCGATCGCTTCCGCGTCAATCTAACTAAGGCGTCAGGATTGTAGAGTGCGGTACGCCCCCCAGCCGCAGGTGCCTCTGGATGCGCCAATCCACCCCGGCGCCACAGATCCAACCATCAAGTTGATGGGTTTCTAAGGTTTATTGGTGCGGGCGCAAGCCTCCAACTTGAAGAGCTGTTCCCAGCTGGGAACTCAAAATACGGGTTGTGCGAGAAGTTGCTTCTCGATGAGTTCTCCAGGATCCTTCGCCGACACTTGGACTAGCCCCCGAGGGAAGTTGCCTGGCGACTGCAGGAGCCTCTTGCTCGACGCTGGAGGAAAGTGCGCGTGGACAGGACGCCCACGTGCCAAACGGTGCTGATTGCTGTCAAATCGCGTGGGACGCCTGGCGATAGATCCTAGCCGCTGAGTTGCCATTCGCGAGAGTCGCTCGGCCCGGAAGGAATGCCTCGTTGCAGGGTAGGGGCCGTGGGGCGTCTAACTTGTCTGCCTGGGGGCGTTCACCGAAGTGACATCGGAAGCGGCGCGGCATGGCTGCATTACAAACACAACCCATCGTCCCCGACGCAAAGGATGGTGACTTCCCTAGGACTGCGCGAGCTCAGTGCCTCCGTCACAACGGGAATTTCGCCGCCGCGCCAAAGTGGGGGGAGGGGGTATCTCTCCATGCGCCGAAACCTACCTGCGCTTTTGTAGGTCGCTCGCGGCCGTACGCGGAAGCCAGAGGCCAACCGGTACACCAACGTCGACTATCTACGAGAACAAAACGGGCAACGGGGCCCGCCCGTGCCCCCATGCTGCGTAACCAACTTCATAGCTGTCTTTTTCAATGCCTGATGCGCAACTTTGACGGCACAGGGAAGCCAGCGATAGCGAAAAGTTCCCAGCTGGGAACTGCCCTGTGTCCATTTGCTCGAATTCTCCGAATCGGGCATACCTCCAGTAACGGAAAAACCGCGTAATTCGAAAAGTTGGCGTAGTTGGCGTGGCGTTAACAGCTTGTTAACCACAGTCGCTATCAATAGGCGCTGGGTGCAAGAGGAGAATCTGGGTGACGCGGCATCTAAGTAGCCTTCAGTTCATGAATACCTTTTCGACGAAACTCGAGAAGGCACTCAACAATCTTTCGCTGGCTCAGTATCCTCCAGATGCGATTCGTACGATGCGCAAATTCACTTCGACGGAAGTGGCAGCATTGCTAGGAGTGACTGAAGCTTACATACGGCAGGTCTCCTTAAAAGGGCAGGGGCCTGAGCCAGAGACAACGACCACCGGAAAGCGCTTATATTCTGTGGAGCAGGTGCTGGACCTTCGGATGCACCTGGCGGAAAAGGCACGGAAGAAATGGATCAATCCTCGTCGTGTTAAAGGCGAGGATTGCCAGATCATCGCGATCACGAACTTCAAAGGTGGATCGTCCAAGACAGCGACCACTATTCACTTGGGTCATTGGTTGGCACTACGTGGATATCGCGTTCTCGCAGTCGACATGGATCCCCAGGCGTCGTTGACAAGTCTGCAAGGAGCGTTACCCGGATTTGACTACCGAGAAGGTGACACCCTTTACTCAGCGATTCGGTTTGATGATCCGGTGCCAACGGAAAAGATTATTCATCAGACGCATATCATCGGATTCGACGTCATCTGCGCCGGTCTTGAGCTGACAGAATTCGAGACGGCCGTCACCCTTGAGATGCGCAAGAGCGGTGGAACCAGTTTTCTGCTTCGAGTGTCACAGGCGCTCGAACAGATCGTCGATAACTACGACATCGTCCTTCTCGACTGTGCGCCGTCACTCAATTTCCTGACACTTTCGTCGCTCACTGCCGCTACCGGAGTCCTAATCCCAGTTCCAGCGCACATGCTCGATGTCGACTCCACAGGGAAGTTTTTGGAGCTGGCCGCATCTTATATGCAAATCCTGGATGAGGCTGGTGCAGGCGCACGTTGGGATTTCGCCAAATTCCTCATCACAAAGTTTGAGGCCAACGACCACCCGCAAGCCAACATGCAGGCCCTAATGCGCCAAGTGTTTGGCGAGGATTTACTTCTGAATTCAGTCTCCAAATCCACTGCGGTTGCGGACGCTCTCACTTGGAAGCAGAGCCTCTATGAAGTGCAACGATCGAGGTTTTCGGCACCTAAAACTTATGATCGTGCAATCGAATCGATCAATGCCGCGAACGCGGAAATAGAAAGCCTCATCACAATGGCATGGAGGCGTGAACAGTGAGCCGTAAAGATTCTAAGGGCATGTTTGCTGCTGTTTTGGGGCAACTCGGGGAGGACAATTCGGAGGAGGGCGTCAGCCGCCGCACGTCATCGCCGCACCTGATGAAGGTGGCGGCTGGTGTTCGCCAAATGCAAGAGCGTAGCGATATCGCCGACAAGTTACTGAAGTCAGGCGAACAGATCATTGAACTCGATCCCGACAAAATACGGCCGTCGTCTATTACCGATCGATATGATGACGCCTACGAGATTTCCGCCATTGCTGAGATCACTGAATCCATGCGGGAGCGCGGTCAGATTGTGCCTGGACTGGTTCGGCCAGTACAAGGCAAGGATGGCGAGTTTCAAATCGTCTATGGTCGCAGAAGATTAGCGGCAGCTAAGCAGCTTGGGATCGGATTCAAAGCGGCCGTCCGCGAGTTAACTGATGAACAAGCAGTCATTTTCCAAGGCGAAGAAAACACCGCTCGAGAGGATCTTTCATACATTGAGAAGTGCGCTTTTGCGCTTGCGCAGCAGGAAGCGGGATACAAACGGGACACCATCTGCGCTTCGCTGTCGACAGGAAAATCGCATGTCTCCGAGATGATCAAAATCGCCTCATCGGTCGACAAGGAGATACTGCAATCGATTGGTAAAGCTCCCGGGATTGGTCGAGGACGATGGCAGGAATTCTCGAACCGCTATTCCATAGACGGCTCACCCGCAAAAGCTTTCGATCTTATTCGCAAAAACAAATTCCGCGAGGCAACGTCCGACGACAGATTCATTATTCTGCTTGAGACGCTTCCATCGGATCATAATGCGATCAAAGAACCTGCGGGTCCGGCCAAGCCATCAAAGCCCAAGATTGCTATGAAATCCTGGGCTGCTCCAGACAAAACAGTCAGCGTCAGCCTCAAAGACAACGGAAAAACTACCATGATTGCGGTGGGAGAGGCTGAAGGATCGCGTTTCGCAGCGTTTATCGCCGGACAACTGGACGACCTGTTTGAGGCCTTTCGGAAGTCCATCACGAAACAAGGAGTCTGAAAACCGCAAAAGAAAAAGGCCCCCGAACGGCAAGCCGTGGAAGCCTCTCTCTGAACTAAGCACTCTGAGAATCGCATCTCCACGAATCACTGTCAAGAGTCATTGGCGTCGTTTTGGCGAGCAGGTTTCTTTTGCCTAATCGAGGGTGAAAGAAAATGGAGACGAATATTGCGACGACGCCCTTTGGGCGGCGGCCGATGACGCTTGGCATGATTTCAAGCCAAGTCACCGCAAGGGCCGTGCCGAAGGACGCGATCGTCCACAAATGGCATGTCTTCCAAGATATCAAGGATGCCAGGATCGCTCTGGGCGCCACTGATCGCGCTTTGGCTATTCTCGACGCGCTGTTGTCGTTCCATCCGGACACGGCACTTTATGGCGACAGTGAACTGGTTGTATGGCCATCCAACGAGCAGCTGATCCGCCGCGCCAATGGCATGCCCCCAACGACCTTACGGCGACACCTGGCCGTTCTGGTCGAGTGTGGATTGATCATCCGTCGGGACAGCCCAAACGGCAAGCGCTTCGCCCGGAAAGGGCAGGCGGGCGAGATCGAGCAAGCCTATGGCTTTGACATCTCGCCGATCGTGGCGCGCGCTGAGGAGTTCAAGGATCTTGCGGAAGCGGTCAGATCTGAGAAGAAGGCCTTTCGTCTCGTTAAGGAGCGGCTAACCATATGCCGCCGTGACATCGTCAAGATGATCGACGCGGGGATTGAGGAAGGCGTTCCGGCGAACTGGGGCAGGGTCCAGCAGGCCTACCAGGCGATTGTTGGTCAGATACCACGCACTGCACCTAGGCAGACTCTCGAGGTGATTGCCGAAGAACTTGAAGGCCTTTGGGCTGAAGTGCGTGAAGCATTGGAATCATTTGTAAAAACACAGAAAGTGGACGCCAATGAGTCCCAAAATGGGCGCCACATACAGAATTCAAAACCAGACTCTAAATTTGAATCTGAAAGCGGCTCAGGAAATAAAGATGAAGCGGGCGGAAACGTTGCGGACACCGACAACGTACGGAGCCTACCGAAACGCGAACTGCCGCTAGGGATCGTGCTGGATGCCTGCCCGAACATGCTTTGGCTGGTGAAGGGCGGCGGCGGAATCCGCAACTGGCGTGAATTTCTGGCCGCGGCCGAGGTTGCCCGACCGTCCATGGGCGTCAGCCCGAGCGCCTGGGAGGAAGCGCGAACGGCAATGGGTGAGCAGCAGGCGGCAATTTCCATTGCCGCGATCTACCAGCGGCAGGACCAGATCAACAGCGCCGGCGGCTATTTGCGCAGCCTGACAGATCGAGCAAAGGTCGGAAAGTTCTCGGTCTGGCCGATGGTGATGGCCTTGTTGCGGGCCAAGCTTGACGCGTCGAAAATGACCGGAACCGGAGCTGAAGCCGCTGCCGTCGATTTGGAGATGGCGGGCAAGGTCGTGCGCACCGAATCCCGGCTGGAAATCAGCAATGCGTTGCGCCGCAGCCTCGACAAGCCGGGGCGCGGATCATGATGAGGTGGGCGGGTTTCGATCCGCTTTATGAGCTTGGGCGGGTCGCTGCGGCGCTTGTCGGGACGAGCGTCTTATGCGAGCATCGAAGGTATGAGAAAAGAACATGACCCGCAACCGACGCCCGATGAAACCGCCGGGATGGTGTGGTGGAATTCGCTTACCGAATCCGATCGTGCGGCTTGGCTGGCGCGGGCCGGCAGCGCCGTTCCAGCTGATGCCTGGGCCGCGTACAAGCGGCTCGGGAACGTTGAGCGTCAGCCACAGACCGTAAACTGAGGACTGTTCTGCAGCGGGATGGCGGTCAGTTCGCAGGTAGTTCGGCGACGAGTCCAAGCCGTCGGGCTCGATCGAGCAGGTTCTTGACTGAGGAGGCAGACCATTTTGCGCTTCCTCGTGGGGTTCGCTCATGCAGACGCTCGAGCTGGCCAGCGATGTCGCGGAGCGACAGGTTTGGGTTAGACTGCGAAATCCCTGCCACGAGAGTCATCAGGCGATCTTCGGGAGACAGAGGAGACGCCCGCTTTAGCAGTGTGGAGTCGGCCAGGTGCTCTGTGACGAGCCACCTCACTGCCCGCCGCAGTCGTTCAGGCGTCCAGTCGAGGCCGCGCTGCTTCAAGACCCGAACGATGTCGTCCCAGTTGTGGTCGGGTCGCATCCGGCGGACCGTCGGAAGCCACTGGTTCATCGTTGATTGTAGCCGTCGGCCATAGGCTGCCTTTTGTACCGCTGTCATCTTCGCCAGGGCTTCGGGCCTGCGCTCCCGGATACCAGGATTGCCTGGCAGCCGCCCCTTCGATCGTGCAGCGATAATGCCGGCCTTGGTCCGCTCTGAAATCAGCGCACGCTCGAGTTGGGCAACGGCGCCGAGTACCTGTAGCGAAAACATGCCCTGTGGCGTCGACGTGTCGATCGGATCTCGGAGAGATCGGAAATGCGCGCCCTTCTCAGTCAGATCCTCGATCACCTGAAGAAGATGGCTTACCGAGCGCGCGAGGCGATCGAGGCGCACCACGACCAGGACATCGCCGGCGCCGATATCGCTCATCAACCGCAGTAGGGCAGGGCGAGCTCTTGACGCCCCGGATCCATGTTCCTGAACGACCACGTCGCAGCCAGCCGACCGCAGCTCAATTTCCTGCGCTTCCGTCGCTTGTTCGTCCGTCGACACGCGCGCGTACCCGATTTGTCGGCCCTGTGGTCGTCCGGAGCGTCGATCTTGCGCTTCACGGGCCATTTGCGGCGTCTCTCAGCTTAGGAAAGGGCGTTTGTACAAACACCGAAGATATCAACAAACGATCGTTTGTAAACGTCTCTAGTGGCCCTTTGGGTAGCTCCTACGGCTTCGATGAGGCTGAAAATCAACCATTTCTAGCCTCCTGACCGCCCCAGGGCGTGGTGCTGTACAGTCCCGATATGAGGTCATTATCGATAGTGAGCTTTCTTGCCGAAGATATCGCCTGTGACTGTCGCTTTTATTTCCCGATTTCAATTGAAGTCGTAAGCTGAAGTTCAGTACCGCCGTTTACACCTTACGGCTTCAAGCGCGGGGAGGGGACCTTCAGAGCCTTTGGTGAGGTCGACGCGGAACCGATCGCGCCACCGCCGATCTCGCCCTGCGGCTTCGTAAGGGCGAGACGTGCCGGAGTCGTGCTTCCGAAGATCAGTTCGCAGCTGGCCGAATGCCGCTCGATCCCGCGCGCGTCTGTAGCTCGTCCGTTTACGCGCGCATGGCCGCTCAGGCGTCACTGTGGTCGACGGAAGGACGATTGTGAGTCTCGCGAGCCATTTGCAGTGCCCGAGTCTCGCAGCTTGTGCCCCATCCACGAATTGACTATTTTGCATGACTATGAGTGAGCATCTGGCCTTGGTTCTGACGACAGTGAACGCGCCCTACAGCGAACAGCTCGACGGGGTGGCGCTGGCTCATTGTCTTTCGGATCTAGATCTGGCGAAGCAGTATCCTGGGCAGGTCAGTGCCTTCCTTGGAGAAGTACCGGTCGAGCAGCAGATGGAGTTCGCCGCCGCGCACCAGATAGCGGTTGATGATCTGAAGGCTTTCGCGGCCCATTTCTCTGCCTGGTCCGGCGAGAGCTATCAACTCGCTGCCTGATGATCGAGGTCCATAGCCGTCGTCCGTCCGAATGGCGGCGGCTTTTCGCCATTGCTGCCGATCTGATCGACCAGCTCCGGGAGAAGGCCGGAGGTTTTGAATTCGAATGGTCGTTTGGCGGCGGCACGGCGATGATGATCCACATCAACCATCGCGAAAGCCACGACGTCGATATCTTCCTCGACGACCCTCAGCTACTCGGCTTCATTGACCCATCCAAGAGCCAACTGAGCTTCAGCACGGGTCCTGCCGCATATGACGGCGACGGGACGAGGTTTCAGAAATTCGCGTTCGAGGGCTTGGGCGAGATTGACTTCATCGTGGCCGGGGCCTTGACCGGGACACCTTTCGAAAAGCGAGAGGTAGAAGGTCGTTCGGTATGGCTTGAGACCATTCCCGAGATCATTGCCAAGAAGGTTTATTACCGAGGCGCGGAGCCCAGACCGCGGGACATCTTCGATATCGCAGCCGCCGCGCGATCGCATCGAGCCGGCGTTGTCGGAGCCCTCCGGGCATTTCCGGATCGTGTCGCTCGAACAAGGGAGCGGCTTGCAGAGCTGAATCCGGAGTTCGTCAGACGGACGATTGCACAGCTCATGATCATGCCAGACTACGAGGAGATGGCTGCTGATAGCCTTGCCACTGCAACAGCCCTGCTCGAAGAGGTGCTGTCGCCAGCGACATCATCCTGACCAACGCCGGCAGCCGGCTTCAAGCGGGGGAGGGGCTTTCAGAGCCCAGACGCCTTGGTGAGATTGACGCGGAACCGATCCCGCCGCCGCTGATATTTGCGCGTCATCTCGGCCGAGGCGTGGCCAAGCTGCTTCTGGACGTAACGCTCCTCGATGTCGGCCGAGGAGGCAAGGCCGGCGCGCAGCGAATGTCCTGAGAACAGCAGTTTCCGTTCCCCTTCCGGAAGATCCGAGCGGACGCCGGCGGCGAGTGCGGTCTGCTTGACCAGGCGCGCGACATGCTTGTCGGAGAGCCGCTCGACGTCGACGGTCTTGTTGTCCTTGAAGATGCGCCGGAAGAGCGGGCCTCTCGCGATGCGGCCGAAGCGGATCCAGCTCTCGAGGGCAGCGACGGGGCAGGTCTGGTCGGAGGCGCCGCGGCCGACCTCGACCTCGCGCCAGCCGGTCTTGCCGCGCAGCGTCACCAGGACGCCCTGGTCAGGAAAAATCTCGATCCAGCCGGCGCCGTCGCTGTGGTTGCCATCGAGATGGTCGTCGCGCGCGACGTCGAGGCCGACGATTTCCGAGCGCCGCAGCCCGCCGGCGAAGCCAAGCAGCAAAATAGCGCGGTCGCGCAGGCCGCGCAGATCATGGCCGAGCGTCGCGATCATGGCGATGAGATCGTCGCCGAGCACGGCCTCTTTTTGCCGCGGTGGCTTTGCGTGCTTGCGGCGAATGCCGGCGAGCACGGTGGCAATATGCCGATCGGCGCGATCCATTGGCACGCCGCGCTGGGTAAAGTTCCAGGCAAGACCGGAGAGGCGCCGCTCGATCGTCGCGACAGAAAGTGGGGGGAGGCCGCGTCTCGGATCCCCGGCGGCGCAGGCGCCAATATAGAGGCCGATGACCTGGCTCGACGGCGGCATCGGATCGAATCCCTCCCGGCGGCACCAGCTGGTGAAATGCCGCCAATCCTTGGCGTAAGCGTCTCTCGTGTTGTCGGAGCTGGCCGCCTTGGCGTAGGCCGTCGCGGTCTCGACGAGGGCTTCCAGACGCGCCGGCGCCCGCGAGGCGGGGGGTGAGGAGCCCATTTCCAGCACAAGGTCGACGATGTCGGGCAAATCGTCGTGGGTCGGTTCGTCGGTTATGGCCCTGTTTTCCGGGGGATTTTGCATGATTTGGGAGGCTATCAGAATACGTCCGATAAGGCAAGCTTATCGGACATAAAAGCGTTGCGACAGGCTGTGCGCTTTGCACCGGATCGCTAGCGAAAAGCGCACGATGGCGTTATCGTCCACGCCATGATTCGTCCCGCCATGTCGCCGATTGCATCGACCTGCGAGCCGCCCACCGTGCCCGGCTGGGCGACCCAGCGCGGGTCGGTGACAAGCGATGCGGAGGCGGCGTTCATGGCCGGCGCGGCGTTGCATGCGCTCGACACTCTGGTGCGCGCGGCACCGCCCTGGGCCGGCGCCTGGCGCCAGCGCCAGGCCTTGAAATGCGCCGCGGCCGCCGTGCGCCTCGCCGGCCGCGCCGAGGACGAGGCGGCGCTGCGCGACGCCTGGCATCTGCGCAGCCCAGGCGACGATCCCGGCCCCTCCGGCGCCATTTTTGTGGCATGGAAACGACTGGCCTCACGCTCGCCGGCGGTCGACGCCGACGGCCTGCGCGGAATCTGCGACTTGCTCGGGGTCCGCTGGGATGGCGCGCTGGCGACCATCCCCGAACGCATGGACGATCTGCTGCGGTCCGCGCCGCCGGCGCCGTTCATGGCCGCCGCCATCGCCGGGCACGTCCACGCCGCGCGGCCGGAGGCGGCGTTTTTGGGCTGGTGGCTCGCCGACCTGTCGCTGGCGCAAAGATTGCGCTGGCCGCGGCCGGTGCCGCTCCTGATGGCGCAGGTGCATTCGTCAGCCTTTCGCACCGAGGGCGCACGAGGCGCAAAAATACGGCCGGGGGAGCAAAAGTTCGAGCGGGCGGTCTGCCTCGCGGTCGCGCAAGCCTCGGTGGAGGCCTGCCGGCTGGCCGCCGACATCGCCCGGAACGCCGCCCGGCTTGCCGCGGCGGCGCCCAAGCTCAGGGCGAAAGGGGCGGGGGAGGCGATCAGGTTGCTTCTCGACGAGGACGCCGTGCCCGGCTCGCTGCAGACGCCCCATCTGTCGCGATGGGGCGCGCGGCGCCTGTTCGAGCGGCTGACCGGTCTCGGCGCGGTGCGCGAACTGTCCGGCCGCGCCACCTTTCGCATCTACGGGCTGTGATGATGGCGGCGCGTCCGACGAAGGCTTGCCGAGGAAATGGGGATGGGCAACGACTGTTGCTTGACCGAGATCTCGACCACCTGCCGCCGGAGGTTCGGTGGCGTGAATGGATGGGGCGGGTCGAGGCCGTCATTTTCGCTTCCCACCAGCCGGTGTCGCGGGAGGTTCTTGCGCGGATGGTGGGCCGCGACTGCAATCTCGATCTTCTGATCGACGACATCCGCGCCGAACTGCGCGGCCGACCCTACGATCTAGTGGCGGTCGCCGACGGCTGGCAGCACCGCACCCGGCCGGCTTTTTCAGACGCTATCCGCGCCGCTTCGGGCGTCAGCGAACAGACCGTCGACCTGTCGCAATCGGAAGCGCTGGTGCTGATGACGGTGGCGTATTTCCAGCCGATCACCCGCGCCGAGCTGTCCGGTTTTTTCGGCCGCGAGATCAGCCGCGACCTCATTGGCAATCTGCGCGGCGCCGGCTTCATTGCTTCCGGACCGCGCGCGCCGCAGCCGGGGGCGCCCTACACCTATGTGACGACGAAGACCTTCCTGTCCCACTTCAGCTTCGAGACGCTGCGCGATCTCCCCGACATGGAGAAGCTCGAGGACGCCGGCCTGCTCGACAAGGCAAAACTGCTCGCCGACTTGTCCGGCGCGCTCGGCATTGTCAGCGAAGACGCAGAGGCGGAGGAGCAGGGGCTGCCATGACGCCACCGCCATTCGGGGAAGACACGATCCGTGCCCTCGCCACCGAGGAATCCTTCGCGCGCGGCAAAAGCTACTTTCGCAGCGGGGCTGTTTCCGAACTCGTGCGCCGCGGCGATGTCCTGACCGCGCAGGTCGAAGGCAGCGAATTCGCGCCTTACGTCGTGTCGGTCAGGCTCCGCGATGGCGGCGTCGCCGACACGCGCGGCGTGATCGAGACACGCTGCTCCTGCCCCTACGACTGGGGCGGCGCCTGCAAGCATGTCGTCGCCGTGCTCCTGAAGTTTGTTGCCAAGCCGGGCGAGGTCGTGGAAAGGCTTCCGCTCGCGGACATGCTCCGGGACCTCGATCGGGCGGCGCTGGCGGCGCTGCTGATCAGCCGGGCCGAGGAGGATCCGGGCTTGGTGCTCTGGCTCGAGGCGGAACTGGCCGTCGGCGCGCCGGACGGATTTTTGGCGGGTGCGCGTCGCACCGCCGTCGATCCGAAACCGATCAGACGGCAGGCTGAGGCGCTGCTGTCGGGGCGCAATTCCCGAAGACGCGGCTGGAGCGACGATGTCCCCGCGATCGACGAGGACGGCGTCGCGGCGCTGATCGACAAGGCGAGGCCTTTCCTCGAGGCGGGTGACGGTCGCAACGCCCTCGCCATTTTGGAGCCGGTCACCGAGGCCCTGGTGCCCGCATGGCTCGAACAGGCCGACTGGGACGAAACGCTGCACGAGTTTTTTCCCGTGCTCGGCCAACTGATCGCCGAGGCGGTCCTGATGAGCGATCTCGCACCTGGCGAACGCGACGACCTGATGGCGCGGCTCGATGTCTGGCAGGGCGAACTCGACGGCTACGGCCTCGACGACCATCTGCAGGTCGCGATCGATGCGCTCGAACAGGGCTGGGATGAGATCGGTCTTGCGGACGTGATGGCCGGCCGGGGACGAACCTGGCCGCTCTCGGGCCTGGGCGACTGGATCATGGAGCGGCTGACGGAAGCCCGGCTGCGGGTGCTCGATATCGGCGGGCGGGCGGAGGAATTTCTCAACCTCGCCAGAGCGGCGGGACGGCATGGCGATCATGCCGCGATGCTCGTGCGGCTGGCACGTGTCGCGGAAGCTGCCGCTTATGCCCGGAAACAGTTTCGCTCCGCCGAAGAGGTTCTGCTGCTCTCACAGGTCTTGAAGGAGGCGGGACAGATCGACGAGGCGCTGGAACTGGCCGAATGGGGTCTGACGCTGAAGGCGGAAGAGGACCGCTCCTATGGGATTGTCGGTCTCGCGCGCTGGCTGCGCGATTGCGCCGCCGCGCTGGCCAGGAGAGAACCCGCATTGACGGCGGCGGGCGCCGCTTTCGAGCACAGTCTGTCGCTCGATGATTTTCGGGCGGCCGAGACCCTGGCCGGACCGGAATGGACGGCGATGCGCGCCCGCCTTCTCGCGAAGCTGGCGGCGGCGAAACACGCTCACGACCGGACCGAGATTTTCCTGAACGAAGGCAGGATCGACGAGGCGGTGCGGTCCGTCGACGTCGAGAACGTTTTGCGCAATCCGTCCAATACGGTTCTTATGCGCCTCGCCGAGGCGGCGCACGCCAGCCATCCCGACTGGGTCATCGATGTCTGCGAGCGCATGGCCGTCAACGTCATGGATTCGGGCCAGGCCGGATTCTACGAACTGGCGGCGCAGTGGCTGGAAAAGGCGGTGCTCGCCTATGATGCGGCGGGCCGGTTCGACGACTGGATCGAAAGAATCGACAAGCTTATCGAAAAACACCGGCGCAAGCACAAGCTCAAGCCGCTGCTCCAAGCGTTGCGCCCGGGCGCATAGGCATGGCCGGACGGCCTTGGAGAGCCAAACCGCCATATCGTCGCACGAACGCGGCAACATCGTCGATAGACCCTGACCGACGCTATTCCAGACGGTAGCCAAGGGTCCGATATCCGGTCCGCCGCTTCGCGGCCATACGCGCCAGAACCTGCACGGCCCCGTCGACATAATCATAGACGAGAACGTCGGACTTGCCCTGATGTTCGCGATGCAGGCGCCCGACATACTGGGCGAGCGTCCCCTTCCACGAGATCGGCATGGTCAGGAACAGCGTGTCGAGCCGATGGTCGTCAAAGCCTTCTCCGAGATAGCGGCCTGTCGCCAGAATGAGCCGTTCCTGATCGTCCGATACGCGAAGGGCAGCCTCGGCCGCATTGCGGTCCGCAGCCTTCATGCCGCCGCGCAGGACCACGAGATTGCGAGCAAACTTGGCAAATCGCGCCTGCAAGCGTTCGAGATGATCCCGCCGTTCGGTCAGCACGACCGGCGACCGCCCCGCTTCCAGCGCCTTCAGCACGTCGTCGAAGATCAGATCGTTGCGGGGCTCGTCCACAGCAAGCGCGGCATAGATTGCTGGCATCGAGGGGCGTTCCATGTTCGCAAGGGAAAGCGGAAGCTGGAATGTGGTCGATCGTTCCAGGACACGGTGGCTCAATGTGCTTTCGATTGCCTGGTGGCGCGCACTCGCGCGATACCGGACCGGTCCGCATTGCATGAAGATGATCGGATGGTGCCCGTCCTTGCGCGCGACAGTCGCCGACAGGCCGAGGACGTATTTCGCCTTGGCGCGCCGCGCCACCAGCTCGAAGCTTGCTGCGGACAGATGATGGCACTCGTCTACGACGAGATGGCCGTAGTCGGCCACCAGATCCGAAACTTCGCCGCGCCGGACAAGGCTCTGGATAAGCGCGATGTCGATAATGCCTGTCGGTTTGCGGCGCCCGCCGCCAATGACGCCGATATGCTGCGGGTCAATTGCGAGGAAGGCTTTCAGACGTTCGACCCACTGGGCGAGCAGTTCTCGGCGGTGCACGAGGATCAGCGTGTTGCGGGCGCGCTGCGCGATCAGTGCCGCGGTGACGACCGTCTTGCCGAATGCCGTGGCGGCAGCTAGCACGCCAAAGTCGTGCGCCGCCAGCGCTTCATTGGCTTCGACCTGCCTGCCCCTCAGCGCGCCGAGAAACCGTGTGCCTTCGGGAAGCGAAGCTCCCGATTCCCGGCGATCCTCCAGGTCGACGTCACCGCCGTGATTCCAGATCAGGCCGATCACCTCGTCCAGACAGCCGCGCGGCAGGCCGACATGACTCGGATGCACCTCCGCGCAGGAAATGATCCGGGGTTTGCCGAAGGTCGACAGGCGCATGGCCTGGGCGCGATAGAACTCCGGATTCTGGAAAGCAGCCAACCGAATGAGCCGCGCCACCATGGTGGCGGGCAGGCCGGTGCGTTCGACATAGGCCTGATCCGCGAGCACGATCTTGATTCGGTCTGGCAGCGGCTCGGTGACTACGATCGGAGCACGCCTGGAAGGCGTCATCCGCCAGGGCTCATCCGCTGCTTCGTCCTCGACCGGCAATCGCACGCCGAGCACGCGGCCCCGCATCTCCGCCTCGTCTACCAAGCGGCTCACCGCGTCGGCGGGCAGAAGCGGCAATGACGACAGGAACGCCCACTGGTCGGCATAGGGACGCAGATCTCGATCGACAAAGACGCTGTTGCCCTGTTCCCGCGCGCGCCGCTGCAGCGGAAGGGCGATGAGGTTCCCGAATCCGCCAATAGGCATGGTGTCCTGGCTTGGAAAGAAGCGGTCGTAAGAAGCAACGCCGATTTCCGGGCGTCGCTCCATGGTCTCGGTCACGAGGAGGGAGCCGAGCTGTCGCGCGGTGCGCGCCGGGATCGGTTCGGAGAAGAAAATCCAGAGATGCCCGCCATTGCCGGACCGCGACCGCTCGAGCGCGGAATCAATGCCCTTGGCATCGCAAGTTTCCATCATGGCGATTGCATCCGCGGACCAACTCTCGCCGTCGAAATCAGCCGCCAGGAACCAGCAGGTTTCGTCGAGCAGCAGCGGGTAGACCCCGGCAACGAAGTTCTCGGAGCCGCGTCGCGACCCGGTCGCGCCACGCAGATGGTTTTCAATTACGTCGTCGGAGACCGGAATGAAGGCCTGACGTGGACATTCGCCACATTTTACCCGCGGCTTGCCGCAGATTCCCTTCACCCACTCATTGGCGCAGGCCGGCGCATAGCCCGACCGCCCCGCCTTCCTGTTTTCCCAGCGGACCGGATGCACGTCCGATCGGCCAGCAAATAGGCGGCGGAACAGAGCAATTTTGTCTACCGCCGTTGACGCATTGGTGACCGGCGCGGCTTCGGCGAAAGGCGCGGACAGGTCCGCCAAGGGGAGCAGTGCCTGTGGCTGATCAAGCTCGACAAGTCTTGCTTCAAGGGCTCGTCGCTCCGCAGCCAGCGATTCCAGGCGGGCACGGATACGGTCAATCTCATCGTCTCTTTCAAAATCGCATTTCGACACAGCCTGAACCACTGTCTGTCAATCAAACGCCAGATATGTCAGCTCGGCCTCCAACAGGCCGATATGCTCTGGTACCATGACCACCTAACTGCCGTTCTCTAACACGTCGATAAGCGCCAATCAGGGCAGAAAGATCGACGCCCTGGATATCAATCGTCCTTTGGGGAGCTTCGTCCTCGATCATGACACGCTTGCGCATCCACTGGCAGAGCGGTTGCAAGGCTGCAGCAAGGCTACCGGCGGCGAGAATGCGCTGACGCCAGAAGATGATTTCGAAAGCCTCCGTCCCGGCCGTCAGATGATCGTGACATTCTTCTGCTATTTGGTCGAAACAGCGGATGCGCGCGGCTGAAGATAGGTTGATCAGCGTCCTGGCCGAGCCGGGATCAACGGCCGTCGGAAGGCTGAGGAGTCGCGCGATCAGCGAACTCTTTGCGAGAAAGCCCTTGGCGGCCTCCATGCGGAGCATGTCATGAAGGCAGCGCTCGAAACGCCGCGTTGCCGCTTTCACGCTGACTTTCGCGGCTGTTCTCAGGTCGAAATGGCAAGTGGCGCAATGATGCTGCGGAATAAGGCCCGATTGATTAAATGCTGCAGTGCCGCTGCCGCAAGACGGACACCGGTCACGCAGCCCGCAGCCGTGCATCGGGCAGGAGATACTGCTCGCCATCCGCCACCGCCGGCGGAAGTAAGGCGCCAAATCGGAGGTGAGGCACTGAGGGCAGAATTGCAGCCAGGTCGAGCGCCCTCGGTGGCCGGTCTGGCGCAGTGGTAGCAGGAGGCGCGTGCGCTCATCCTGCGCAAGGGTCATTGCAGCCAAAGTGTCTCGCGCAACTCCGGAATAGTGATGAAGCAGGCGCGCCGCGCCATCCGGCAGCGCAAGATCGAGCCGCGCCGACCACATGCCGCCGTCTATCCCGAAAACGTCGGCAAAATGGCGCGGTGCGATGCCATTGGCGAACGCCAGGCGATTGAGCCAGCTCGATAGCAGCTCATCCGCTTGCGGCACGACCACGACTGGCCAGCGGTCGGAATGAATCTCCCGGTAGTGCGACTGCACTTCGATCGCGAACTCGGCCGTGCCGGTCATAGCCGCTATAGCAGGGCTTCGCGCACCGGCGCCTGACGACGGGCCGAGAGTGGAATGTGGCCTAACCGATCGATCATCGCCATCGAGATGCACTCGGCGCCGGATCGGACGGCGACCGCCGCCGCCTTGGTGAGGATGGCGACGACCTCGCCGATCAGGCCCTCCGAGAGCGAAAAGATCTTGCGCGCCATCTCTTCCTCCGACAGGTCGGAGCTTTTGGCGAGCGGCAGGGCCGCCTCGAGACTGTCGAGGAGCGCCAGATATTCTTCGCCATAGCGCCACCGCGGGACCGCGCACAGCTCGAACCGGCTCGCCATTTCATCGGTCGCATTGATAAAGTCATAGACGGCGACCTCACCGATCAGCACCGGCGAGATGTCGTGAATCCGGCCAAGCCGACGCAGGAAGGCGAAGATCGCCTCGACGTCGCGGGTGCGGCCGCGTAACGCGTTGTGGAATTCGTCGAAGATCAGGATTCGGGGCGCGAGGCTGGCGAGCAAGTGATCGAGTTGCGCAGCCTTCCGACCACATTGCGGACGTTGCCGATCGGCGCTTTCAGCGCCTGAAGGACGCTGGCATAGAAATGGGCAAGCCCCGCGCCCTCGTGGGTTTGCACGATCCAGACCCGTTGCGTCGGAGACATCCTCAAATGCTCGATTGCGAATCGCTCGGCGACCATCGTCTTGCCGTTGGCGTAAGGACCAATCAGCATCAGGCCGCCGGTGCGCAGTGCAGCCGGACGGGAAAGCAAGTCGGCCAACCGCTCATGAGCGTCCAGCGCCGCGTGATGGCCGATCCAGCGCGGCGAGCGGATGAAGGCGATCCGCTCCTCGATGTTTCCATCGAGATAGGGCCGTACATGGTCGAGAAGATGATCGGCCATTCACGCGCTACCATTCTTCGATCGGCAGCCGCCGCTTTTGACGCACCGGGTGCTCCACCGGGGCCGGCGGCACCGGCGCCATTGCCTCATAAGGCTTGGAAGCTCCCGCCGCATGGCCAGCGCGAACGGCGTTGCGCAATTCCGTCTTCTTGTGCTTGGCGGTTCCGGCAACGGACGCAATCTCACGGCGGAGCTGGACCTTCTCGACATTCGACCGGGCATTCGCCATCCGGCGGTTGGCGCGGTCGCTTTCGTGCTCCCACAGGGTGACCGGCGTCAAAATCCCGTCACGGCGCCGGACCGAGCGAAAGGCGACACCTGCGGGGTCGCGGACATAGACATGACTGATGTCGCGCGGATCGTAACGAATCTCCAGCTTGCCCAACCGGTCGCGTTCGGGAACGAACGAACCGAGCCATGGCGCGTAATAGAACAGGGCAAACATGCTGATGCCTTGCGGCGTCAGGCGCCGTTCGGCACCCGGCAGAAACGTCAGCAGGACGTCATGCGCGTCGTAATTGAAGCGCGGATTATCCACCGCGTGTGCCTGCCACTCGGTAAGCGGCACTTTTAGCGTCTTGGCGTTCTCCTGGAGATTGTGATCGACGACAGCAAGCGCGACGCAACGCTCGAGATCGGCAAAGCTCAGGCAAGCACGTTTCTCGGACGGATATTCGTCACGGTCGGCCACCGATCGTCCGGTCGATCCCGGGTGCGTAGCAAGCACGGCATTGAGCTTGCCCAGCAGACGCTCGACCACACCACCCTGATGGACGCGGCCGCGGTCACGATATCGGATGCCGATGCCGTATTCCTCGCAGCCGCGCTGAAACGCCCGCCCCTTGAACTCCTTGGCCGAGTCCGTGACGAGTCGGCGTGGTCGGCCGAGCATTGGCCAGTCATGGTCAAGGCCGCGTGCGGCCATCCACTGCTCCTTCGGGCACATTGCGTGCGCAAGACAGAGTGCGACGGAGAGGGAAGACGGCTTTTCCAGGGACAGGCAGAAACCCAGAATGCAGCGCGAGAACACGTCGGTGAGGATGGTCAGGTAGGCGCGGCCGACGAAAATGCCGGCACCGTCGACCACCTCGACGAAGTTGATGTCGGTCGGCGTGTGATCGATCTGACAGACGTCGAGCGGGCGCGGGGCATGGATATAGCCCGGCCGCGGCTTGAGGCGACGAAGGTGCTTCGGGTTGGCTGACCGCCCCTTGGCAATCTCTTCCGGCGTGAACAAAGCCGGGATGCGGCGCGCGGCGGCAATGTAGGACGGCGGTCGAAGGCCGGCCTCCTCGCAACGCGCGCGGATTTCGGCGACGACAGGGGCAAGCGGCGGCGCTTCCAGAACAAGCCACTGCTCGCGCAATGTCGCAGCAATGATTTCCTCGATCTTCGACGGCAACCGCTTCCGGCGTGTGTTGCCCGTTTTCGGCAAGAGCACCGTTACTGTTCGGTCGTCACGATAGCGCGCCAGGAGATTGTAGATCTGACGGGTCGACAACTGCAGCTCAGCCGCTACGCGAGCAATCGCCGATCGGCGCGGCGCGGAACCATCGAGGACCTTGTCGAGTTCGCTCGCTATCCGCCGCGCCTGCGACCAGTGGTCGTCGGTCGCAGTTCGGGACGCGGCCGAAGGCCCCTTTTGCACCAGCTTCTGCAAGGCGGCACCCCATGATTGAAATTCTTAGCGAGAAATCAGTCGCGCAATACCACCCAAAGCCAACGCGGATATGACATTCGCAGGATTGAAATCCGCAAGTAAAAGCCACAACCGCGGCACTGACCCGCCTCGACGAGCGGCTGGCCCGCTCGCCCGTCCGCGACGGCTTTGTCGAACGCCAGAACTTTGCAGATGCCGCCGCCGCGCTGTGGATCGAGGGCGAGCTCGTGCACCTTGAGGATCTCGTCCTGCACGACGCCCATATGGACATCCGCACCCCGACCCATGAGCTCACCCGGGCACATGCGGTGCTGCGCGCCCGCCGCCACATTTTTGCGAACAAGCCGAACTGGGCGCTCGGCCGCGACGGGCTTTTGGCGCTGACTGGCCGCGGCGGCGCAGCTGCGGAGCCGGCGCAAAAAGGCCGCGACGGCGAGGGTGCCTGGCCTTCTGAAGAGGGCGTCGATGAGGGGGGGTCGTCGGCCGAGCAGGACGCGTTGGCGCACGAGTTCGCCGAAATCGACGCCTTGCTCGCCCGATCGACAAAGGTGCTCGCCGGCATCGAGGCCGGTCCAAAAAGGCCGATCGCGAACGACCGGCCGGCGCTGGTCTACGACCTCGACTGGGATGAGGATGCACGGCTGGTTGAATGGCAGGCAGTGCTGCAGGCAACAATCGACCTGCCCGCCGTGCTGCGCGTCGCGTTGCTTATCGACGCCTGGACCGAGATCGAGGTCTTGCAGCACGCGCCATGGCTCGGGCCGCTTTTGGCCGCGGCCCTGCTGCGTCAGACCGGCACGACCGCCAACCATCTCGCCAGTCTCTCTGTCGGCTTGCGCGCTATCCAAAGGGACCGGCGGCGCGCCCGTGAGAAAAGTGTGCGGCTGCTCGCTGTCCTCGAGACCATCCACGCGGCGGCATCGGCCGGGCTGAAAGAACATGACCGGCTGGTGCTGGCGCGGTGCCAGCTGGAGCGGCGCTTGCGGTCGCGGCGGACGAACTCGCAACTGCCGCGGCTGATAGACTTGGTCCTGGCGCGGCCGCTGGTGTCGACGGCCATGGTCCAGAAGGAACTGGAGGTCAGCCGGCAGGGTGCGCAGGATCTTGTAGGTGCGCTCAATCTGCGCGAAATCACCGGCCGAAAGCGGTTCCAGGCCTGGGCCGTTGTCTGATGACCGGGAATGCAGCGCGTTCTCGGCGTCCGTGCGTCGCCGCCGGCCCGTCGGGCCCTCGATCACCTCCAGCCGACCGGCATAGCCGTCGCTTGAGGCGTCCAATTGGACGCCCATTTTGCCGTCTCTATCCATGCAGTCACCTCCGTCCAAATCAGAGGATTCTTCGCATGGTCAGGCCAGGCTGAGCAGGGCCGGAATCGAGGGGGTCGGATGAGCGCTTACAGGCGTTCACACACGAGAAAGAATGGTTCGCTGCCATCGTGCGGGCGGCGACGGCTGCGGAAAGCTGCCTGGAAGCCAATCTTTGAATCTGGCGACATGTAACGCCTGGCACCGGATACTCAGATCAGGCCGCAGGCGGAGTAGCATTCGCCGTCGGCGAAAACCGTTGTCGAGAATTTCGGAGCGGGATTTCTGCGCCGATCTGCAGGGCTTCCTTGATCAGGCCACCCGGACTTTGAAGAACGACGGATATCCGCTCCTTTTTCTCTACCAGCTCGTGGAACCGATCGGTGGCGCCATCGGTGATCTCGCCCTTGATGCTGATAATTTCGAGGTCGCCCGGGAGATCGAGAAGTTCGACTTCGGCGGCTATCGCTGAACTTGAAAAGATTGCCAGCCCCATCATCGCGCAGACGGCTGCCCAACGCATCATAAAATTCAAGAACCCCCGTTGCCCAGCCTATTCTCTACCAAAGCGGTGGCGCTGATCAATGGTCAGTCTTTGGTAAACCCACGTCTGCTACAGGTCTGTACCTTCACGGGGGATGGGCATGACCGGATGATGGACCAATCGTCTAACGCAGGCACATGGCAGGTCACTCGCCTCCTGGTTCTCAAACGCGACAACTACCGCTGCGTGGCCTGCTCGACACCCGTGAAATCCGCCGAGGCTGATGTTCACCATCTCCTGCCGCGGTCAATGGGCGGAAGTGACGAACTCTCGAACCTCATCACCCTCTGCGATGGGTGCCACGCATCTCATCATCCAAATCTTGCAGGCGGACTAGCACGCAGGGTTATCGAAAGATGGGCGGTCAGGCTGGCCAGATGGCTGGATACTGACGGTCAGTATTCGGAAGCGGTCGCGAATTTCGGCCCGGCTCTCCGTCTCTTCGGGTTGGATCGGTTCCGCCAAGGGCAACTGCCGATCGTTCTGGCTGCCCTGTCAGGCAAATCCGTTCTCGTCGTCAGCCCAACCGGATCCGGCAAGACGCTGTGCTTCCAACTTCCTGCGGTTCTCCGTTGCGGTCTCACCATGGTTGTCAGTCCGCTGAAGACCCTGATGGCGGAGCAGGTATCGGACCTACTCGCCAAAAAGATTCCGGCCACCTTCATCAATAGCGATCTGAATGCAGAAGAGAAGCAAACGCGGTTTTCGTTGCTCGGCCAATCCGCGATCAAATTGCTGTATCTCGCACCCGAGCGGTTTTTCGTCCGCAGCGAGGAAGAGCGACAGCGCCTCAAGCAAACGAAGCCAACATTCCTGGTCGTCGACGAAGCCCATTGCGTCGACCAATGGGGTCGCGATTTCCGAACTGAATACGGCCGCCTACGTGAGGTCAGGGAGAAATTGGGATCGCCACCCGTGCTCGCATTTACTGCGACGGCAGGGAGGGAGATGCAGGAACGCATCCTGGCTTCGCTTGGTGTTGACGATGCCGTAGTTTTCGTCCGGGACGTAGACCGCCCCAACATCGCGCTCGCCCGTTGGAGGTGTGCGACCGAACACAGGGCAACGGAAATCGCTACTCTGCTCAGATTGCCTCAGCTCCGCGGCCAGAAGGCGATGATCTTCGTGCCGTCGGTAGCAGTCGGCGAGCACTTGCAGCAGGCACTATGCGATGGCGGGCTTGATGTCCCGTTGTACCATTCGAAGCTGGGAACCTCTTGGGATCGTCAGGAACTCGTGAAAAGATTCCTCGGGCAGAGCAGACCGTCAGTCGACCAGATCATTTGCACGAACGCGTTTGGGATGGGTCTCGATGTCCCGAACGTCCGCCTGGTGATCCACTGGCAGCAGTCGGCCTCTGTCGAGGATCAACTGCAAGAATTCGGCCGCGCGGGCCGGGACGGAAGGCCCTCTGTGGCTGTCATGTTCCACAATGGCTCAAGTGTAAACCGCGACGTCTCGCGTCTTCGATTCATGGCCGAGAAAACAGTCGCATCGACTGATGTCTTGATTGTCGATCGCGAACACAGGCTTGAACAACGCTTCCGCCAGATCGACCAGGTGAACGAGATGATGAGGTCGCAGAGCTGTATGAGAGAGGCGATCTCGACCTACTTCCAAGGCCCGAAATCCAGGGAACGTCCGAGTCTGTCAGTCAGAATTCTCGACTGGGTATTCGGGAGCCGCTCGCCCACAATGGGATTTCGAGCTTGCTGTGATCATTGCGACCGGGCCGAAATCAAGAGGCGTGGCATGAGCGGATACGTTGCCGGGGTTCTCAGCTAGCGATCTATGCGCCCTAGCCGATCTCGATCGTCTACAGATTTGTCAGCCGCCCGGATGATGCCTTTGGCAACCGGACGCTGCCCGATCCAGCTCACGGGTATCTTTGCCAAGGCCACCTTCTCGGGGCCCTTGAAGATGACCTCACCCTTGAGGCTGTCGAAATCGATGTCGAAAAGCAGCAGGTGATCAGTACTCGTGTCCATATGCCGAAAGACCGGTCCGCGTCCGTACCGGTTGCCTTCACCTGAACGGATCGCCCGTCAGCCGCATGGCAAACGATGACATGCCGCCTTGGATGACCGGGAAAGCGGCTGTCCGATTGGCAAGCTGACGGCCGACACGTACCAAATCGTGGTGAAAAAGGGGCTTCTCGAGTGAAGCAACGGGAAAGCTGTACGGCTTCATAATTCTGTTGCCGGGGCTCAGATAGATGTGATTGTGTCGACGAAGGGTCGGGCTTGGGGATGGCGAATGCTTCGGACAGTAGCGATGTATCTGGTTTTGATGCCGGTTCCGCTTTCGCACAATCCGCAGAGACTGCCGCCTTTCTCTTTAGCGGGATCTCCGACACCGGGAGTGAACCCGTCACTGAAATGTTTAGGGCACGCAACCTCGAGCGATTGTCGGAAGAACCACCAACCCTCCAGACGCAGATCGACATGATCAATCGGCAAACCCAAGAGACTGTCTATCCGCCTCTCAGCTCGAGCACGGTCTATTGGCCACAGAAGGACGGCGTACCTTACGAGTATCGGCAGGATCCCGGCTTCGGATGCGGTGCTCGGGAGGGTGGATACATCAAGTGCAACAGCGACAGTATGCACGGTTCGATCCTGCGGGAACCGTCCCGGATTATTGCTGCTGTAAGCTACTTCAACGCCAATTTCTGCAAAACCAAGGCATTCTAGAGGTAGAAGGGCCGATTGTCGGCCTGGAAGATCAGGCATGTACCCGCTGAGCGCCATGAATGGTGCTTGAATTCCCTTCCTCTTTGTCCGAGTGTCGCCGCGGTCGTGGAGGGGCATGATGACAATCAGAACAGTGTTAATAGCGTCGTTTCTCATCGTGTCGACGTTGTACGCGCACGCGCAGGAGATCCCAAGGTATGACCCGGCGGGGTACGGCAAGGACGTTTCCGATGTGAGCGGCGGATCAGCGATGATCTACAACGGATGCATGAAAATGGAACAAGAGGCTTACGACGATCTCAGGCCTGTGTGGTCTGGCGTTCCATCACAGACTCGCAGCTATTGTGACGAAGTCGCCAATGTCAGTGGAAGTTCCTACTCAATCCTGAAGGGCTGCGTCGAAATGGAAGCGAACGCGTCGGCATCAAGACCAGAGTTCAAATTCTAATGGCGCGTCGTTTCCTCGCGTCCGCCTGGCTCTTACTGCTGCCAACCATGGCGACAGCCGCCGAACCCACCGTCGTCAGTTGCCAGTTCGAGAAGATGCCTCCCATGATCCTGACATTCCGCGGTGGCATGGGTGCCGACGACAACTCGCTTCAAGTTGGCCAGACTAAGCCCGTTCCTATGAGTGTAGGATCGAATTTGATGACAGCAGCCTACGGCGCTCAAGAATTCACATTTTCCCTAAGGCTCCCTGCGAACGTAAGCGTCAGCGCTCCCGGTCAGGACACCCAGACGTTCTATGGCGAGTGCATAAGCTCGCTGCAGCAGTGAACGAAAAAGCCTTCCGGTTGCACAAGAGGTGCGAACGGTGAATGGTGTGATCGGTTTGACGGGGCGGATACTGTATTGCTCGAATTATTTTCGCGGATAGCGCGGCGGAACGACAAGCGGACGGAATCGGAAATCCAGGCGGACGTGCGACAGTTTATTCTGTCTGCACCGTTCGAACTAGAGGATGACGATGTCCGCATCGTAAATCTTGAAGCCCAGGTGGGTGACGGCAAGCGGATTGACGTCGAGGTCGGCTCCACCGTCATCGAGGTGAAGCGAGATCTTCGTCGTGAGAAAGCGAAGCGCGAAGCGGAAGAACAGCTGGCGGACTATGTTGCCCGCCGCATGACACAGACGGGGCTTCGATATGTCGGCGTGCTGACCGACGGCACCGAGTGGATTTGCTACAACCTCGTTGATGACCGCCTCCATCTGGTATCCGCGATAACGCTCGTCGCTGGCGAGGTCGAGAGGCTCGTCGTCTGGCTTGAGGGTGTCTTGGCGACTGCCCACGGCATCGCGCCGACCGCACAGAACATTGAAATGCGCCTTGGTGCCGGCAGCAGTTCCTATGCGCTCGATCGGGCAACGCTGTCCTCACTCTACGAACGGAACAAGACAAACCCGAGCGTAATCATGAAGCGGACGCTTTGGGCCCGCCTTTTGACATCGGCACTCGGGACCCAGTTCGAAGATACCGATGACCTCTTTATTGAGCACACGCTGCTGGTAAATTCGGCGGAGATCATCGCGCACGCCGTTCTCGGGCTTCATCTCGAATCCATTTCGCCTGCTGCCCTCCTTGCTGGCGATAAATTCGATGAGAGCGGCATCTACGGCGTTGTCGAACCAGATTTCTTCGATTGGGTTGTAGAGGTTGAGGAAGGCGACACATTCGTCAGGACGCTTGCCAAGAGACTGGCGCGGTTCGACTGGAGCGCTGTTGAGCAGGACGTTCTCAAGGTGCTCTACGAAAGCGTCATTGGCGCTGAAACCCGAAAGCGGCTGGGGGAATACTACACCCCCGACTGGCTGGCTCATGTGATCGTTGCCGAGACGGTCACTGATCCATTGGAATCACGAGTGCTAGATGCCGCCTGCGGATCGGGAACATTCCTGTTTCACGCGATCCGAAAATATGTCGCGGCCGCGGAATCTGCTGGCATCGGCATTCGGGAAATGATCGATGGGATTACCAAGCACGTGGTTGGCATGGATTTGCATCCTGTCGCCGTCACGCTTGCCCGCGTCACCTATCTTCTGGCGATCGGGCGCGAAAGGCTCACCGACGAGGATCGCGGCGTAATCCAGATTCCTGTCTACCTTGGTGACTCCCTGCAGTTTCAGGAACAGGGTGTCGATCTTTGGTCGGCAGGAAATCTTGTCATCCGTGCAGACGACGAGCGCGAGTTGTTCGATTCCGAACTCCGCTTTCCCGATGCTCTGCTCGAAGACGCGGCCAGGTTTGACCTTCTTGTGAACGAAATGGCCAACAAGGCGGCAGGCAGGAAAGCGGGTGATCCCATCCCTTCGCTGAACCCTGTGTTCAACCGGTTGGCTATTCCGGAGCAGCACCGCGCGGTTATCAATGGTACCTTCAAAACGATGTGCCGCCTTCACGACGAAGGACGAGACCATATCTGGGGCTACTATGTGCGGAACCTGGCGAGGCCGCTCTGGATGTCGCGTCCAGGCAACCGCGTGGACGTGCTGATCGGGAATCCGCCATGGCTTGCTTACCGACATATGCCAGCAAACATGCAGGCGACTTTTCGTAAGATGAGCGAGGCCCGTGGTCTTTGGGCTGGCGCAGAAATCGCGACCCATCAGGATTTGGCGGGTCTCTTTGTCGTAAGGGCTAGCGAACTCTATCTTCGCAAAGACGGCAAATTCGGTCTCGTGCTGCCAAATGCGGCAATCGACCGGGATCATTATGATGGTTTCCGGCGCGGGCATTATGGCGACGGAGCTGGAGGACTTGCGCTTTCATTCGGCCCTTCATGGGATCTCCGGCGCATACGACCCCACTTTTTCCCGAGGGCGGCGAGTGTGGTATTCGGAACGAGGTCGGAAGTCAGCCGACCGATGCCTGAAGAAGCGGAAATCTGGTCTGGCCGCTTGCGGACACCCAACAGCCACTGGGAAGAAGCCCGCCTTTCTCTCGTGCGGGCTGACGGCAAAGTCCGCCGGGTCGGGCAGATTACGAAATCGCCATATGCTCCGGCGTTTACGCAAGGGGCGACCTTCACGCCGCGAGTTGCTTTTGTTGTCGAGAAACAAGAGGTGTCACCACTTGGACGGGTTCAGGGCACCGTTGCGGTGAAATCGTCGCGAAGCGTTCAAGAAAAGAAGCCGTGGAAGGACTCGCCCGCGATAGAGGGCGTGATTGAGTCGGAATTCGTGCGGCCGTATTTTACGGGCGACAACGTGTTTCCTTACCGGGTTGGCAATCCGCTTCTTTCGGTGATCCCATGCAGTGCGCGAGAACTTCTCGACCAAAGCCAGATCGAAATGCACCCCGGCCTGCATCAATGGTGGTCTCGAGCCGTCGAGTTGTGGGACAGCAATCGCTCAAGCGATCGGATGACACTTGCCGATCGGCTCGACTATCAAACGACCCTTTCCAAGCAGCTTCCGATCCCCCCGCTTCGGGTGGTCTACAACCGTGCTGGTATGCATGTCGCCGCAGCTAAAATCGATAACCGCAGAGCCATTGTCGCCAACGGGCTCTATTGGGCTGCGGTTCATTCCGTCCAGGAAGCAGATTACCTTTGCGCGGTGTTGAACGCGCCTGTAACCACGGAGCTTGCCAGGCCGTTCATGTCGTATGGCAAGGACGAGCGCGATATCCACAAGCACGTCTGGGAAGTGCCTATCCCGCTATACGATGCCAATAATGAAATTCATCGGACGCTATCGAGGTTGGGCAGTGCGGCCGAAAGCATTGTGGCAGGCTTTGCAATCGACCGTGATCTCCATTTCGCGGCCACGCGACGACATATCCGGGAACTCCTGGATTCCACAGACGAAGGCCGCGAGATCAACGAGATCGTGTTCGAGCTGCTGTCGTAATCAAGGGTAATCCGCATGACCAATGCAGTGGAAGATGCTCTCGCTGATTTGCGGGGCGAAGTCGAAGGTGGTGGCGAGCTGGCGGCTGCTACCAAATCGCGGCGGAACACGGACTCAATCCAATTCTTTTGGAACGAAAATTCACGGAACGCTTCGGATCGGCTCCCGCAGTGCTCGAAAAGCTGGAACACGCCAGGGCGTCAGCTCGCCCCGAGATCGACTACGAGATCGACTACGAGAAGGTGAAGTCACTGGTCGAATACCAGTGCAAGAGATTCCGAGTGAAACCTGACAAATTCTTTCCGCTCAAAGGGAAAACCAAAGTCACGATCACCTCGCGGCTCGTGGGCGACCACATGATTCATATCGACGTGGACTTTTACGAATGCGCCGTTATCGAGAGGGTCGGCAACCAAGTGCGCGAGGGCTTGGAAGCATTGTGGGGAAACCGGACGAGCAAATGATCCACCTTCTCGCCTCCAGCAGAGGCCGAGCGCGATATACATTCAATGGCAACAACAATTGACAAGTTGATAATCGTTGCAGACGGCACTAACAAATGGGCGAGATCGGGGGACGAATGAAACCAGGTTCCAAGAATGGGGCAGTGTGGCGCCGTTGGGATTTACATCTCCACCCACCGGGGACCAAGATGTCCAATGGATATGGGAATTCGTCTCCAGAGATCGATGAAAAGTACATTGATGCACTCGAAGCGTCTCCCATCGAAGTTTTCGGAATTACTGACTATTTCAGCTGTGACAGGTCGTTCGAGATAATTGACGCTTTCCACAAGAGGCATCCTGATTCCCCTAAGGCATTTTTCATTAACATCGAATTTCGCCTCTCCGACGCAATTAACGCAGCGAGTGACAGCCCGCATCTTCACGTGATTTTCGACAGCGACGAGCAGTTCTGTCCCCGCAGAAAGATCGAGAAATTTCTGCAGCTGCTGACAACGAAAGGTGTGGATCGTTCCGGCGCCTCCATATCCTGCGCTGAACTTTCAAAGCCTGCGGACTATGAGTCCGCCTCGGTGGCGTTCGAGGATCTTAACAAGAAGCTCAACGAAGCATTCGGTGATAGCCAGCCCTATCTCCTCGCGTTTCCCGCTAAGAACGATGGCATGAAGTCCACCGACATGTCTTCACCTCGGAAAGTGAGGGTAGCGGACAACATTGACCGGATATGCCACGCCTTTCTAGGTTATGGCGCGAGCCGCGACCATTTCTTGCGAAAAGATCGCTATGACGACGGCCAGTCGGAGCCCAAGCCCGTGATCTGGGGCAGCGACGCGCATTCATTTGAAGATTTAGAGCGGCTGCAGGGAAACATCCCCTCCTACCCATACACGTGGATCAAAGCCGACACGACGTTTCGCGGCCTGCAACAGATCTGTTACGAGCCCGAAGCTCGGGTGTTCATCGGAGAAGAACCTCCCGTCGAGACGCGAAAGATCCAACATCCGACGAAGATTCTCAGAGGACTCAAGATAGGGCAGGTGAGAGGCTATGATGGCGCCCAGGGGCAGTGGTTTAAAAACGTAGACCTTCCACTCAATCCCGAACTGACGGCAATCATCGGAAACAAGGGAAGTGGCAAGAGCGCATTGGTCGACATCATCGGTCTGCTCGGCGAAAGCCGCCTTGAGGAATACTTCGCATTCCTGTCAGACTCCCCCGAAAACAAGAAATTTCGGCAGAGACGCTACGCAGAGAACTTCGAGGCCGAGCTTGAATGGCAGAGTGGAAGCCTCACCGCGAAGCGGCTGAGTGACCATGTCGAAAGTACAAAGCCGGAGTTGGTCCGCTACCTGCCGCAGAACTATTTTGAAAAACTCACCAACGAAATCCAGATCGAGAAATTCCGGCGGCAGATCGAAGACGTTGTTTTCTCCCACGTGGACGAGACCGAACAGATGGGTCAAGCCTCCTTCAAGGAGTTGCAGGATCTGAAAACTTTGCGCAGCAAGGACGAGACCAGTGCGCTAAAGACGCGCCTTCGTGCCCAGAACGTGAATCTGGTCGCCTTGGAGGAACAAGCTGATCCGCAGTTTCGCCGGACTCTGAAAGCGCAGCTTGATGCTAAGTATAATGAATTGAACGCTTTAGCCAAGCCGGAGGTGATGGACGCACCGGATGATATTGAAACCCCAGAACAGAAAGTCCTTTCAGCGACCGTCGAACAATACAGCGCCCAGCTTACAGCTCTGCGCTCTCGGGAGCAACCCGCCATCGAGTATCTGGCTGAGCTAAAGAGAAAAAAGCAAGTTCTCGAAGGTGTTAATGAGTCACTTGAAAGTCTTACCAAGCGGGTCGCAGATGCGGTCGAGCAGATCCGATCGGATCTTGGTAAATTCGGGCTTGATGCCGATCAAATCGTTTCGCTGCGCATCCAGAATGCGGCCTTGCTTAGCCTTGCTGCCGACCTGACCAACCAGATCGGCAAGCTCGAAGCTAACAATGAATTAACGTTTGAGCACGGGTTTGACTTCTCGACCCTTGAGAGCCTGCCGGACATCCGGAAGGCCATCGACCATTTGGTCGATGCCGTCAATCTCGCGCGGGACAAGCTTAGCGCGCCGCGGCGCGCATATCAGCAGTATCTGGAGCGCCTCGACGCCTGGAAGAGCCGAAATATCCTGATCACGGGCAATGAAACCGACCCGCAACCGAACACCATTCGATATATCGAGAGCCAGATCACCGCTCTGGACAATGATTTGCCGGCGAAAATCGTCGCGGCTCGGGAGGCGAGGCGTAAGCTTGTCGAAGCGATCTATGCGAGCAAGAACAAGATCCTGAAATTCTATGCCGACCTTAAGAAGAGTGTCGACACCAAGCTATCCGAGGTTGCGATCGAGGGCTTCAGCGTCGAGATCGACGCGTCGTTCGTTCTCAGTAAGGACTTTCAGGATAGCTTTCTGTCCAAGGTCAGCAAAAACAAACGAGGCCCGTTCAATGGCCAAATCAAGGAGCCGGGCCAAACCTTGTCCGACTTCCTCCGCGATGTCAGCTGGAATGATTTCGCCGCGATTTCAGCGGGCCTCGACCGAATTCTCGACGCGATGCAGACGGAGGACTTGAAGTTCACCGACCAGGTGCGCGACCAGAAGGAGTTTTACGACTTCCTATTCAGTCTCGAATACATTGAACCATCGTACAAGTTGCGTCTTAGCGGCAAGGATCTTGAGGAGCTGTCGCCGGGTGAGAAAGGACTCCTTCTGCTTGTCTTCTATTTGCAGCTCGACAAGAACGACATCCCGCTTATCATCGATCAGCCCGAGGACAATCTCGACAATCAAAGCATCTTCTCGGTGCTTTCCAATTGCATTCGAACGGCCAAGAAACGTCGTCAGGTCGTTCTCGTGACGCACAACCCGAACCTAGCTGTTGGTGCGGATGCCGAGCAAATCGTCTATGTGAAACTCGACAAGACCAAGAATTACAAGTTTTCCTACGAGAGTGGCGCAATTGAAAATCCTAATATTAACCGGCGTATTGTCGATGTATTGGAAGGGTCTCAGCCGGCGTTCGTTAAGAGGCGCCTAAAGTATAATTTCTAGCCGTGCATCGTCAGGCCTGCGTCAGGGTTTAGCCCTGTGAGAACTGCCGGCGAAGCGGAACTAGATCGATGGTGCAAAGGCACATAGCAAGTCCCGCCAGAGCTTTGACAACTGCATCCTGCGACGTGATAGGAGCCTAGCGAAACTACGCCGGCATGAGTGCTAGATGAATGGCAGCCTGAGCTCAGGACAGCCAACACCGCGTGTCGTATAATTTTTTGTCGAGCCGCAGTCGAACACCCTATGTTCAGTGGCCGGAGACCGCCGAATGGCATTTCGATTTATACATACGGCCGATATTCATCTCGACTCGCCGCTGCGTTCGCTCGCGATGCGAAGCCCCGATCTTGCCGAACTCGTCGGAGACGCCAGTCGCCAGGCGTTTGTCTCCATTGTGGATCTGTGCCTTGCGGAGCGCGTCGATGCGCTCGTCATTGCCGGCGATCTTTATGATGGCGATCAGACTTCGATGAAAACAGCACGGTTCCTGGCATCGCAGATGACACGCCTCCACCAGGCCGGCGTCAGGGTTTTCAAGATCCGCGGAAATCACGACGCCCTGTCGCGGATATCGAAACAGCTCGTCTTTCCCGACACGGTAACGATCTTCAGCGGCCGTCCCCAGTCCGTACTTCAAACGGCCGGCGGTCTTGACGTCATGTTCCATGGATTGAGCTTCGCAAGCCCCAAGGCACCTGAAAGTCTGCTGCCCAAGTATACAGCCGCCCGTGAAGGGGCGGTCAATGTGGGTGTCATGCACACGAGTCTTGCCGGATCGCCCGGTCACGACGTCTACGCCCCTTGCAGCGTCGCTGACTTGCACGGCCATGGTTTTGACTACTGGGCGCTCGGGCACATCCACGTCCGCAAGGTTCATCCTAGAGCGAGCACGGTGGTGATGCCAGGAATGCCGCAAGGCAGGGACATAAACGAGGCCGGCGAAAAGTCAGTCACTTTGGTAACGATACGTGACGACCGTTCCGTCGAGGTCGAGGAAAGGCTGACCAGTATCGCGCAATTCGAGCGGGTGAACGTCGACCTGACAGGGACTGTCGAGTGGCCAGAAGTCGTCGGGCGAATCCGATCCGCGCTCGAAGATATCCGGGCTTCCGTCAGATCCCGTCACGTTGTTGTCCGTCTCGGTCTGACCGGTGACTCGCCTTTGTCTTGGGCACTGATCCGCGACAGGGACCTGCTCCTGGCCGAAGCCGAGCAGGTAGCGGAACAGGCCGGCGACACATGGGTGGAAAAGCTCGAGCTGGGCCTCTCTCCGCCCAGGACGGAAGCACTCGAAGGCGTCGCGGATCCGATTTTCGAACTCGCTGAATCCATGCGCGCCGATGCAAGTTCAGAAGCCTTCCGTGCTGAAGCGAGGGAATTCGTCCTGAAAACCATCGCGGACCTTCCGCCCGACGGGCGCGACTTCGCCGGAAAAGACGAGGCCGCGCTGGAATTATTCCTCGACAGGGTTCTTGCCAGCGGCGCTGACCTGGTCACGGCCCGCCTCAAGGCAGGTGGATCGCAATGAGGCTCCGGCGCCTTGATCTCATTCGTTATGGAAAGTTCACCGACAGGACGATCGAGTTCGGACCAAAACCGGATTCCGGGCCCGACTTGCATATTGTATTCGGGCTGAACGAGGCCGGCAAGTCAACCGCGCTTTCCGGCTATCTGGACTTGCTGTTCGGGATTGAAGAACGCAGCCGCTACAATTTCCTGCATGAATATAGCGCGATGCGCATCGGCGGCGTGCTCGAATTCGGGGGAGAGGAGCATACGTTCTCACGCACGAAACAGCGCAACAACTCGTTGTTGAACGCAATGGGCCAGCCGGTGAGCGAACTGGCGATTGCGGCACATCTCGCAGGTCTGTCCCGGGACGCATACGGCACCATGTTCTCGTTGGACGACGAGACACTGGAAGCCGGCGGAAAATCGATACTGGAGTCGCGTGGAGACCTGGGCAAGCTCCTGTTCACGGCCAGCGCCGGTCTTGGACACGCGAGTGACACATTAAGCGCGCTCGAGGCAGAAGCGGACGGGCTTTATCGGAAGCAGGCACACGGAACCGAACTCGCGCTTCTCAAGAAGCGACTTGCGGAACTGAAGTCCCGGAAGGATGCTATCGACACACTGGCTTCGACGTTCGAGACCCTCGAGGCCGAACGTCTTGATGCGGCGGAAAAATACGATCGCAGCATCACCGAACGGTCGGTGCTGTCGGCTAGGCTCGATACCATTGCCAAGTATCTCCGCGCAGTCCCGATCCTCGCGGATATCCGACGTAAGGTAGCCCGGCTGGCTGAGTTGCCTGACATCGCTTCACCGCCACGGACCTGGACAGGTAGTGTCGCCGAAATGATCGATGAGGACGCCAGCCTGAGAACTCGGCTGTCAGCAAACGTCGACGAAGTCGAGCGAGTGACGATGAAAATCGCGTCGGTCGAGGTGGACGAGGTGATCCTTGCAATCTCCGAGCGGGTTCGCGGACTGGCGGATCGCAAGGTGCGCTATATCTCGGCAGGCTTGGACCTGCCCAGTCGCAGGACGGAGCTGCAAATACTCGATAACGCCATGGCAACTTGCCTTGCCGCACTGGGAAGGTCCTCCGAGCCAGAGCCTGCCGCCCTGATTTTGCCTGCTGCCATTGCTGGTGCTGTTCGCAATATGGTCGAGCAGCGATCCGGAATTGCTACCAGCGTGCGCGTCGCCCGAGACGAAGCCGCGGCAGCCCTTGATGCGCTTCAGACGGCACGCGAACGGGTCGGTGAAGAAAGGGCCGTGCCCGAGCCTGCCAGGGCAAGGCTTACCTCGGCTTTGTCGAAAGCGAGGGGGAGTGGGCACCTAAAGGAGATCAAGATGGCACGGGAGGCAGAGGACGAGAGCGGAATTCGATGGGAAACAGCGGTCCATCGCATGCATCCCTGGTCCGGAGATGCTCAGGCGCTGGCCAAGATCTCAGTTCCGACGGCCCGGCAGATTGGTGCATGGAAAACTCGCTCAGCAGAGCTTGGGACGAGCAGGGCAGTCCTTTCAGAACGTCTTGCCGAATACCAGGCCAATCACGAGTTGCTCTCGGCGCGGCTGGACGCCCTTCGTGGCTCGGTTGACATAACGGACGATGAAGCCGCCGCAGCCATCCGGCGTGCCCGGGACGAGGCTTGGACAAGGCATCGAGATGACCTTAAGGGCGAAACAGCGGACGATTTCGCGGTAGCGTTGGCTCGTGACGACAGTGTTGGAGCAGTTCGTCTGGCCAACGTGCGGGAGCTCGCCGAGATCCGAACCACGACCCGCAGCCTTGCCGAAACCGCGGCCTTCATCTCGCGTGCGAGCGCCCAACTTTCCCAGGTCGATTTGGACGTGGAAGCAGCACTGTCGGAAATCCGCGTATCGGCAAGAGATCTGCTCGGAGATAGCCTGGAATCTTCGCCTGAACGAATGATCGAACTGATCGAGGATCGTACTTCTGCCCGGACCGATGCGCTCGCGGCGTGGGAGGGGATCGAGGTCGCACGTAAGAAGGCTGGTCGGGCGGCCGACGAGGGAGACCAGATACGCCTGGAGTTGAGCGGGGCGCTGGAGAGCGTCGGAATACAGTCTGACTCCGAAGAGAGTTTGGAGACGATCATGGCCGTCACAGAGCTGTTCCTCGACAGGCAGCTCAAAGTGGACGCTGAACGTGCCGAGGCGCTCCGAACAGTCAGCGCGAAGGAGGAGGATCTGGCTGCCAGACGACGGGCCGTGGACGTGGCAGAAAGGCGTGAGGAAGAATGGCTGGCCGGCGTTGCGGAGGCGCTTAAGGGTACCTGGCTCGAGAGCGGGCTTTCGGCGCCCGGAGTGGGGAGCGTACTCGATCAATTGGCTGAACTGTCCAAAACCCTTCAGGATCGGGATGCCATGCAGCTCCGCATCGGGAAGATGGAGGCAGACAGAGATAATTTCATTGTCGAGATTACCGCAGCTGCAGCCGAAGCGGGTGAACCGCCGAACGACGACGAACCGGAACAGTTGGCGATCCGGCTTGCTGAGCGCCTGGAGCGCGCCGATCGCACTCGCGAGGCGAAGGCAAACCTCGTCAATGACCTGCAGCGCCTTCAAGATGCTCGTGGCACACTCGATGTCGAGATCGCGGCGCATGAACGCCGCAAGAACGAGGTCTTGGGCGTCTTTGGCGTAACCACCCTATCCGAAGTCGTGGAACGCGACGAGCTGCTGCGGGACAGAGATCGTCTGCGCGCTGCTGTAGCCGACCTTGAGGAGCAGTTGTCGACCGAGCTCGCTGTGGAGGGGATCGAACAGGCGTGTTCAATATTGAATGCTCTCGATTTCGATAGCCTTGCAATCGAAAAGGCTGAAGGCGAGCAGCGGCTTCGGGATCTTGATGAAGCGATACAACAACAGCTTATCCGGCAGACGCGAGCGGCGGACAAACTGGACGCCATTGGCGGCGATAGTGCTGTTGCCCGAATAGATGCCGAACGTCGCACCGTCCTTCTGGAAATCGAAGAAAAGGCCGTCCATTATATCGAGCTTAAACTGGGAGTTATGTCGGCTGGAAACGCTCTGCGCGTATACCGCGAGCGTCATCGCTCCGGGATGATGGCGCGGGCATCTGACGCTTTCGCGCTCATCACGCGCGGTCAGTACTCGGGCCTGGCAACCCAACCGGTGAAGGGCGGCGAAGTCCTCATCGCATTGCAGCGCGACGGGCAGTCCAAGGTCGCCGACGCGTTGTCAAAGGGCGCGCGTTTTCAGCTCTACCTGGCCCTGAGGCTTGCCGGGTATTACGAATTTGCCCAGTTTCGACCCTCAGTGCCATTCATTGCCGATGACATAATGGAGACTTTCGACCATTTCCGGTCCGAGGAGGTTTTCAGACTGTTTGGCGAGATGGCAAGTGCGGGTCAGGTGATCTACCTTACGCATCACCAGCACCTATGCGAGATCGCCAAGGCTGTCGTGCCGGGCGTAACGATCCACGAGCTCGGATAGTTGCCTGCTGTCGCGTAGCATGAGTTGATGCACCTGCTACCCAAAGACGACTTCCGTAGGCCGAACCTTGGATGGCCGCTTTGCGCCCCATCTCCGCCTTTCGGACGACGACACGCTTCTCCCGAAACCGGTCATTCCTCCGAGGTCTCGGCGGCGAGCGACCCTAGCGACTGCGCCGGGACAAAGCCGTCATCCACGCGGGTCACACCGAACGACAATTTTCTGCAGGACCAGGCATTGTTGATTGGGATTGGACCCCGCCGCGAATCCCGGATGCTGACCGCTCGCTGACAATCGACATTGAATTGTAGGAGAGTGGACATTCGGACCGGTATAAATGCCTCCGTGTACTTGATCTCTCTACCGCATTGAGCAGAGGTAGGCACCGCAGCTGCTATCATGGCGTGACACAACAACAGCTCCGGGGGAAAAACGATGGATGAACAAGAGGCGAAGAGCGCTTATGATGAAATATCGGATGTGCTCCGAAAGGTCGGGTTGAATTGGGTAGTAGAGCAAGTTGAGGAGAGCATCTATCTCGGGAAGACGGTCATCACTAAAGCTGATGCCAGCGAGTTCATCGATGACCAAGTCGCGGGTCAGCGGCGCGGCAGACGGCAAATGCAGGAGTTCGTTACGACTCAGCTCTTTTCCAACATTGAGCGCCTAAATCTTCTTCTCGATGCCATCGATCGCATATTGGCTCTCCCGCAGTTCGCAACCGATGCGCTGAAGATCTTGGAAGTAAAGAGCGTGACGTTCGTTTCTGAACGAGAAGGCGATGATGGCCACAGCTTGCGCAGCGATTCAGGCAAACAGCAGGAGGCAGCCCGCCGCCGCTTCCGGGAACTGCGCCAGCAAGCTGGAGTTACCGCCGCATGATGACCGCATCGACTCTCGTCGGACAGATCTCCGCGATTCTCGGTCCGGCACATGGCATGAATTACTCCGCGGCGTCGGACGCCAACGACGTGTTCGAAGGCTATACGCTCGCGATCGTCGTGAGGGCGGCCCGCGCCGCTGGGGCCACCATCGCTTTCGAGGCGAACGATGGAAATGCCACCACCAACTTGATTTTCTGAACCTCGCCGGGCGACATCTTCAGCCCGAAGAAGAAATACACCCACGCCGTTATAGGCTTACCAGGCTGCCCGCCGCTTGAGGCGCATATCGGCGTGAAAGTGTCGGGGCGCTCGGGTGTCCTCCACGAATGCGATCTCGCCGTGATCGATCAACACGAAGCGCGCGTCTGTCGCAAAGAAAAGGTGCATCCTCGTGCTAGCAAGGTCCTGAACGCAGCCGAATGTAAATTTTACGCGAGCACCCTGAAGTTGGGTTTGGCGCGAGGATATCTCGGACTCGCCGAAGAACTCGGTAAGCAAGATCGGTTGCTGGTGACCAACACGACCTCCGATTCCGCAGCAAGGATGATTGCCTACCATAAAGCCGGTTGGGAGTTCGACCTGTCGTCACCGACTTCGGCCCAGGCAGTAGATCTCGAAGCGAAATTCAAAGAGGCCTTTCGCAACTATGTTGCGAAGCGCAAATCGTGAGCGCTGGTTCGATCCTAGTCAGCGGGAGCATTCCGCTGACGGAATCTAGCATTCGTTCGTCTCCGCATCGCAGAGGTGTCCGTTATGCGCTCGAGTACTAAATTGCTCTCGCCGCCCGGCGTCTTTAGAGAATGCGCTTGGCGAACGGAATGGGACTCATGACGGAGAACTTCAATTACATCTCTTTTGGCAACTGGGAATATGTCGAGGGGAACGTCGATGTCGTCACCATCGGGCGAGGGCGCATGTTCGAATACACGCCGCCTGACACCGAGAAGCGGCTTGAAAGCCTCGATTCCACTGCGATCGCCTTTCTCGAAAAGTTGCCGACTTTTCTGTGCAGTGAGATCAAGTCGGCCGGAGACGCCGTCTCCATGCTCATCAAGTACGGTCGGATCTCCGACACCACGCCAGGGCGAAGAGAGGTCTCCACCACTTTCGAGACATTGGTCGATTTCGGCGAGGTGGGTTTCGACGACATTGAGATGGCCGGGTCGGTGTTCGGCGCGGACCGGTTCCAGCTCTACCGCACGCATTGGGCAGTCCGTGAAGGCGATGCCCAAGAGGTGCTGGCCAGATTGGCCGATCTCAAACCCAATCTTGCCCATCTTATCGGGGAGCAAGGGGGGCATCGTCAACTTAACGAAGCGTGGATACCGATGTGCGATGACGGGCTATGACAGAGCGTGACCCACTCTACCGCCGCCATCGCTTCCCCGCCGAGATCATCGCCCATGCTATCTGGCTCTATTTCCGTTTTCCTCTCAGTTTGCGAATGGTCGAGGACTTGCTGGCGGCACGAGGGATTATTGTCTCGCATCAGACAGTCCGGCTTTGGGCAGAGAAATTCGGGCGGACCTTTGCCAGCGAGATCCGCCGCCGCTCAGCGGGTCGGCTGGGTGACAAGTGGCATCTCGACGAGGCCGTCGTTTCGATCCGCGGCAAGAAGCACTGGCTCTGGCGCGCCGTCGATCAGGACGGTTTCGTCCTGGAAGTTCTGGTGCAAAGTCGTCGCAATGCCAAGGCGGCCAAGCGTCTGATGCGCAAGCTGTTGAAGGGCCAAGGCCGCGCGCCGCGCGTGATGATCACCGACAAGCTTCGGTCTTACGACGCTGCAAAGCGAGAGATCATGCCGGGCGTCGATCACCGTTCGCATCAAGGCTTGAACAATCGGGCGGAGAATTCCCATCAGCCAGTCCGGCGACGGGAACGGATCATGAAACGCTTCAAGTCACAACGCCATTTGCAGCGCTTCGTCTCAATTCATGATCCGATTGCCAACCTGTTCCACATCCCCCGCCACGAAATCTCCTCCAGCCATCATCGCGAACTGCGTTCAGAGGCAATGAACCTCTGGGCAAAAATCGCGCGGGCTTGAACCGCCGTGGGGCAAGCGGGCTACGACCGCCTCGCGCTCTTTAAGTTTACGATGCCCCCGCAACTGCTCAGCAGAAGGAAGTGAACGTGAGTGCATCCATTTCGTAAATGTGTGTCTATCCAAGCAATCGATTTCTCTAATTATCCGATGAGGAATATGAACGCGCCAGGCAGGGTGCATCATTAGGAGTATTTTCGATGGCAAACATTATCGAGGGTGGCCCGGGTTCCGAAACACTCCTCGGCACCGAGCTTGAAGATTGGATGGAGGGTTTCGGGGGCAATGACTGGATTGACGGTCGTGGCGGCAACGACGAGATCTCGGGTGGCGCGGGCAGTGACCGAGTCATCGGCGGCGAGGGTAACGACCGCATCTTCGGCGGAGATGGCTGGGACGATCTCTCCGGCGACAACGGCCGCTTCAACGCGCGCATCTCCGGTGAGGACAATGACAGGCTCAGCGGCGGTCCCGGCCAGGATGTCCTCTACGTGGGTGACGGCCAGGATACGTTGACCGGGGGCACCGACAGTGACACGTTCGTGTTCCAGTTCCACAATCCGGTGCCTGGGGTTGTCGGGTCGAAGTCGGACATTTCCACTATCACCGATTTCAACCCGGCGGAGGACAAGTTCGCCTTCGATGCGGTGGGCCTCTACAACGACGGTTTTGGCGCGAACTTCGTCAACAACGCCAGCATACAGTCCGGCTACCCGGTGAGCAGCTTCTACAGTGGTGCGGCCTCGGGTGCGAACGGCGAACACGTCGTGGTGATCACTGGCGAATCTTTCAACTCTGCTTCTGAAGCCGCGAGTGCGATCTCCGGCGAGCACGCCGGCGACATCATTGTCTACCAAAGCAGCTACAGCGACAGAGTCGCAACTCTGGCCTATGTCACCGCCGACAACAGCGCGCATGAGTTCGTCCACCTGGGCGGTGTGGTCACCGTGGCCGACCTAGGCCTGACCGCGTCGGACTTCACCTTCGTTTGATCCAGAAAACCCATACGGAACAGCGCCCCGCCCCCCTGGGCGGGCGCTTTCCGTTTCCGCTACTTGCGATGGGCCGGGGCGCCCGGGAGCAGTCGCAGCGTGTAGAGCTTGATGAAGCCGATACATCCATTGGCCGCGGACCTTGATGTACGTCTCGTCCATATGCCACTTGCTGCCGACCGTACGCTTGCGTCAGCTTCGGAGCTCTGGTCACTTCGCCCGTTCTAGCCGGCTGAGCGCCGCTTCCTAGCTTGCGGGCTAAGCAGATGGCGCGGCGGCGATGAGGCACCAGCGCGCGAATCCCCGCCAGCAGCAGCCGCTCCGCAGTGAGACCCAGCTTCGTTCCCGTCATCAAACTGCTCACGTTGAACGCCGGCGCGACTGGCTCCGGGCAGAGATCGATCCGAACTACCCTGGCGTCGCCTTCGGCCTTGCGACCGGGCTTGCTGCTCGCAGAAGCAGCGTCAGTCTTCGGTGCGCGAGTAGTCGGGCTTCAAGACGGTCAAGCGCTATCGGCGTCTGCCACCGAAGACGTCCGGCGTCGTGCGTGTACGGCGGAGGCTGAAATCTCAGGGATGGAAGGACCCAGCAGCCAATGCAGCGGTGTCCATCAGATTCCATATGACATGATTGTCATCGACGTGCTTTCATGATTGCTGGGGTCTATGTCACGTCGTCGCTTGCTACCCGAAAAGAATTTCCCGGGCTACGCATACCTGCCTGGCAAACATCCGCATCCGGTTCGCGACCCGCTGGGTCACAGTTACCAAAGCGACCCGATGACCGTTGTTGCCGTCGAGGAATCACTCAGCTCAAACGGGTTCCGATGGGGTATCGACCTGTTCAATCACGGTTATTACTGGGAAGCCCATGAGGCTTGGGAGCCTCTTTGGCACGCTGCGAAACAAAGCACTCAGCATCGCCTTTTGTTCAAGGGATTGATCCTGTTGGCGGCGGCCGGGGTGAAGATCCGCGAGGGAAAGCCGGTCGCTGCCGCGCGCCATGCGGCGAGAGCTGCAGCGCTTTTTCGTCGGGTGGCGCCTCTGCCGAGCCGGCCCTTTGAGGCCGCACTCGGAATGACACCTGCCGCGCTCGCGGTACACGCCGAAGCGGCCACAACTTTCCCGGCTGTTTTGCGAGAGCCGATGCCTGGCCAGCCTGAGCCCGTTTTCGATTTCATTCTCGCCCCTAAATCCGAGGGCGTCTGATAGGCAACCCCTACAGTACGGTTCAAGCCTCTTAGTTATTTGGGTGCACTGCCGACCTGTCATGGACAGTTCGACAAGGGCAGCTTCAATCCTGGCGCAGTTGACCTACGGCACAGCCCGGCGCTGGCGGAGCACCCATGGCAGGCGCCGCTTCCATCGTTCATCTCGCGGCAAAGCAACATCTTTCTGCCACCGCTTCTTCTTGCGGGTCCGTCTGCCTCCAGTCGGTGCGTTCGATGCCTTCGGAACCGGCGCTTCCTCAACCGTCGGCGGCTTAGGAAGCGATACGTCGGGCATGATCACGTCCTTGGCGTCGGGTACTGCTTCACCAACGGCGGCCATGGGCCGAGAACGGATATCTTCGCAAGGAACAATCGGCGCTTCAGCGATCGGACCTTCAGTCTCGCTTCCGCGATATCGTTCGTGATGGCGGCCAAGTCGATGCCGGCCCAGATTGAGTGTGGCCGCTTCACGAGCCAACGCTTCTGTTTGATCTCGACGACAAAGGGTCGCTGCTGCCTCATAGGCTCTCGGCAGACTCAGGAGAGTTGCGAATGTCGTCTAGGCCGATCGCACGCTTTCGTCCACCCGCCCCCACGCATTCTCCAACGGTTTTCCAAGACGTTGCTGTCGTCCAAGCCACGACTGAAGCGGCTAACCGCTGAGGCCGGGGCCCACGCTCCCGATCTCTTGTCCTGCTGTCAGCATGACCGCCATAACGACAATATCGCCCACGCAGTCGCCTTTATTAGGCCCATCGCGAAGCCGCAAAATATTCAAAATGCAATGAAGATGGCCGCCACCCTTGTCCATGCTCGCATGTTCCCGTGTAAATCGGACCCGTCCAATGCATTTTTTGAATCGGTCACCTGCGACTGATTATGCTGCTGATGGTCCGCATGCCGGATGTCATGGGTGGCCGGGCACGGATTGCGCTCCGCAAGCGGTCGGCAATCCCAAAGCTACACTTGGTGCACATCGCATCGGCTTTCCTCCACCGATCAACCCTTAGTGTGGGTTGAGAAGTCGCAAGAGGTGGCGCTGACCAGGCTTGTTCCGCAGCCCTCGTTGTCGTTGATCCAGACGCTGGGTGGTGAATGAGGAATCGCAGCAGCGATCACCCACAGGATACAGGTCAGCTTTGCTGCGCTCGATTTTGTCGATGATCAGATCGGCCCCCTTCTTCGCGAGAGTGGGCGCTCTAATCAGCCTAGAACGGCCTGATCCTGGTCAATCTCACGCGCGCCAACTGCCTCGCCGGATTGTAGAGCCTCTTGCGGGTGTTTTCTACAACAACCACCAGGGTCATCAAATCAAGCAGGAAGTCGTCGATCGCTTGGGCGGTTGTTCCTGACTCACCTTTGGACTGATCCCAGCAAAACGCACGCCCGATCGATCGCATCCGCGCTGGCCGCAGTGATTAACGCTCCGACTCCTCTTGACGATGGCGATCGTACGAGGTGCCGGCCCCCGACTCCTCATTGCAAGGTTCACCACGTGATGCGTTAGTTTCGTCTGCCTTTGCGACTGCCGCTTGGTCGCGGCCAGTCCACTGGCTGCACGATGCGCTTACCACGGCGTGTCGCTCCGGGCCTTCCGGTCTTTCGCATTTGCTGCGTTATACTATGAACGGCCCGGCATGATCGCCGAACCAGAACGTGTTGCAAACTTTACAAGGAATACGCACATGGCAACTGGAACCGTGAAGTGGTTCAACAGCACCAAGGGATTTGGATTTATCCAGCCCGACAATGGCGGTCAGGATGTTTTCGTCCACATTTCCGCTGTCGAACGCGCGGGCCTCTCGACCCTCAGATCAACTATGAGATCGAACAGGATCGCCGCACTGGCAAATCCTCCGCTGGCAGCCTCAGCAAAGCTGGCTGATTTTTCTCCTGCCCCCCGGCAAGAGCCGGGAGGACGCGGCAAGTCCGGATGTACTGACGGCCGCTCGACAAGAGCGGGCGAGAATAGGGCTCGGCGCAGCAGATTGCTGCAAGCGGACGCGCTTCTTGTGAAACGAGAATGTTTGCAGTTGAAGGCGGGCTGTCCCCGCCTTCTCGTATTCTGCGCAAATGCCGACGGCAGTTGCGCGCTCCAGAACGAACCTCGATTGCCGAAATTCTAACCTGCGACCTTCTTGCGGGTCCGCTTCGCCACTGCCGGCTCCGGCGCTTCCGGCGCTTTCGGTTTGCGGCCGAGCCCCATCGTCTTGGCCAAAGTCGAGCGCGCCGCGGCGTAGTTCGGCGCGACCATGGGATAATCCGCCGGCAGGCCCCATTTGGCGCGATATTCATCTGGCGTCAGCCCATGGTGGGTCGACAGATGGCGCTTTAGTGATTTGAATTTCTTGCCGTCTTCAAGGGAGATGATGTAGTCCGGTGTCACCGACTTCCTGATTGGGACAGCAGGCGTAAGCGCAACCGGCTTTTGTGCGGTGACGCCTGCGGCCGTGCCTTTCAGCGCCGCGTGCACTTGGCCGATCAGGGCAGGGAGATCCCCCACCGGGACCGGATTGTTGGAGACATAGGCTGAGACGACATCGGCGGTGAGCTCGATGAGGGTGTCAATGTTTTTTGCGGCTTCTTCTGTCATGAAACTCTCCAGGCGGCGTGAAACACAGTCGGCGAAGCGTCGCTTCATAGTGGCGGTCGCCGCTGAAAGCAAATACAGCCCGGCAGGACTATCGCGATGCTCGTCGGCACCGAGGACCATAGCGCTGCATCCGCCGTCGTGGGCGTGTTGATCTGCGCGCTGTCGGCCGGGCAAAACGAAGGGCCAAAGATGCTTTGCGCCACCCATGAAGCCCCAAGGTCGTCCTTGCGCAGCTCACGAAGCCCTCACGGACGCGGTAGCTAGTCTTCGGTTCTTGACTTTCGATTTGACCTGCGCCCCGGCCAGCGCGCCCTCGGCAGGCGCTACGAACTCGAATAAGGTGGTTGAACCGATGCTGAGCATCACGGTAATTCAAGCACAAGCTTTGCCTGTTAATCCTGTGGTCACAAACGACCTTGATGGCCAACAATGCGAAACCCGATGTGCGCGCCGCACGGTCTTGAGCTTTTTGCAATTCATCCCTCACCTGGGTCGAACCGGTCAGAAGATGCGCATATCGCCTCGAGCGGGCGCTTGCGGGTCATGATCGCGATGGTGTCTTAGCTACGATGTTTCCCATCCTTGGTTAGGCTGTCGAAAAGAACAATCGCTCTTCGATCACTTACTTCCGGAGCCCGATGTCATGATGAAATATCCAGACGTTAAACCAGGTCTTAAAGAAGAAGTGCCCTGGTCTGACAGCCTGACCAGCTACGACCGTCAGCACTTCACGACCTACCTGAGGCTCCTGGATGCAGGTGCCGACGAGGCAAGCTATGAGGAGATGGCGCAGGTCATCCTCGGCATCGATCCGGTGCAAGAGCCGGAGCGGGCCCGGAAAACTGCGCGAAGCCATCTCGATCGGGCGAACTGGATGGTGACGACCGGTTACAAGGAATTGTTCGCCGGATGAGGGCGAACAGGCGGCGACACGCTCCGCCTGTTCAGATGTGGTTACGGCGTCCGCGAAAAGAGCGGTCTCACGGTCGGGGCTGCGGGAATTAGGTTCAAATTGAAAGACCTCAGTTCTTTGCTCCATCATGACGATCGACCAGATGGCGGCGACCGGTGCGAGCACCAGACCCGCCACGCTGGACGACAGCAACACGAGGCCAACCAAACCCGAACCGCCAACATGAAAAGCCAACCATGCAGGCAGGACAATTCCGACGCCAACGATAACGAAAGAAGCCGATGAAAAAGCTATAAACAGCGGGTCTTTCGAATCGTCAAGCGAGACACTTTCCCGGCTCGCTTTCCGATGAAGATAGCGGTGAAGGAGAAGTCTTTCCGCAATGGGAAGCACAAGGCGCAGTGGTCGATGACGTTGCGTGAATATGCCAAGCCGCTGCACAAGAGGCCGATCGCCGAGATCGCGCGCGACGACGTGGTCGAGACGCTGAAGCCGATCTGGGAGAAGATACCAGAGACTGCTGACCGCCTCCGCATGTGCATTGCAGCAGTAATGGATCACGCGAAGGCGAGGCGGCTTTTATGTCGGCGACAACCCTGCCGACTGGCGGAGAGGCCTGAAGGATATGCTTCCGGCTCGACAGAAGCTCACGCGCGGCCATCACGCAACAGTCGGCTACAAGGAACTGCCTGCCATCATCAAGCGCCTACGAGCCGCCGCTGGCGTGTCAGCTAGGGCTGTGGAGTTCGCCGCATTGACCGCAGCGCGTTCCAGTGAGGTTCGCGGCGCAGTGTGGCCGGAGATCGACCTTGATGCGGCCTTGTGGACGGTACCCGCCGCAAAGATGAAGGCTGCGCGCGACCATGAGGTTCCGCTTTCCGAGCGCGCCGTGACAATCCTCCGCGCTACACAGCAGCAGTCGACCAGCGATCTGGTGTTCGAAGGTGGACGCGACGGAAGGCCAATCAGCGACACAGCGATGACGAAGGCGCTTAGGGCCGCTGGTGCGGGCGATGCGACCTTGCATGGTCTGCGCTCATCGTTCCGTGATTGGGCTGGCGATAGACCGATTACCCGCGCGATGTAGCCGCGGCGGCCTTGGCTCATGTGCTCAAGGACAAGACCGAAGCCGCATACAGACGTGGCACCGCGTCGCAAAAAAGACGCGGCTTGATGGTAGACTGGCACAGTATTGTGAAAATAAAGCCCGTTGACCATATCGACATTACAGGCGAAAACGCATATTGTTCTTCACCTTGGCTTACCTCGCCTAAGTTAACGGCGACCCGAATCCCTCTCTAAAGATTCAGAGTTTGAACGTGCCCCTTCGCACGTTGGATTTTCCGCACGCTCTTTTTGCGCCGGGTTGCACTGGGGATTCCGATGACAGCAAACGACAACCGACCGCGCCTGATCGCACCAAAAGACGCGGCGGCAGCCACGTCTCTTTCTCGTACACTATTGATTTTGATGGCCGAAGCCGGGGGGTTCCCGAAGCCCGTTTCGCTATCCGAACGACGTAGTGCATATATGCGTGCCGAGGTCGAAGAGTGGATTGATAAGCATATCGCCGCGAGCGCGGCAGCATGAGCCACAATGCCGAAACTGTTGCGAAATGTTTATGCTTTGGAAGGCTACCGAGAAGGCGTTCCTGCAGCATCTTCTGATCCGCTTGATAGAGGATGTTCCGGACTTCAATAGGGAAAAGTTCGCAACCGGCTTGCACCTACTGCAAGAGGAGTGGCCCATCGACCGAACAGACAAAGATCGAGAAGCGCAGGGCTTAGTCAGCATCCGCTTCCTTGGCGAATTGATTGAAATGACAGCAATGCGCATCGCTCGAGAGTGAGCACACTGACGGGCCGCGGCGTTTCTTCAAAAAACACCGCCGACCAACGGCGGCACTCCAAGACTGGACCGCTCCCCTTGAAAATCCTTGATGCCCGACCGGAGCCGCCAGGCTGCGGCAACGTCATTGCGCGCGTCGACGTAGCACTGAATGATGCCGTGAAAATCTATAATCTGAAGGTGTCCAAGCGACCCGATGGCGGCTTCGCCGTTTTCGCGCCGAACGCTCATGGTGGGCGCGTCGTCACGTTTTCTCGTTCTCTTGTTGCCGAAATTGCCAGCGCCGCTGTTGCCGCGCTCATGGAGCCGACGCCGAATGACCGCACCCACACTGAAGCAGAAAGGTTCCTCGACCTTATCAACAATGGCGACGCAGAGAGGCTGGCCAGTTTTCACTACGGCAATATGGCCAGGACAGGCGGATCGATCATGGTTGCGCCGGAAGACGTGGCCTGGGAACCACTACACGTTCAAGCGCGAACTGTTACAGCCGCGATCCGACAACGAACCTGCAGATATCAGTGAGGCCCTCCGCTGGTGCGTTGTGGTCGACAACATTCCAGAATGTGACGCCGACACGGCCGGGATTATTTACATCGAGAGAGAGACGCCCTTGATGAGAAAGTTCTTAGGGCGGCTATCAGCAATGTCGTCAAACCAGGTCATCTTGAAGCGGGACTTAGGAGGATTGTCGTTGTAAGTCTCGGCCGATTTGGAACACCGCATGAGCGCGCCAAGACCAAGTAAAAATTTTAGCATGATCGTCCTCCTTTCAATGGAGAAACCAATGCGGCGGGCAGATAGTTCCACAGGTCCGGAACAATGCTCACTAGCGCTCGTTGCCTCTGATCGATGGGCGAGGAGCGCGGAGATATGGCCGTGAAGAAAAAGAGCGACGATAGCCGCGTTAAGAAGGGCGCAGAACTTGAGGTAGAGCACCTTACCGAAGTCACGGACCTATCGGCCAAACAGGCGCGCACATTATTGCGGAAGCACGGCGCTGACTGGCAGAAGCTCAAGGACGAAGCCGAAGATTTAAAGGATGACGACTGACTACCCGTCCCGCGCATTGCGGAAACGGACTACCCGGCCTGGCCGGTTTCTCGAATTGGGATGACCACCCATGACAAAGACCACCCGCAAGGAAATACTAGAAGCAACAGACGCCTTCCTGAAGGCCAACCCGGCGGAGAAGCGCACCGCTGTACGGATTCGTTTTCGTGGCGGTCGGCCAGCTTGGAATTGGCTGAAAAAGCACGACGGGAAGGGGGCCGCCGCATTGTGGCTCATCGTTCGAGAGCGCCTTCCGCAGGCCGCCAACGACAACCTGCCCACTGACGCGGGACTGCATGTCGACCGGAGCCGAAAGGACGGCAGGCCAAGAGGGAAGAATCCAGATCCACGTTCGTTGGATGCCTGCATAGCGCTGCCGTCTGCCCAACCGCGGCTCGGCGATGCCGAACCGGAACCGGCACGAGCAGGCAACTGGGATACGGTGTCGCGAGGTGTCTCTATAAAATCGCAGGAGTGGATACATCCCGACGCAGTATTCACGTCGGCAACTTGCTTCAGCTTCCATCCTCCAGAGATCGCACCTGGCGCATTCTTTCTGGGTGCAATAGGCGGACTAGGCCAGCTTAAGTTGGGCAGGAGTCGTGGAGACGTACGGCTGGCTGGAACTGCCGATCCGATCACCCCACCGGCCAATATCGATACTGTCATCGAGGTCATCTTAGCAGGCGGCAATTGCTGAGGTCGGCAAGGCTTTCGGCGCTAAAGGCGGATATGCAGACCGTCGCGGAGGCGCTGAGCTATTGGCGGCTGGCAAGTGGGCGAAGTTGGCGGTGGCGAATGACAACCCGAGAATCAGGGCCGCTTAGGGACGTGTGCCAAATCGTGGCCCCAAAAACCTAAAGGGGCAACAGCAACGAATGGGGCGCTTCGGCGTCCCACCCGCTTTGGGCCCTACGCCTCGTCATCGTCAGGCGCAACCCGTCAATCTGGCACCAGAGGCGGGAATTATTGCGCGCGTTCCGGCCAGGCTGCGTGCGCTCACCGTCCAGCCTTCAGGGCTGCGACGGTGTTTTTTTTAAACCATCGCAATCACGAATTTCCAAACTCAAGGATCAAATATGCCTACAAGCCGTAGCCGCCATTGTGCGGCGTATCGGCTTCGATGAAGGGCGCGTGGGCGCGGTAGCCCGCATACTCACGGACGCCGCTGTTCTGCCGCCCGGTGCGCCTTGGACATCTCCAGATCTCAGCCCGCAAGACGTGGCGTCACTCATGCTTGGCGCGGCGCTGGACGTGCCTTTGCGTGCTGTTGTTGACGCGGTGCGCGATTACCGCGCCCTGCGCCGTGAAGGCGTTCCTGATGGCGCGCCATTTGCTATCAGTGTTGCCACAACTGGTGAAGAGCTAGACGTCCTGGCCGAGATCGCTGCAACTGGCTCGCCAGAGGCGAAAGCACGGGCAGCAAAGACCATCATCACCGTAGTCAATAGTTGGCCGGAAGTCGTGCCGATCGACCAGATCGACACCCGACGCTTCAACGCGGGCGCGCCAAGTCACTGGCAGGCCTCTCGCCATCGCAAATCTGTCGAAATCAATGCCGCCGCGCTTGTCGACGTCATCAATGAACTTTTTGGAGACCAGTAAAATGTCAAAAGCTGACCTTTCGTAATGCCCGAATTGACCGATGTCGACCCGGAATTCGCAAAACTCGAACGGCAACTTCAGGACCTAAACTCCCAAAAATGTTTGGCCGATCGCGAGCTTGCGAGCCCGCGTGAAGAACTGGCCGAAGCGCGCGGTCCGTCCATTCCGTCCAGCGTTGCAGCCCTGCTTGGTGATGAACCCGACTCGGCGACGGGAAAACGGCAGCGTGCCGCCGAACTGAGCAAGTTGGTCGGCGATCTTATGGTTGCCATTGACATCATTTCTAAACGTCTGCGGGAGCGTCGCGACATACGGCAGCCGTGCTGCTGTCGCGCGCCGCCGCATTGGAGGCCGCGATGGTGCCGCTTCGCGAGTTGGAACAGTTGCGCATAGATTTGGAAGCTCACGATGCATCAGGTCATTTTCAATGGCCGCACGGGAATCTTTCGCATTTTTCCAGCGCGTTCTGCGCGGCTGTGCGCAAGGGAGTGTGAGTATGGAACGGCGAGAATACGAAACCGCCACGGATAAGGGGCGCCCTGGTCAACGTCTGGTGAGACTGCCGGGCGATAAACAGCACACCAAGCGTGGTGACAGCGCAAAGGTCATCGCGCGCCGCATTGCGCTAGACAAAGCGGAGAAGCGCCTGCAGAGGCTGACGAATGGCTGAGTATCGGGCTACGCCATCCAATGGAGCCAACCCGCGACTATCGCGGGTCTCTTCGTTGAACAGTTTGCGCGCGGATCTTTCGACAACTCATTGCTCCACAATCCTGACGTGGCGGCTCTGTGGTCGCATGACAGCAGCCGGCCACTTGGGTGTGTTGGCCGCCGCGACAGCAAATATCGCAGCGGCCGGTCCACCCGCCGAGCAAGTCATATTCTTCCACCATGTAGCTCTTGATCTTCAGCCAACTGCCGTGCCGCCAACCGGCTTCCATGGATGCAGGTCAATTCACGATTTGCTGAAACGCGCTGTTTCCGCCCGGGTGGAGCTAGCCTGTCAGTTTAGTGAAGTCGTGGCGCCGCGCGCCAACATGTGCCAGCAAATTCGTTTCGTTTACGACCCCTGATTGAAGAGATTCAGCGTGGTCGAGGCCAGAATCTGACCGTCTATCGAAGTGCTGTACCATTTAGCGTCGGCGGTTATCTGGTCGACAACCCGCTGGCAAATCGCCCGATCTTTAGGTTAAGGAACTGACTTTTCGGCGCTCGTAGCATCTCGATGCCTTTAAAGGGGAGTCACTTGTCTCCCAAGCGACACCCAGGCGTGGGTCTCCCGAGAATGGATACTAAACGCATCCAGGCCATTCGTTTGAGTGGTACGATGCGGGGCGTTGGCATCGGTGACGTGGTTGCGATCACGGCCGCGGTACGGAGGCGGTCACCGACGACCGTATCAGTGATACAACGCACTTCCTTAGCGGGCGGCCCAGCAGCTTGGGTTAGGGGGGCGGCCGCTGGGCCTGACCAGCGAGCGTTCGGGAATGCTCGACTGGCTGGTTAGTATATTAGATCAAGCTAATGTAATCGAACCATGCGAACGAAGTACGCGCGGCAAGAGGCTGGCACGCTTCACTTACCGCGCGCTCTTGCCTTGGGTTCTGGCGAGCTTTCGGACGGGTTTGCAGCCAATTTTGCAGATCGCCGATCTGTTACCCACAGGGACTTTTTCCTCGCCACCAATTCGTCACGATCGCCCTCAGCGGTCGCTCGGCTATGCATCGCAGCTATGGCGTAGTGGGCTCTGTTGGTTCGATAGTCTTCTTTTTGGACAGTCATCGTTTGCTCCCAGTTTCATAGCCCCTCTTTTTGCCCTTGCGGGGAG
>NZ_JAMYRN010000028.1:0-57851 GCF_040321435.1 Mesorhizobium sp. M0410
ACCGCTCAGCGGCAGCGCAAGATCGTTCATGGTGGGTGTGGTCTCCGGGAAATGGTTCGGATCGGCTTAAGCAACCAAATCCTACTCATTTCCGATCAGATCCCGAGCAGCCAGCCAGTATTCGACCGTCGCTGGCGCCTCCGCCCACTGAGGCCTTGTGCTTCCTCCAGCGAGTCAAGCCGATCACCATGCGTGTCGCCAGTTCTGGTGCTCACCCACGTGCCATTTGCGATCTTGTGTCGGTGAGAGCACCGCAAGCTCCTCCCCTGCTAGAGGGCAAGGCGGCTTGCGTCGCCCGTGTTGTTACTATTCTTCGCTGTGGTCGGAGTTTTTTCCTTGGCTTCGGAATCGGGACATTCGGCTTTGCAAAAAAATAGGCCATCGTGGTCGATCGTCACGCCCCCGAGTTCGGCGGCACGATGGGACGACAACGGCAGCGCAAGCTCCATTTGCGCGAGGGGCTCGTCCCTTCAAATACTTGATGCATTTGCGCTTTGCGTACCTCCGTGCATGTTGCTCGATGCGGGCGGAGACCTCTGTCTAAACGATCGCGCATCGATGCAACGCCCACGCGTAGATCGCCATCATCGCGGCGATCGCTTTGCCGCGATCGCCGCAGCCGTTTTCGAGCACGACAATCATGCCGGCGCTGTCGGCAGCGATGCGCATACAAAAATTCACAGATGCATTCTGGCCAAATGCTAGCTGCCCAGCAAATGTCCGGCATTTCGCAAGGCCCCTAGGAAGAGACTGGCATGGCCGTTGGCATCGATCTTGGCCTGCATCGACAGGGGCATGCTGTGCCAGTTCTCCAAGGGCGCGATGAAATGTGAGAACGTACCGTTGACGATGCAATGGTGGGTAACAAGGCCCTGTCTGTCCAACGCCAGCACGCCGATCTGGTCGCCCTGATATCGGATGGCTGCGACCCGCTGGCCCCCCGCATCACCGTCGACCCGCACGTCGAAAACCAGGATGCCGCGGCTCCTGGTGGCTACCTCGGCGGCCTTTTCAGCGAAGCTTAAGGAGAGCGAGCGGACGCTTTCGACCGCCAGCTGTAAAACCATCAAATCCAGTTCATCCACTGCCATAAGGTACCTGCACGCAACACATGGGTGATAGCAATCGACCACACCGCTTGTTCACAGATGTCGGCTCACGACCGATCATTCAGGTTGTTGCCGGACGTCCATTGACCGAGGGAGTGCTCCGGTTCGAACCGATCCTGAAGCGGAATGCGCTGGATCTACGGAACCCGAGGAGCAGGCCAGCCAAAGTTGCCGCGACAATTGATGTCGTGATCATTCCAGACATCTGCATCGGCGTCGCTGAACATCCCACTGGTAAGTCCGTTGTTTGCGGCAAGCCCATCCTTGGGCCGTCTAGTACCTGAAACCCTCGCGGTGGCGTCCCTCGAGCTCGGGACCGCCGGGCGCTTGATCGTCGAGAACTTTGTTTACGAAGGTCCGGACCTCCTGCAGAGCATATTCTGGTGCGCTCGCCTTTGAGCATTCCGCTGAAGCGTGACGTTTCGCTAGTCCGTGTTCCTTGCAGGCTCACCGCGAGGGCGCCTTGCACACAACGGCACGTCAGCGCATGAAACTCGTTCCCCGTTCACTTCACAAAATGGATTTCCTGAAGTACTGGGAGCGCAGAGAAATCTCCGGTCGCAGCCTACCCGGTTAAAACAAGGACCCAACGATGAAGACTCTCGTCGTCTGCTCCGGCGGATTGGACTCCGTTACCCTTGCTCACAAGGTGGCAGCGGAGCACGAACTCGCCGGCCTCCTATCTTTCGATTACGGCCAACGGCATAGGAAGGAATTGGGCTTCGCCGCCCTTTGCGCGGAGCGACTGACCGTCCCGCACCGCATCGTCGACATCCACGAAATCGGCGGCGGCCTTTTCGGCTCCGCGCTGACCGATAATGTGGACGTGCCCGACGGGCACTACGCCGAAGACACGATGAAGGTCACGGTGGTGCCGAACCGGAACGCCATCATGTTGGCCATTGCCTTCGGCTTCGCCGCAGCGCACGACGCTGACGCGGTGGCGACGGCCGTGCATGGTGGGGATCATTTCATTTATCCCGACTGCCGTCCGGCCTTCATCGACGCTTTCCAGATGATGCAGGACCATGCGCTCGACGGCTACGCGAAGATTCGCCTTTATGCGCCTTATGTGAACCTCACGAAGGCGGACATCGTTGAGGATGGAGCAAGATACGGCACACCATTTGCGCAGACCTGGTCCTGCTACAAGGGCGGCGAGCGTCACTGTGGACGGTGCGGGACCTGCGTCGAGCGGCGCGAGGCGTTTCATCTTGCAGGGCACCCGGACCCCACCGAGTACGAGGACTCCGACTTCTGGCTCGACGCGCTGCGCAGGAGGATCGTGTAATGTTCTGCATCACTAAGGAATTCCACTTCTCGGCCTCGCATCAGCTCACCTCTTTGCCGCCCGAGCACCAATGCGCGCGCCTGCACGGGCATAACTACATCGTCGAAGTAGAGCTTTCGGCGAAGGAACTGAACGAGCACGGCTTCGTGCGCGACTATCATGATCTGGCGCCGCTAAAACGCTATATCGACGAGAGCTTCGACCACCGACATCTCAACGAGGTGCTGGGGCATGAGCAAGTCACGGCGGAATATCTGGCCAGACATTTTTATGAATGGTGCAAGGCACGCCTGCGCGAAACCTCGGCCGTGCGGGTGAGCGAAACGCCGAAAACCTGGGCGGAATACCGGCCATGACCGATACGCATCCCGCAATCCGCGTGAGTGAGATTTTCGGGCCGACGATCCAGGGCGAGGGCGTGCTCATCGGTTTGCCGACGGTCTTCGTCAGAACCGGCGGGTGTGACTATCGCTGTTCCTGGTGCGACAGCCTGCATGCGGTGGACAATCAATTCCGCCACGAATGGGAGATGATGTCCATTGGCGCGGTGTGGCAAAACGTGCTTGCGCTTTCCGGTGGCCGCCCGCTGATGGTGTCGCTGTCAGGCGGCAATCCGGCCATCCAGCCGCTCGGCGCGCTCATCGAGCGAGGCCATGGTGAAGGTTACCGTTTTGCGCTGGAAACCCAAGGTTCGGTGGCCAGGGACTGGTTTGCCGACCTTGACGTGCTAGTCCTCAGCCCAAAGCCGCCGTCAAGCCAAATGACGACCGATTGGGCCGCTTTCGAGGCGTGCCTCCAGGCGGCACAAGGCAGGCCACAAATCGTGCTCAAGCTCATTGTTTTCGACGAAAGGGACTACGCCTACGCGAAAGACGCCGCTGCGAGATTTCCGCGGCTTCCGATCTATCTGCAACCCGGCAATCACACGCCGCCACGCCCCGCAAATGAAGACGCGCCTGTCGACCTTGACGGAATATTGAAGCGCATGGAGTGGCTGGTTGATAGCGTGACCCGCGACAGGTGGTTCGAAGCCCGTGTGCTGCCGCAGCTGCACGTTATGCTCTGGGGTAACAAGAGAGCTGTGTAGCCTAGGCCCGCTTTTCACTGAAACTGCGCCGACGAATATTCGGGTGGACGGGTTGTCCCACGCTTGAAGGCGCTGCCGGGGTGCTTGCCGACTTCTACCACCGGCACCAAGAGCGTGGCCAGCCGCTTACGATTAGGATTGTTGCCGAGGCTCGGTTTCGACGGGCGTCGGCCTGGCGCGAACCAATCAAAGGTTAGCGCGAGCCACGGGTGGAATAGTATGGTGTTGCGATCCGGCGGCGCCTGCTGCAGCTGGCACGGTCCTTGCGGATTCTCGTTGCAAGGCCGAAGGGAGCTGTCGGCCGACAACCATGATCTGGCCAGGACGATTGTCGACTGCTTCCGATACAGAAAAGAGGCCGGACTCGACGTGGCGCTTCAGGGACTGCGAAATGGAATACGGCGCCGGAAGGCACGACCGGACGATATCGTCGCTATGCCAAGACGCGTCTGGTCCGCTCCGAATCCTGTCTTGACACGACGGTCGCCGGTCAACAGTGAAAAACGTAGCGCAATCGGTTCACGATCGACTGAGAACCATGACCGTTCCTCTGCGGTGCTCAGACTGCCGCTGAGTGCCTGGCCGTTCCACTTTCGAAATATTTGTCGAACTTCGCCGCGATGCTTCTGACAAAGGGCCGGCTTTCCGCCGGCACGACGAAGCGGTCACCATCAAGTTCAAGCAGCCGCGCAGGACCATGAAGAGCCGTGGAACTCGCCTTGAGGAGAAGTCTTTGGCCGGCTTCGCCAAAGCGCTCCACCAGCTCAATCGCCGAGAAGGCGAAGTCACACATCAATCGCTCGATGATCCAGCCGCGAACACGGTCGTCGTCGGAAAGCGCGATACCCCGAACAGCGGCCAGCCCGCCATCAGCAACCATGCGTCCATACTCGGCGGTCGAAGGCATGTTCTGTGCATAGCCCTGGCGAAACTGGCTGATGGATGACGGGCCAAGGCCGATCAAGGTCTCGCAGCGATCCTCGGTATAGCCCTGGAAGTTCCGGCGCAGTGTTCCGGCGCGGGCGGCAAGCGCGAGGGCATCGCCCGGTTTGGCGAAATGGTCGAGCCCGATTGCTTCGTATCCCTGGTCCACGATCGCCCGCGCCGCAAGTTGCGATTGAGCAAACCGCTCTGCCGGACCCGGCAGCCATGCCTCGTCGATCATCGTCTGATGTTTCTTGAACCACGGCACATGGGCGTAGCCAAAAAGCGCTATCCGATCCGGTTCCAGGGTCAGTGCCTGCGCGACGGTGGAGGAGACACTCTCCCTGGTCTGGTGTGGCAAGCCGTAGAGCAGGTCCACATTGACCGATTCGACGCCGCGCGAACGAACGCCGTCGACTACCGCTTTGGTCTGCAAAAAGCTCTGCTCGCGGTTAATTGCCTTTTGCACCTTCGGGTCAAAATCCTGCACGCCGAGGCTCGCACGGGTCATGCCGATTTCGGCGAGTGCGTCGAGGCGGGCATCGTCCATATCATTGGGTTCGATTTCGACGCCGATCTTGGCGCCGGGAAGAAAGGTGAAACTGTTGCGCAGGGCGGTTCCCAGCGCCACCAGATCCTCCGGTTTGAGCATCGTTGGCGAACCGCCGCCGAAATGGACGGCACGCACGCGGCCCTTGCCTGCGACAAGACCGGCGACGGTGGCGATCTCGGCATGCAGTGAGCGAAGATATGTGGTCACCGGTTCGTAGTGGCGTGTCTGCTTGGTATGGCAGGCACAGAACCAGCAAAGCTTGTCGCAGTACGGGATGTGCAGATAGAGCGAGATCTCGTCACCACCTTCGAGCGCCTCCAACCAGCCTCGGTAAACGACGGCATCGACCCCCGCATGGAAATGCGGCGCGGTCGGATAACTGGTATAGCGCGGGACGTTCTCGCCAAGTCTGGCAGCTAGCTCCAGCCGCATGTCGTGGTCCACCGTGTTTGCGTCGCCGGAACTGTGGATGCTTGGATGAGCCTAAGCCCTGATTTCGATCAACCTTCAGCACGGACAAACTGCCGCAAGGATTTTTCTACCGTCGATTGCTATCCTGCCGCACTGGACCGGTAGAGCGATCGAATGACATTACGGCAGGACAGTCACAGTTCCGGCATTCCCGTTCTTTGCCTGTCTTGCGAGGCACGGCACCGCGGTGTCTGTGGTGCGCTCGAACCAGACCATTTGGCTCAGCTCGCCAAGACGTCGTCGCGGCACAATATCGAGCCGGGGGTCGAACTGATCGGCGACGCCGAGGCGGTCGACTGTTATTCAAACGTGCTTTCAGGCGTGGTGAAGCTCACGAAGAGCCTTTCGGACGGCCGCCAGCAGATCGTCGGTCTCCAGTTCGCGCCGGATTTTCTGGGACGGCCCTTCAAGATGAAAAGCGCGATCAATGCGGAAGCGGCAACAGCTGTCTCGCTATGCTCGTTTCCGAGAGCGGCCATCGAACGGATGATGAAGGAATCACCGGAATTTGTGCATCGCCTGCTCAAGCAGGCGCTGAACGAACTCGACGAGGCACGCGAATGGATGGTGACTCTGGGGCGCAAGACCGCACCGGAGAAGGTGGCGAGCTTTCTCCTCATGATCGCCCGGAACATCGGTTCCAGTGTTGACCCGGCGGCTAGGTCGGCGTGCTTCGAGCTGCCGATGACGCGTGCCGACATCTCTGATTTCCTTGGAATTACAAACGAGACCGTGAGCCGTCAGCTGACCAGCCTGAGAATGGACGGCGTGATTCGGATCGAGAACAACCGCCGTGTCACCGTGGACAGCATGAGCCGGCTGGAACGGCGCTGCGGCGGCCGAGGCGCAACCGCCCTTTGAATGACACCGAAGCTGCATGGCCTAGGTCACTTACTTCGTTCGGGGCAGGGCATGCTCGCGTTGCGCTTAGAAGAAGTCGCATAGCGATAGCCCGCTCTCCATCCGATCGCATGAGCCAGGTGCGTTTCGGCCAACTCGTCGGCGAAGCATCCATCCTCGAGGTGCTCGACGTGCAACCGGCTGTTCCAGGCAGGATTGCACTCGGCCGAAGTCAATACGCCTCACACGCAGGGGAAAATCGCCGTCTCCCCGAACCATGTATGTCACGAAGTTAGCGCAACGCTGGCGCTGGCTGTCCCAAGGCATTGAAACGATCGACGTTCGGCAAGGCATCGGCCTACTTTCCAGCGTCACAGAAGGCGCGCTTCCCACACGCCCGCGATCGCCTCCAAACCCGGCCCGACCTGGGACGCCGGGCCTGTCCATAAGCGTGGCGGCCGGTGCCGCGCTTCCACATTCGATCGCCACAGTCTGATCGCACCGAACTCGATCCTGCTCGAAGCAAAATCGTGCGGCTCTGACATGGATCAGGGCGAGCAGGCCACGGCTGCGCAATAAGGCACTGCGGTTTGGCGCCCGCCGGAATGGGAAATCGGGGCTTGCGATGAAATTCGGCACAGAGATCGTCCTTCTAAGCCTGTTTGCGTTTGCGGCCCTGGTGGCTGCCGGCTTCGGCGTAGATGAACCTTTTCGCCGGCATATGTGGGTTTTGTTCTTCGCCGTGGCTGGCTTCACTGCGATTCTGTTGCGCAACACGGAGTTCAAGCCGGCAGTTCCGATCGACCCCGCCGCTTACATGGATGGGCCGATCCGCTTCGGTGCCGTCGCCACAGTATTCTGGGGCGTCGTCGGCATGCTGGTCGGCGTGGTCATCGCCCTGCAGCTCGCCTACCCGGATCTCAACATCCAGCCCTGGTTCAACTTCGGCCGTTTGCGGCCATTGCATACGTCGGGCGTCGTCTTCGCCTTCGGCGGCAATGCGCTGCTCTGCACGTCTCTGTATGTCGTCCAGCGCACCTGCCGCGCTCGGCTGTTCGGCGGCCATCTCGCCTGGTTCGTGTTCTGGGGCTATCAGCTGTTCATCGTCATGGCGGCAACCGGCTACCTGCTCGGCATCACCGAGAGCCGCGAATACGCCGAGCCCGAATGGTATGTGGACCTGTGGCTGACCATTGTCTGGGTCGCCTATCTCATCCTGTTCCTCGGCACGATCCTGAAGCGCAAGGAACCGCACATCTATGTCGCCAACTGGTTCTACCTTGCCTTCATCGTGACCATCGCAATGCTGCATGTGATCAACAACCTGTCGATGCCGGTCTCCTTCCTGGGCTCCAAGAGCTATTCAGCCTTCTCCGGCGTACAGGACGCCCTGACGCAATGGTGGTACGGCCACAATGCCGTCGGCTTCTTCCTCACCGCCGGCTTCCTCGGCATGATGTATTATTTCGTGCCCAAGCAGGCCAACCGGCCTGTCTATTCCTACCGGCTGTCGATCATCCACTTCTGGGCTTTGATCTTTCTCTACATCTGGGCCGGTCCGCACCACCTCCACTACACCGCCCTGCCGGACTGGGCCCAGACGCTCGGCATGGTGTTCTCGATCATGCTCTGGATGCCCTCGTGGGGCGGCATGATAAACGGCCTGATGACGCTCTCGGGCGCCTGGGACAAGCTGCGCACCGACCCGATCATCCGTATGATGGTGATGGCCATCGCCTTCTACGGGATGTCCACCTTCGAAGGCCCGATGATGTCAATCAAGGCCGTCAACTCGCTCTCGCACTACACCGACTGGACCATCGGTCACGTCCATTCGGGCGCGCTCGGATGGGTTGGCATGATCTCGTTCGGCGCGATTTATTTCATGGTCCCGAAGTTATGGAACCGCGACCGGCTTTATTCGCTGCGGCTCGTCAACTGGCACTTCTGGCTGGCGACGCTTGGGATCGTCGTTTACGCCGCGGTGATGTGGGTCTCCGGCGTCATGCAGGGCCTGATGTGGCGCGAATACAACGAGCAGGGCTTCCTGGTCTACTCCTTCGCCGAAACCGTCGCCGCCATGCATCCCTACTACATCATGCGTGCCATCGGCGGCGCGATGTATCTGTCGGGCGCCCTCATCATGGCCTGGAACATCGCCATGACCATCCTCGGCTACCAGCGCGAGGAGGATCCGATGCCGCGCTCCATCCCCGCCCTCCAGCCTGTGCGATCAGGAGCCAGAAAATGGGCCTGATGGACAGACACGCGGTCATCGAGAAGAACGCCACACTGCTTCTCCTCGGGTCCCTGCTGGTCGTGACAATCGGCGGCATCGTCGAGATCGCACCGCTCTTCTATCTCGACAACACGATCGAGAAGGTTGAAGGCATGCGCCCTTACTCGCCACTCGAACTGGTGGGGCGCAACATCTATGTGCGCGAGGGCTGCTACCTCTGCCATAGCCAGATGATCCGGCCGTTCCGTGACGAGGTCGAGCGCTATGGGCATTACAGCCTGGCGGCCGAGTCGATGTACGACCACCCGTTCCAGTGGGGCTCGAAGCGCACCGGGCCGGATCTCGCCCGGGTCGGCGACCGCTACTCGAACGGATGGCACCTCCAGCATCTCACCGAGCCGCGTTCGGTGGTGCCGGAATCGATCATGCCGAGCTACGCGTTCCTGAAGGACATGCCCATCGATGTGAAGGACTTCTCGACGCATCTGGTCGCCAACAGCCGTGTCGGCGTCCCCTACTCCGACGACATGATCGCGCACGCCAATGCCGATCTCATGGCGCAGGCCGATGCGAATGCCGACACATCGGGCCTGGAGAGACGCTATCCGAAAGCCAAGGTTGGGGACTTCGACGGCGATCCGCAGCAGGTCACCGAAATGGATGCGCTGGTCGCGTATCTTCAGATGCTCGGCACGCTGGTCGATTTCAGGACCTATGACGAACCCGCCGGTTACCGCTGAGGAGAATGGCGATGACCTACAATTTCATGCGGGAGTTTGCCGACAGCTGGGGCCTGCTTGCCATGGCGCTTTTCTTCCTCGGATGCGTTGCCTTTGCACTTCGTCCCGGCAGCTGCAGGCAAGCCGAGAGAGCCGCTCACATTCCTCTCAAGGACGACTGATCATGGGCAGCGAGCATATCGACGAGGTTTCGGGCATCTCGACGACCGGCCATGAGTGGGACGGCATCAAGGAACTCAACAACCCGCTTCCGCGCTGGTGGGTCATCACCTTCTACATCACCGTTGCCTGGGCGATCGGCTACACCGTCGTCTATCCGGCATGGCCGATGCTGACTTCCGCGACCAGGGGTGTGCTGGGGTATTCGAGCCGCAGAGACGTCAAGAATGAACTGGCGGCGGCCGAAGTGGCCAAGGGTAAATTTGTCGCTGCCATTCAGGCGAAGACCGTCTCCCAGATTACTGCCGACGATACGCTACGCGAATTCGCCGTCGCCGCAGGTGGCGCCGCGTTCAAGGTCAATTGCGTGCAGTGCCATGGCTCGGGCGCTCAAGGGTCCAAGGGTTTTCCCAACCTAAACGACGACGATTGGCTGTGGGGTGGCAACGCCGAACAGATCCAGCAAACGATTGCGCACGGCATCCGCTTCGCATCAGACCCGGATACGCGCCTGTCGGAAATGCCTGCTTTTGGTGACATCATCACGACGGATCAGATCAAGCAGGTCGGCGCCTATGTCGCAAGCCTCTCCGGTCCTGTTCAGGACACCAGCCTGATCGAACTCGGCGCCAGTGTTTTCGCCGAGAATTGTGCGGCCTGTCATGGTGAGAATGCAAAGGGCAACAGGGAGCTCGGCGCACCCGACCTGACCGACGCGATCTGGCTATACGGGTCTGGCGAAACAGCCATCGCCGCGCAGGTCCGCGCGCCGAAGCACGGCGTCATGCCGGCCTGGATTGGTCGTCTCGGCGCGATCAAGGCCAAGGAACTCGCGGTCTATGTCCATTCGCTTGGCGGCGGAGAATAGGTACCCAAGCCTATTCTCGTCCTCCCCCCACCGCCAAGCGACGAGGCCCGGCGCGAGCCGGGCCTCGGCATCATCCAGAAACCGATGGGTCGGGCTTCCGGCGAAATCGTCGCTGGTGACTGGAGCTTCTCGTGCTCGATAACACGCAAATAGAACGGCTCGAAGCCGATGCGGTCAACTCCGCCAAGACCCGTCAGCCGCTCTATGCCGCGCGCAAGAAGATCTTCCCGAACCGGGCCTCTGGCAGTTTCCGCCGCTTCAAGTGGTCGGTGATGGCAATCACGCTGGGGATTTACTACCTGACGCCCTGGCTGCGGTGGGATCGCGGGCCATTTGCCCCGGACCAGGCCGTGCTGGTCGATCTTGCCAACCGCCGCTTCTATTTCTTCTTCATCGAGATCTGGCCCCAGGAATTCTATTATGTGGCCGGCCTGCTGGTCATGGCCGGTATCGGCCTTTTCCTGATCACATCCACCGTCGGCCGGGCCTGGTGCGGCTATACGTGCCCCCAGACCGTGTGGGTCGATCTGTTTCTGGTCGTCGAGCGAGCCATCGAGGGCGACCGCAACGCGCGCATGAAGCTCGATGCCGGTCCCTGGACTGCGCGCAAACTCGTGCTGCGAACATCGAAACACGCCATTTGGCTGGTCATAGGGGTGCTGACCGGCGGCGCCTGGATCTTCTATTTCGCCGATGCGCCGACGCTGGTTGGGGAACTCTTCACCGGCACCGCCGCCCCCGTCGCCTACATCACCGTGCCCGTGCTGACGGCGACGACCTATACGTTCGGCGGGCTGATGCGCGAGCAGGTCTGCACCTACATGTGCCCATGGCCGCGCATCCAGGCGGCCATGCTCGACGAGAATTCCCTCACCGTCACCTATAATGAATGGCGCGGCGAACCGCGCTCGCGTCACGCCAAGAGGGTCCTTGCCGCCGGGCAGCCCGTCGGCGACTGCGTCGACTGCAATGCCTGTGTCGCGGTGTGCCCGATGGGGATCGACATTCGTGATGGCCAGCAGCTTGAATGCATCGCCTGCGCGCTCTGCATCGATACCTGTGACGGTATTATGGACAAGCTCGGCAGGGAGCGCGGACTGATTTCCTATGCGACGCTGGCCGACTACAACGCCAACATGATGCTGGCGACCCCGGGCGGCTCCGGTTCAGTCAACCCGTCACTGGTCAGGAGCGCTGACGGCCTGTTCTCCGACAAGGTGGCCCGTTTCCATATCCGCAAGATCTTTCGCCCGCGCACCTTCATCTACATGGGCGCCTGGTCGGCGGTCGGTCTCGCGCTGCTCTATTCGCTGCTGACCCGCGAACGGCTCGAATTGAATGTCCTGCACGATCGCAACCCGCAGTTCGTGACGCTGTCCGACGGTTCGATCCGCAACGGCTACACCGTCAAGCTGCTCAACATGATCCCCGAACCAAGAACGATCATTGTCACGATGCAGGGCCTGCATGGAGCCGAAATGAGCGTTGTCGGCATCGACCTGCCGGCGGATCGCTCCTTCGCCATCCCGGTCGAACCCGACCGGCTGAAGCTGCTCAAGGTTTTCGTGCGTCAGCCGGCAGATCAGGTTCGGGGTGCAGCGCAAAGCTTCAAGTTCCGGGTCGAAAACAAGGCAACGTTCGAGTCGGACGAATACACGGCCACTTTCAACGCACCGGAGAGCGCCAGATGAGCGACACCTCGCGACAATCCCGCGAATTCACCGGCAGGCATATGCTGTTCACCATCCTTGGCTTCTTCGGCGTGGTCATAGCGGTCAATCTGACGATGGCGACGCTCGCCAACACGAGCTGGACCGGCCTTGTCGTCGAAAACACCTATGTGGCGAGCCAGCAGTTCAACAGGAAGGCCGAGGAGGGGCGAGCTCAGGCAGCCCTCGGCTGGACTGGCAAACTGACCATCGCAGGCGGTGAGGTCCGCTACAGCCTCACCGATGCTGTCGGCAAGCCGGTTGCCTTGCATGTCGTCAAGGTGCTGTTTCGTCATCCCGCCTACGAGGCCGAGGACAAATCCGTCACTCTTGCCGCTGCCTCCGGTCAGATATTCGCCGCGCACCACATGCCCACGGATGGCGTCTGGATCGTCGAAATCGACGCCGATGCGAGCCTTGCGGAACCCTATCGCGACGTTCGCCGGATCATGATTTCCCACGGGGCGCTGCAATGAGCTGCTGCGCGCCAGGCGCCGAAATGGCATTGGACCTGGAAAAGGTCACACTGGTCCTGCCTTCTGGCCAGGAAATCAGACTGGCGAGCCGCTCGATTGGCGAAAATCTTCGCCAGACCGACCTCTCGGTGCCGGCTGTGCATTGTGCCGCCTGCATCCAGACGATCGAGACGGCGATCGGCAAGCTGGATCGCGTCGAAGGCGCTCGTGTCAATCTTTCGACGAAACGTATTTCGGTCCGGTGGCGCGGCGAGGAGGTTCCGCCATTCGTCGCCACACTTGGACGGCTGGGCTATGGCGCGCACCTGTTCGATCCCGAGGCTGACGGGAGGGACAAGACGCTCTCGGAACTGATCCGCGCCGTCGCGGTCGCCGGCTTTGCGGCGGGCAACATCATGCTGCTATCAGTCTCCGTCTGGTCCGGCGCGCAGGGCGCGACCCGCGACCTGTTCCATTGGGTCTCGGCCTTGATTGCCATTCCTGCGCTCGCTTTCGCCGGCGGCATCTATTTTCGATCGGCCTGGAATGCGCTGCGCCACAGCCGCATGAACATGGACGTGCCGATCGCGGTCGGGGTATCGCTCGCTTACGCCATGAGCCTCTACGAAACGATCAACCATGGCGACCACGCCTATTTCGACGCGTCGGTGTCTCTGCTGTTCTTCCTGTTGATCGGCCGCACGCTGGATCACGTGATGCGCGAACGCGCCCGCACCGCCGTGAAAGGCCTGTCACAACTGGCCGCGCGTGGCGCCATGGTGCTGCGCGACGATGGCGCACGCGACTATCTGCCGGTTGGCGAGATCGAACCGGGCATGCTGTTGCTGATAGCGGCCGGCGAAAGAATCCCCGTCGACGGCAAGATCACGCGTGGGACATCGGACGTCGACTGCTCGCTGGTTTCGGGCGAGAGCACGCCCAGAAGCGTGGCGCCAAACGATGCCGTCCAGGCCGGCGTGCTCAACCTTACCGGCCCGCTAACCATCGAGGCGACAACCGCCGCGAAGGATTCGTTCCTGGCGGAAATGGTTCGGCTGATGGAAGCCGCCGAGGGCGGTCGCGCACATTACCGCCGCATCGCCGATCGCGTTTCAGCACTCTATGCTCCAGTTGTTCATCTCACCGCCTTCGTGACATTCCTTGGCTGGATGGCGGCAACCGGCGACTGGCATCGGGCGATAACCATCGCCATCGCCGTTTTGATCATCACATGTCCGTGCGCGCTCGGGCTCGCCGTGCCGATCGTCCAGGTGGTCGCCGCGCGGCGGCTGTTCGAGAACGGCATCATGGTCAAGGATGGTTCGGCCATGGAGCGCCTGGCAACGATTGATGCAGCGGTGTTCGACAAGACCGGCACGCTCACGCTCGGCCAGCCCCGTCTCGTCAATGCGGCCTCGATCGATCCGGCCATGCTGACGATTGCAGCCGACATGGCCGCGCATTCGCGTCATCCGTTTTCAAAAGCCATAGCCGGTCTTGCCGCTGGCGGCGGGCAGCACAAATTCGATGCCGTCACCGAGCATCCGGGGTTCGGTATCGAAGCAACTGACGTCGGAAGTATCTGGCGGCTGGGCAGACGCGGATGGGCTGGATGGAAGGCCCGCACCGGCGGCGAAGGCAAACATGGCTATGGCGGGACGGTCCTGACGAAAGACGGGATCGTTGTCGCGACCTTCAATTTCGAGGATGCGTTGCGTGCCGACGCCAGGGCGGCGATCGAGCGATTGAACGATGCCGGCGTGTCGGTGGAGATGCTGTCGGGCGACACAGAAGCTGCCTGCGGCGAAGTCGCGGAAGCACTGGGCGTCGAGCGCTTCGTTCCCGCGTTGCTTCCCTCCGGGAAGGTCGAACACATCGAAGCATTGACGCGAACTGGCCACAAGGTGCTGATGGTCGGCGATGGGCTCAACGACACGCCTGCATTGGGCGCCGCACACGTTTCGATCGCTCCGGCCACGGCGGCGGATATCGGTCGCAACGCCGCGGATTTCGTGTTCCTGCGTAAAAGTCTTCTGGCGGTCCCACTTGCTTTAGACATTTCGCGGAAGGCCGGACGGCTGATCCGGCAGAACATCGCCATCGCGATCGTTTACAATGGCATCGCCGTGCCGGTCGCCATTCTGGGGCACGTTACGCCGCTGATCGCGGCGGTCGCGATGTCCGCCTCGTCCCTCCTGGTCATCGGCAATGCGCTACGTCTGCAAGGTTTCGTGTCAAATGCATCGGTGCAAGATGCCCGACATGACAGGCGCTCGGACATTGGCGCACTGGCACAATCCTCATGACGACGCTCGCCTACCTCATACCTGTGGCCCTGTTCCTCGGAGCGCTTGGGCTGGCGGGGTTCCTGTGGGCCTTGAGGAGCGGCCAATATGAAGATCTCGATGGCGCCGCCGAGCGGATCCTGATCGACCGCGACGAGCCACGCAGTTGACCCAGCCTGCCCTGCGAGGACTCGCTCGAATATTTTCCGCGGTTGCTTCGCGTCATGCCGATTTCGGCGCGCGACGGGTGCGAACGGATCAGCCAGAATACGTTGCCGAACTTTCGGCCAGGAAAGGGCCGCACCGAACGGGAAGCCGGCCATTCCATGATGACCTGACCAGACCATGGTGTGGCGGTCGACCAGTCGACCGTGAACCCGCCGTTGCCGCGTTTATCGAGCCTGGTTGATCCACATCAGGGTTATCTCTTCATAGGCATGGTTTCATTGAGCATTTTTGAACGGAGAACGGATGTCTAACGGACGGTTAGGTCGCGTGGAGACGCTTGGGGAGATGAGCCGCAAACCGTGGATCGATTGCGATGCGTTCCAGTGCCCTTCGTCGCAGATAGCCGACGCAATGGCGGCACGCTGATGGCCGGCTCTGTCGATAGATTCGACGTTATTGTGGTCGGAGCCGGGCCGGTCGGACTTTCCTTCGCCGCGTCGCTTGCCCAGAGCCGACTCAAGGTGGCAGTGGTTGAACGGCAGTCGCTCGAAAGCCTGGCGAATCCGGCTTTCGACGGTCGCGAGATCGCGCTGACCCACGCATCGGTTGGAATCCTTCGCGAGCTCGGCGCCTGGGATGCCATCCCCGCTTCGGACAAATCACCGCTACAAGGCGCGCGCGTGCTCAACGGATCGAGCCATTTCGCCCTGTGCTTCGATTCTCCCAGCGGATCTGCGGAACCACTCGGAATTCTGGTCCCAAATTGTCGGATCCGCGACGCCCTGTTCCAGATTGTCCACTTCCAGGATCATGCCCAGCTGCTGTGCGGCCGCTCGGTCGTCAATGCAACAACCAGCCACAAAGAAGCAGTCATAACGCTCTGTGATGGCAGGCAATTGGCCGCTCGGCTGCTCGTTGCAGCGGATTCGCGTTTGTCCGCGACGCGCGACCTGCTCGGCATTGGCGCCGACATCAATCGGCTTGGCAACTCCATGCTGATTTGCCGAGTGAGGCACGAGCGCGCCCATCACCAGATCGCGGTCGAATGGTTCGATCACCATCAGACGATAGCGATGTTGCCGCTCATGGAAGGCGTGTCGTCGCTGCTTCTCACGTTGCGCTCAAGCGAGGCCGACAGACTGCTTGCTCTCGACGACGATTTGTTCCTCATGGAATCGACGAGCCGGTGTCGAGGACGCTTCGGAGAGATGACCTTGGCAAGCACCCGCCATGCCTATCCGCTGGTCACGACCTGGGCGCACAAGTTCTGGGCTCCGAGTGCGGCACTGATCGGCGATGCTGCCCTCGGCATGCACCCGGTGACCGCGCATGGCTTCAACATCGGCCTCAGTGGCCAGAAGCAACTCGCCGATAGAATCCTGGCGGCATGTCGCGAGCGCCGCGACATTGCTGATCCCGACATACTCGGCAGATACGAAAGCCGGCTGCGTCTGTCGGCGGCACCGCTCTATCATGCTACGAATGCACTTGTCGCTCTCTACTCAGGCGAGCACCCGGCGGCACGGCTTGCAAGACATGCAGGGCTTCGCTTTGCCCAATATCTTCCCTTTATCCGCCATGGCATTTCGGCCATGCTCAGGCGGTGAATCGCAGGCAGCGCTGCCGCTCTGGAACGCTATCTCGGCCCGGCTTTTTGTCTCGCCGGGCGCGTTGATGCCATTGGCAGGGCTGCTTCCATGGTGACGTTGCCGATTCTGGGATGATTCGGATCAAGGCACGCGTGCGGGCAAGAGCTCGATGGTCAGACGGCAAGGCCAAGAGCAGACGTGCGCCCCGAAGACATGGTGAGCGCACTGGTTAGCCCCGCTGGATAGTTAACCCGTCCTTCAGTGGGCCTGCGTAAGCTTGTCCTCGCGAACAACGATGGGAGCAAGCCGGTCCGTCCATGGCCCCGAAGAAAGTAGACACGCTGGAGGCCAAAATCCGTCAGGATCAGCTTGCTGACCTGAGGACCGGCCTCTTCGTGTCGATGCCGATAAGCGCTATCCTGTCAGGCCTGATTTTGACGGTGCACGCCCTTTCTGGCAGCGGCTTTGCCGCTGCAATCTGGTTCCTGGCCGTCAATGCGATAAATGCCGCCCGCCTTGCACTCGCGCGTTATCAGCTAAAGGAAACGGGGCCCCATGACGGTTTAGTGGGGGTTTTGCCGCGGCTTCGCTGGTTTGGCATCCTTGCCCTTCTGGCAGGGTTTGCCTGGTCCTTCCTGGCCGTCCTGACTGTTGGATACACGACACCTCAAGCACCGCTGCATCTGGTCATTCTGGCGGGCATTTCCGCTGGTGCGGTTACATACGGCAGTTCGTATGCCGCGGCGGCGACCAACTTCATCACACCTCCGCTCCTCATCACGGTGGGTTGCCTTTTGGCGAAAGGCAATTTTGAAGACTACATTCTGGCTTTTACCGTTCTGCTCTTCATGGGCGGCTTGGTTCGAGCTTCGTTTGTTGGGCAAGCACGGTTCCGCGAAGCGAGCCGCCTGAGGCATGAGGCCGAGCGGCTTGCGGCGGAGATGAAGGCCAGTTCCAGGCAGGATCACCTGACGGCCCTTCTCAACAGGCGTGGCCTCGAACACGCTATCGGACGGTTCGAGACTGCGGATAGCCCCTTCGTGGCAATGCTGATTGATCTGGACGGGTTCAAATCCGTCAACGATACCTACGGTCACAGGACCGGTGATGAACTGCTTGTCAGGATCGCCCGCCGCATAGAGGAGGAAGCACCGGAAGGCTCAACGCTCGCTCGTATCGGCGGCGATGAATTCGTGCTGTTTTTTCCCTCAACGAGGGTTTCGCTTTCTGCCAGTGATCTCGCCTCCAATATCATAGCCAAAATTGCCCGACCCTATATCGAGGTCGCGTCCGTCCGTGTCGGGGCATCGATAGGAATATACCTGGCGCAGACGCCGGGCCTGACGGAAATGTTGTTGCGGGCGGATATCGCCCTTTATACGGCCAAGCGTCGTGGCAGGAACGAATTTTGCCTGTTCGATGCCGAACTCGACAGGGAACTGCAACGCCGCCAGTCCGTCGAACGGGACCTTCATTCGGCGATAAAGACGAGAAGCTTGCAACCTTGGTTCCAGCCGATCGTGAAACTCGACACCGAGGCCGTGGTCGGTTTTGAAGCCTTGCTGAGGTGGTCCCATCCGACTCATGGCGCCATCTCTCCACCCGAAATCATCACAGCTGCACGCGAAACCGGAATGCTTCAGCTGCTGACGCAAACCGTATTCGCCGACTGTTGTGCTTTTATCGACGGCTTGGTGAAAGCTGACTGTCGTGATCTCCGTGTGGCGATGAATGTTTCACCGCGCGAACTGGAAGCCGGCGATATCGACGACATGGTTCTGGATGGTCTGGCGGCAAGAGGTCTCCCTGCAACGATGTTCGAGATCGAGATTACCGAAGAATCCCCGGTTGACCCGGACAGAGTGGATGAAAAGCTCGGACGGCTTTCACATGCCGGCATTTCCATCGCGCTCGATGACTTCGGCACCGGCTTTTCCACGTTGGCATCGCTCAAGGACAGTCGGATACGCAAGGTGAAAATAGACCAGGGCTTCATTCGCGGCTTGGCCAAATCCCGAGAGGACCGACTGCTTGTCAAATCGGTCATCGATCTCGGTAACATGCTCGGGATCGAGGTCATGGCCGAGGGCGTCGAAACAGAGGCGGATCGGCAAACCCTGCACAAGCTTGGCTGCCGAACCGCTCAAGGCTTCCTGTTCTCCAAGGCTGTGCCTCTGAGCCAAGCACTAGAAATAGCAGTCAAACAGCACGCGAACCAGTTGTGACCGCTCCCGCCGCGCCGTCTCTCGCGGCCGTGCGCTCATGAATGGCGGGTATCTGAACTTCTTTGTTTGACGAGCATGACAGTCCGTGCTGTGCGTCAGCCGGCGAACAGTTCCTTGTAGCCAGTCGTCACCATCCAGTTCGCACGATCGATATGGCTGCGAAGAGCCTTGCGGGCGCGGACCGGTTCAATGGACGGGTCGATGCCGAGAATGAGATCGGCCATCTCCTCTTCGCTGGCGTTGTCGGCGCAGGCATCCAGGATCCGCAGGTAGATCGTGAAATGCTCCCTGTCGTAGCTCGTGAGGTTCTCCGACCAGGGGACTTCATCGCTCAACGTTGAGCTTCGACTCTCATCTGTTCCCATTGATCGATTCATGCCTGTTGCGAGCCTCGGCTGTTGAGCGCTGGATGCAACGCAGCATATCCCAAAATGGGATAATCCGAAACCGGGATTAGTCGCTGATCCGGTCTTTACCCGACCGGTTCGCCTACATGCCCAAGTCTCTTCGATCGCCCCGCCACCAGCGGTTTCTGGCCCAGCTGGTTTCCCTGCGCAAGGCCAAAGGCCTGACTCAGGCGCAGGTGGCCGAGAAACTTGATCGTCCCCAATCCTTCGTGGCCAAGTACGAGGGTGGAGAGCGGCGTCTCGACGTCATCGAGTTTCTCGACTTAACTGCGGCGCTTGACGCTGATCCGTGCGAGATTCTGTCCAGCCTGCGGTCCTAGCGGGCGCCCACGCACCAACGGCTCGCGCCGGTGCCGTGAACCGAGCGCGCTTTTCGTCGGCAAGCTGCCATTCCGCTGCGGGTGGGTCTTTACCCGGCCATGCCGATATAGGATGATAATCCTAGGTGGGGCGATTCCTCAACGGAGATCGCAATGGCTAGGACCAAACATTCCAAGCAGCTTTCACAGGCTGAAATCGAGCGCTTTCTGGCGGAGGCGGAACGGCTGCACAAGAGCATCGTCCAGCCGCTTCTATACCTACCAGCAACCATTACCGGGCTCTCCAACGCACCCATGAAGCGCTGTTAAAGACGGTGAAGGATATCACGGGTAAGGATGCGCCGTTCATTCAATGGTTCGGAACAGGACCGGTGAATTAGACCCGACTTGTAGACCCCAGGCCGCAAACGTCGCATTCTCTCTTCGGAGGGAAGGAGCGTGGGCACCATCGCTATCAAGACAACTCCTGGCTGGCTTTCTTGCCTTCGAATCGACCCTGCCGCTGTCAGCGCAACATCAAAGCCAATATAAGCCACAAAACGGGCGAGCGCGTCTATCATGATCCCGGACAGGAATTACTGGGACACGCGCCTCAACCTGTTGAAAGGCGAGCGCTGGTTTTGTTCGGAGGAAGCCGCGCCACGGCGGCGATGTCGTCGAGTTTCTCGACGTAACTGCGGCGCTTGACGATGATCCGTGCGAAAAATCTGTCCAGCCTGCCGTCCTGGCGGGCGCCCGCGCGCCTGACGACGCGCACCAGGTGCTCGTGAACCGAGCCCGCTTTTCTTTGGCAAGCTCAGGCGGTCTCGGCCATTCGGCTTCGCCCCTTGGCGTGGGCAGCCCTTCGGGCTGTGACGGCCGCCGCCCTTGCGGGCGGCGCGGTTTGTCTGTTGGCCTTTCCCGGTGGCGCGGGGTGGGCGGCACTCCCTTCTAGGCCCGCCGCGGCAGCCCGCAACCCTTCGCTGCCGCTCAGGGTCCTCCTCTTCGTTCCGGTCCTTCGGATGCGGTCCGCCTACCACGGCGGGCCTTTCCGGTCGCGACTCGCCGCCCACCCCGCTTCCGGGGAAAGGCGCGGCGATTGGCGAGCGGAGGATGAGACGATGCATGCAAACAGCAAGCGTACCGCCAGCGGAGAGGCTGGCGCAGGCAAGGGCGGACGCACCGGCGCCAGCCTTTATCAGGAGATCACCGACCGCATCATTGACGAGCTGGAGCGCGGCACCGTGCCATGGGTCAAGCCATGGGGCAGCGCAAAGGCAGGCCTTGGCCTGCCGAGGAATGCATCCTCTGGGCGCACCTATTCCGGCATCAATATCCTCATCCTGTGGGGCGCGGTCATCGAGCGCAGCTATCCCAGCCAGAACTGGCTCACCTTCCGGCAGGCGCTCGTCCTTGGCGGCAACGTCAGGAAGGGCGAGCGCGGCACGACCATCGTGCATGCCGACCGCTTTGTCCCCAAGGACGAGAAGGAGCGCGCACGCCACGAGGGCGATGAACCACAGGCCGTGCCCTTTTTGAAGCGCTTCACCGTCTTCAATGTCGCGCAGTGCGATAATCTTCCGGAAGACCTCCATGCCGCCGCCGAGCCGCTGCCTCAGTGCGAGATCGTGCCGCACGCCGAGACGCTCATTCGCGCCAGCGGTGCGGATTTCAGGGTCGGCGGCGATCGCGCTTTCTACATGCCGGGCAGCGACCACATTCAGGTGCCGCCGCAGCCGGCGTTCCATCACCAGATCGACTATTACCGGACCTGCTTTCACGAGCTTGGCCACTGGACCGGCCACCCGACGCGGCTTGCTCGCGACCTCTCCGGCTCGTTCGGCTCCAAGACCTACGCGCGTGAAGAATTGGTCGCCGAAATCACTGCCGCCTTCGTCTGCAGCAATCTCGGTATCGAGCCGACCGTGCGTCACGCCGATTACATCGGCTCATGGCTGAAGGTGCTGCGCGAGGACAACCGCGCCATCTTCCGTGCCGCCAGTCTTGCCTCCAAGGCCGCCGATTTCCTGCTTGGCCTTCAGGCCGATGCCGAAGGCGAGGCGCAGGAAGGGATTGCGGCATGACGATGCGATCCTCAACTGACCGCGACCGAGCCGACGCCGCAAGGCGAGCAGATGCTCATTCCCGGCGTCCGGCCGATCACCACGCGCGATTGGCTCACCCTCCTGATGGACGCGCCGATGTGTCCGCGCGCGGCGCAAAAGCCGCTCGATATCGGTCTCTTCGATGAAGCCAGCAGAAATCAACTCGACTTGTTCTGACAAGGAGTCTTTCCATGATCCTGATCACCGATCCAATGCGCGCACGACTGCTCGCCAATGGCGCCGCCGACGCCGACACCGACCATTTTCCCGTTGTGAAACTGTTTAATCCCACAGGTGCCGCGACGTGGCTTCTGAGCGAACTCGACGCCGATGGCGACACGCTGTTCGGTCTTTGCGATCTCGGCTTCGGCTTCCCCGAACTCGGCAGCGTCAGTCTGGCCGAGCTTGCATCCGTAAAAGGTCCGCTTGGCCTCGGCATCGAGCGCGACCTGCATTTCCAGGCGCGCTTTCCGCTCTCCGTCTATGCCGAAGCCGCCCGCATTTGCGGCCACATCACCGAGGCCGAGCGACTTCTGCGGCAGGCAGCAGACGCCCTTTCAAAGCCCCATTCCGAGCTTCCGCCCGACACGGCGGAACAGCAGCGCCGATAGGCGCAAAAACCGTCCCGCCGCGCCGGCCTTCGGCCTCTGCGGCGGGACAACCTCAACCAAAGCGAAAGAGAGTAGCCATGCAGCTTGCCCACATCCCCTTGGATCAGCTCAATATTTCCGCGCCCAACATGCGCCATGGAAAACGCGCCCGACATATCCGACATCCTGCCGTCAGTGCGTGTGCGCGGCGTGCTGGTGCCTCTCCTTGTGCGGCCCAACGGCCAGCCGGAAACCTTCGAGATCGTTGCCGGCAGGCGGCGCTATTTCGCCGCGAAATCGCTTGCCGACGAGCGCGGCGAAGGCGATCCCTTGCCCTGCGCCATCATGGAGGACGGTGACGACGCCGATGCGCTGGAAGCCTCGCTGATCGAAAACCTCGCCCGCCTCGATCCTGACGAAGTATCGCAATGGGAGACGTTTTCGCGGGTCGTCAGGCAAGGCCGCACCGTTCCAGACATCGCTGCGACCTTCGGCATCACTGACCTGAAGGTCAAACGCATTCTGGCGCTTGGCGACCTCTTGCCCAAAATCCGCGAAGCCTATCGCCGCGAGGAGATCGACGCCGAGACGGTGCGCCATCTCACCATGGCGTCCAAGGCGCAGCAGAAGGACTGGCTGGCACTCTGTGCCGATCCCGATCAATACGCGCCGCGTGGCTTTCAATTGAAGCAATGGCTGTTCGGCGGCCAGTCGATTTCCACCAAGGTGGCGCTGTTTGCCATCGACGAATGTCCCGGCCTGATCACCTCGGACCTGTTCGGCGAGGACAGCTATTTCGCCGATGCCGACCTGTTCTGGCAAAAGCAGAACGAAGCGATTGCCGCCAGACGCGACACCTATCTCAACGACGGCTGGAGCGAGGTGGTGCTGCTGGAGCCGGGCCAGTATTTCCACCCATGGGACCACGAGAAGACCCGAAGAAGAAGGGCGGCAAGGTCTTCATCGCGGTCACGCATCGCGGCGAGGTCGAGTGTCACGAGGGCTGGCTATCACGCAAGCAAGCCCGCCGCGCCCGCGAGGGCGGCGAGCAAGAAGAAACAGCCGCCAAGCCGCCGCGCCCTGAACTCACCGGCCCGATGCAGAACTATGTCGATCTGCATCGCCATGCCGCCGTGCGCGCGGCCATGCTCGACCATCCCGCCGTGGCGCTGCGCCTCGTGGTGGCGCACGCATCACCGGTTCCGGCCTGTGGCAGGTGCGCCGTGAGCCACAGCGCGCAGTCAACGAGACGGTGACTGCCAGCCTTGCCGGCTGCAAGGCCGAAGCTGCATTCGGCAAAAAGCGGCGCGAGGTGTTGGCCCTGCTCGGATCACCGGATGAGGATGGCGTGGTCGCCGGCGGCAATGGCGACGCCTTTGCTATCGCCGGCGTCTTCGCGCGCCTCTTGGCGCTCTGCGACGACGATGTCATGCGCGTTCTCACCCTTGTCATGGCCGAGACGCTTGCAGCCGGCAGCGCCGTCATCGAGGCGCTCGGCAACGATCTGAATGTCGATATGGGCGCATGGTGGCAACCGGACGACGCCTTCTTCGACCTCTTGCGCGACAAGGAAATCGCCAATTCGATGCTGGCCGAGGTCGGCGGCAAGCTGGTCGCGGATGGCAATGTCGCCGAGAAGGTCAAGACGCAAAAGAAGATCATCCGTGACTTCCTGGCGGGCGAGAATGGCCGCCTCAGGGTCGAGACCTGGCTGCCGCGCTGGATGAAATTCCCCGCCGAAAGCTACACCAGCCGCGGCGGTTTCCGCACCGCCGATCAGTGGACACAAGTGCAGCCGCTGTTCGCGCGCGAATAGTCGATCAGGGCCCGAGCGGCGGTTCTTTCGAGTGCCGCCGCTCAGGTCGCGCGCGCCGCTCCGGGCCGCGCCGGCTGCCGATCGGTCGTCTTGTCGAGCCAGTGCCGCGCGCGAGAAATCCCGGCGCCAACTCGCGCCCATCTCGGCAGCCCTGCACCACGCCGGGTTTGCTTGCCGAGGCGCCAGGCGCATGGGGCCAATTGTCCGATCCGGTTCCCGAGAGAGCCCGCGCAGCCAGCCCCCTACATTGCCGCACGCTCTTGTGCCACCGATCGCGCCACCTGTCTCCATAGTGTCTCAGGACCATTCCCCTGCGGCTGGCTTGACGACCTATGGGCGGATCCGGCCCGCCCGAAACCCTCGCCAGCAGCTTTTTTCCCCGCCGCCTGCGGCGGCTTCCTCGCGCCGCTTCGCTTCAAAAAAGCTGCCCGCTCGGGTCCTCCGCTATCGCTGCGGCCGTCCCGGTTCCGGCGGTCCGGACGCGCCCATCACGGTCCGCCATCGCAGGGGAATGGTCCCCGGCGAGCACCAAAGGAGACTGAAAATGACCGCGATCGGATACGTCACCAAACAGGAAAACGGCGGCTACAAGGGCCAGCTCAAGACGCTCAGCGTGCGCGCCGACATCGACATCGTGCCCAATCAGGCAAAGAGCGCCGACACCCATCCCGACTTCCGGGTGCTGACGCAAGGGGTCGAAGTAGGGGCCGGCTGGATCCGCACCGGCGAGACCTCCGGCAAGGACTATGTGAGCCTGTCGATTGCCGCCCCGGAGTTCGGCCCGCGCAAGCTCTACGCCAATCTCGGCCGCGCCGCCGGCCAGGACGATGACGACACATACGCCATCATCTGGAACCCGGTCGACTGAACCGCCAGCCTCGAGCCCCGCGCCGCCACCGGCGCGGGGCTCTTCTCAAGAAGGGGCGGCGAAAACTCGCCCCCCACTCTTCGCCCGTCCCCGAAACGATCTCGCTCGCCGATCCTCGCCTTCGCTTGTCCGTAGCGAAACGAGGATCATCATGGACGACGAAAACGAACGCGCGGCCCGCGCGAAGAAGGGCAGTCCGTTTCTCAACACCGCGCAGGCCGCCTTCTATATCGGGCTGTCCCAGCGCACGCTGGAGAAGATGCGGCTCAAAGGCGGCGGCCCGCAATTTCGCAAGCACGGCCGCTATGTCCGCTATCACATCGACGAGCTCGACGACTGGTCGAAGGGACGCGCGCAGGAGACCAGGCCCGAGGATGCGGGGCATGATTCCGGCTCGGCCGGTGCGGGAGGCCGCTCATGAGCCGGCGTCCCACTATCCGTCTGATCGGCAGCCATCTGCGGCGCATTCGGGCGCGCAAGACGATCGCCCTGGCCACAATAGGCCTCGGCCTGATCGGCTTCGCCGCTTTCGACAACCCATCGCCCTGGCTGGTCTGGAACGCCTCGGCCAGTGCGCCGGTCGGCCTCTATCGCGTCGCGTCCGGATCACCGGCTCGTGGCGACCTGGTGCTCGTCCGCCCGCCAAAACCGGTCGCCGATCTCGCCGCCGAACGCTTCTATCTGCCCAGCAACGTGCCGCTGGTCAAGCGCCTTGCCGCGCTGCCTGGCGAGCATGTCTGCGCCTTCGGCGACGCCATCATCATCGGCGGCGAGATCGTCGCGCGCCGGCTGGCAACCGACACGCAGCACCGGCCGCTGCCTTGGTGGAATGCCTGCCGCAAGCTCGCCGCCGACGAGTTTTTTCTGCTCGGCAACGATAGAAACCACTCCTTCGACAGCCGCTATTTCGGGCCGGTGCCGGCCGAAAATATTGCCGGGAGGCTCGTGCCGCTATGGACCGAGTAACCCTCCTGATGCTGGGCATGGTCGCGATAGCGCCATGCGCCTGTTCCGCCGCGACCGACGCTCAGCCGGCCGCCATCTCCCGTGGTCCGCAGCTGGCAAGATGGCAGCACTACGTAGCCGAAGCAAGCCGGCGTTTCAGCATTCCACAGCCCTGGATTTATGCCGTCATGGATGCCGAAAGCCGGGGGCAGACAATGCTGGACGGACGGCCGATCGCCTCACACGCCGGCGCCATTGGCCTCATGCAGGTGATGCCCGGCACCTACGACGAGATGCGCGCAGAGCTTGGCCTGGGGGCCGATCCGCACGACCCTCGCGACAACATTCTGGCAGGCACTGCCTATCTGCGCGCCATGTATGACCGCTTCGGCTTTCCCGGCCTGTTTGCCGCCTATAACGCTGGGCCGGACCGCTACGAACAGCATTTGCAGCGTGGGCGACCGCTGCCCAGCGAGACGGTTTCGTATCTGGAAGTGCTCAAGGCGGCGGGGATCTCGGCCGCCGACATGGACGCGTTCACCGGCAAATCCCGTTCCGGAAAAGCGCCGGAAATCCCGTCCGCGCAGTCGCTGTTTTTCCTGCGAGACGGTGTTTCCGCGACCGATCCGAATGGCCAAATTGTGGTGCCGCTCGGATCGGAGCGAGCAAGGTCGGGCCGGCCGGATCGCAGGTGAGGGCAGGGATACCGTGGGTCGGGCCGGGCAGGGAGGCAGGTCCGGGAAGGCAAGATAAAGGCATCGCCTCCTGGAGGCGGCGAAGTCTTTGTCTGCACATCGTTTTTCATGGAGGCTGCCTTCAGCGTCAGGAGAGCTTCTGCCGACAAAGCTCTGATTTTGCTCAAGATTATCAGGAGGCTCAATGCAGGATGAAGAGTTCAAGCCGAGCCTGGGCAAAATCGGATCGCGCGGCTCGAAGGCAGGCAAGCGTTTCGCCGGCCAGATCCGCGCCGCGATCAACCGAGCCGGCGGCGGCAGCGGTCGCCGTGGCCGCTTCATCGGAAGCCGGGCGGGGCGCGGCGGGGCTGCTGCCGCCGTTCTCAGAGCGCGCGACCCCCACGCGGCGTTTCCGCAGCGGCGCGCCGTCGTCAAGGCCCGTATCGTCAAGCTGGCCGGCAAGGGTGTTGACGGGGCACGTGCACACCTTCGCTACCTCCAGCGCGACGGCGTGACCCGCGAAGGCGAGCCTGGCGAGCTCTATAGCGCCGACAGCGACCGCGTCGATGGCAAGGCCTTCATCGATCGTGCCGATGGCGACCGGCATCAGTTCCGCTTCATCGTCGCCCCTGAAGACGGCATCGAGTATGATGACCTGAAGCCGCTCACGCGGCGCCTCATGGCGCAGATGGAAGAAGACCTCGGCACCAGGCTCGACTGGGTTGCCGTCGATCATTTCAACACTGGTCATCCGCATACCCATATTATCGTCCGCGGCAGGGACGACCGCGGCGAAAATCTTGTCATCGCGCGAGACTACATCTCGTCTGGAATCCGTGAACGGGCGGCCGAGCTGGTCAGCCTCGACCTTGGCCCGAGAACGGACCGCGAGATCGAGCAACGCCTGCGCCAGGAAATGGAGCGGGAACGCTTCACCAGCATCGATCGGCAGCTGCTCCGCCTGCGCGACGATGACGGGCATGTCTCACCGGCCAGCCGAGACACGTTTCGCCAGACGCTGCACCAGGGGCGCCTGCGTAAGCTCGAGCGGATGGGTCTGGCTGAGGAAGTCGGCTCGGGCCGCTGGCGCCTTGATGGCGAGCTTGAAGCGACGCTGCGCCGCATCGGCGAGCGGGGCGACATCATCAAGACCATGCACCGCGAACTGACCGGCAAGGGGCTCGCCCGCAGTGTCGCCGACTATGTTGTCCATGATCGTTCTGCAGAGCAGATGCAGCCTGTCGTCGGCCGCATCATTGCGCGCGGCCTGGCCGACGAAATCACTGACCGCCATTACCTCGTCGTCGACGGCGTGGACGGCAAAAGCCACTATGTTGATATCGGCAAAGGCGAGGCCACCCAACCGACGCCAGAGGGCTGCATAGTGCGGGTCACGCCGAGGGACACCGGGCCAAGGCAAGTCGACCGCACAATTGCCGAGATCGCCACGGCCCATGACGGGCGCTACAGCATCGATATCCATCTCAAGCATGACCCGTCGGCCACCGAACGCTTTGCCGAAACGCACGTGCGGCGACTGGAGGCGATCCGCCGGGCGACCGGTGGTGTCGAGCGCGAGCCGGACGGTACATGGATCGTCCCACCGGATCATCTCGACCGTGTGTCTGACTACGAGCGTCAGCGGGCCGGGGCCGAGCCTGTCACGGTTGACAAGCTCTCATCGACGCCGCTGGAACAACAAGTCAGCTTCGACGGCGCCACCTGGATCGACCAGGAGCTCGCATCAGCTCATCCTGAGCCCTTGCGTGGCTCTGGCTTCGGTCGCGAAGTACGTCAGGTCCAGGCCCGTCGACAGCAGTGGCTGATCGCGCAAGGTCTCGCGCATGAAGCGCAGGATCGGATCGTCTATCGCGCCAACATGCTCTCGATCCTGCGTCAACGTGAGCTGAACCGTGTTGCCGGTCAACTGTCTGACGAACTCGGTCTGCCCTATTCTGAAGCCCAGACTGGAGATCGAATAGAAGGCACGCTCCGCCGCTCCGTCGAGCTCGCCGGCGGAAAATACGCTGTCATCGAGAAATCGCGCGAGTTCACGCTGGTACCATGGAGGCCAGTGCTTGATCGGCATATTGGCAAGGAGGTGTCTAGTGTCATGGGTGGGGAGGGGATTTCATGGACCATCGGCCGGCAGAGAAGCGGACCAAGCATTTCGTGACATGGCTACACAACTTCTTTTGCCCGCGTTGAAACGGGTACTCAGTCCGGACGGAGTTCGCCTGCTGGTTGCCCGCGGCATGGAATTGGCGAGGGATAAATGGCTGGTCGTGCAAGACTTATCGTTCGCTCTACAAAAGCGCCGCGATCATCCATCGTGTTCCATGGTTCTGAGCCAAAACCCTCGTGCGCCACCACGGCACTCTTCCCGGTGCCACGGAAGCTGCGCCGACGACGGCGGTGCCGGCCTGGTTGCGCAGGGTTGCCCCCGACCCAAACAGTTGCGGCGCATTGAGGACATTGCAATCACTGCAGGTGCGGCCATCGGCGCGCTCGATGCGATGGTCCGCCAGCTAGAGAGGTGGGCTGGCGCCTGGTGACAGCGCCTAGGGCTTTCGGCGGCCGCGGTACGGTGAGCAGGCTCGCGGCGTCGAGGATGAAGCCGCACTTCGCGATGTTCTTCTGCTCACACGACCGGGAGACGAGGTCGGCCCCACGGGCCGGATGCTCCGGGCGTGAACTGGCAGCCCAGCCCGCTGAGGATCTTCTAACGGGAGAAACCTCGCTGCGGTGGGGAAGATTTCGGTCGACGCCCGCGACGACGAGGCGGTCAGCGACCTGGCCAGACGAGCTCGGCAGCTTTCCGAGCAGCATGGTGACCGGCGCGATCATGGCCGCCGAATGAGATCGCTTCGAACGCACCGTCGGATGCTGGCTCGCCGACGCTTTACTGGCGCAGCGCCTGGGAGGGCAATGCGGTGCCGCTACTGGGCACCGAGGCAGCTTTGGGCATGAGACCCGATCAATCGCGCCGGGCCGCAACGGTCATTGCGGCATCTGGAGTCGAGGCCGGGTCAGACCGGGGGAAAAACTGCTTGTCGCGTAGGAGCCCCGCGTTGCGCGCCGTCGATCTTTCCGCCCAACTCGGCGCCGCGCGGACCGGGGCTTGCCATTGCCCCGAAACTGAGGCCAAGGCGACGGACCCGCCGTGCGTATACCGACGCCCGCCGCGCCGCCGTCGGCGGAAACGAGCGAGCCGTGGACCTCACACAATCTGAGGTGCTGGTGACGATGTGCATCACCTACTTCCATCCGCACTCCTGCCCACGAGCTCACCCGTGCGCCCACGGTGCTGCGAACCCGCCGACGAATATTTGGCAGAAGCCGGAGTGGGCGCTCAGCCCCGACGAGTTTTTTGGCTTTGACCGGCCGGAAGGCGCGACCCGAGCGTCGGGACAAAAAGCCGGGAAGGGGAGGGCACCAGCCCGGTTGAAGCCAAGAGCATGATGATGTGAGGACGATCTGCTGGCAAGAATTTGCGGAGATCGATGCTGTCCTGGCGCGCTCGTCGAAGAGCTGAGCGGCGCCGACGTGGCTGCTCGAAGGGAGAACACTTCACTGCGTGACCGGCCGGACCTGATTGCGATCGTGAGGCGATGAGGACGAAGTTCAATGGAAATATTGCGGCCTTCTAGCCCAGAACAGGCCTGTTCCGCTTGTGTCGTGCTGCGGCCCTCCATCCTCTCCGATTGGGGTGCGACAATCCAGAATGGGATCCGAAGATGCCGTGCGTGAACAGCTCTAGAACCAAAGTGGAAGCAGTAACGGCAGGATATCGGCTGGAGGTCTGATGCTTAATCACAAAACAGTCGGTTCGAAGGGGCGGGACTCGTGCCCAGAAAGGGTAAAGGACCGAGACCTAAGCTTCGATTTCGCCAAAGGCGTACTCATTATCTTGGTGATAGTTGGGCATCTATTGCAATATGTTGTCTATCGAGGCACTGACGCCTTTTGGCTGTCGCCATATTTTAAGTCAATCTACATGTTTCACATGCCTCTCTTTATGGCGATAAGTGGATATCTTTCTTCGGGAGCGATTCTGCGCAAATCGTTCCGTCAAGGCGTCAGTGATCGAGCAATGCAACTAGTATTGCCCATGCTTTTTTGGTGTGCGTTGATTTGGATATCGAAGGCCGCCGCAATGTCTTCGGCGAACAGTTTAACCAGTGGAATGTTGGATTTTTTTAGGGAGTTCATTGGCACATACTGGTTCATCTGGGCAGCTTTCGCGTCCTTCGTCCTTATTAAGTTGCTCACGACTTTCAATGGCTCGTCGGTGTGGATCATAGGCGCATCTGCAATTGCGATCGCGTTCGCGCCCGTCCCGTGGTCAATAACCCCGTTGGTACGATACACATACCCGTTCTTTTGTTTGGGGTTCTTGTTGCGCAGCCGATCGGATGGCAGGCAGCTAGCATCAGGCGCCACAAGGCGATTTTTGTGGTGTTACTTTCGATGGCTGCGTTCATGTGCTTTCTTGTTTGGGGAAAGGAGACGTACGTCTACAACAATCTCGTTTTGATCTACGATGCACAGTCGGCCAAACAAGTGTTGCTGATGTTCGCTGGCTCGGTAGCAACTTCTGCAGTGGCGATGCAGCTTATATTCCTATGCTGGAGAGTTGGCTATTCAACTCGCGTAGCTCGCTTTGTCGCGGTGGAGCTTGGTCAGAGCACACTGCTGCTTTACCTGCTTCAGGGTGCCGTGTTTCGCTTCATGGATCTCATACCGTTCGGAGAACTTTGGGATCTCACGAGCAGAATCGAGTTCGCCACTTTGCTTGGTGCGCGATTGCTGTCACAGCGACGACAATTCGCAGGATTGTGCGCCACCTTGGATATGTGTCGCGGAGCTATGCTTAATTTATGATGTGACTGCCGACAGTTGGCATTGAAGTCATTGGCGAGCCATGCCGGCGTGGCATTCCCCTCACGGATCACTTGATCCGCCGCCCGAAGTAAGGCGTGCCTGTAGGCCGGGATCGGTCCCGAATGCTCGTAGGACGGCAATTCGCTCGGGAGCCGGATCAGATTTGAAGCTCCGCGACCGTCTGGCGCCGACGGCAGCCAATAGAAGCGCGTCTGACCGATCGTCGCGTACATCTCCAGAAGCCCGCTAGCAGGTTGTGACCATTGCTATGGCAATGCAGCAGTCCTGGATGGCTGCATCAAATCCACGCGCGCGCTGAAGCATCGTGAAAAATTCATGGAATATTTCGGCTGATAGAAATGAGCCGATTCAATTTCGATCGATCAATCAGCGCCCTTCTCGGGGCTGTCGGTCCGCGTCGCGCCTGACGGCGGCGCTATGCTGGTGCTCCTACGGCCGCCCTGTTGAACCGCTTTCTCCAGCACCGAACTGAATTGGTCCCGCTGGCGGACATTTCGATGCTTCCGCCTTGTAGGCCTTCTTTGTTGCGGCCGGCTCTGCGGCACGGCTGAGCCCACGTGAACGTGCTTGGCGGCACGTTTTCTGAGGGAGGGAAAGAGGCGCGCGGCCCTCTCCCTGCAAGCCGCCGATGGCGGATTCCTCCGTCTGCCCGCTTCGCTCCGTGCAGACCGGGGAGATCCCTCCGCCCCCTTGCTCGCCGCTGCTCGCCACGATGCAGGGGGACAGGCGACCTGAACCCGTGCCCAAGCCGATCTGATGGCAGAGGCGGTGGGGCTGGACATTGCCCGTGGTGGACGTACGTGCCACACAAATCCTCATGCTCGCCTAACCGGCCGCAACGTATGGCAATCCGGGCAGTCCCGACGAAAGATGGAGTAGGTCTCGGCCATTCCCGTGTCCGAACCCAGAAAAGTTACTGGTTTCCTTACGGGCGCGATACAAAGGGCACAGGCTGGACTTGGCTGCCGGGGGCGGGGCTTGTCGACCGCTCGATCGAAAGTGAGAGACGAGGAGGAGAATCACCGACCTGCAGAGCGGCAAGGCGCTCCCCTACCTCCCTGTCAGTCACCGTTAGCCGATGGTTTAGACGAAGATAGTCCGTCCATGTCGGCGTGCGGAATGTCTCGGTCCAAAGAGTCGAGTTCTGAAGATCGCGCTGGAGAGTCCAGTCCCGCGCACCGGCACGGCTCTGAACGCGCCGCCTTTCGCGCATGCAGCTCAGAAATTCCTCGATATTCTCCTCGGGTATCGAGTACTCCACCTTGATCACGATCGGGCCGCTCCTGGGCTTCAAATCGAGGGCCAGTTCTGGTGGCCTGAAGTCGAAGGCTCCTTGATCCGATTCCTCCCATAGCCGTACCGGCAATAGCTTTCCCACGGCTGCAACCAGCAACAGCGCCGCTGCAGCACCTTCCAAAGCCCACGTCAGGGAATAGTACTGCGCGACAGCACCCCAGATCCAGCTGCCCGCTGCCATGCCGCCGTAGGTCAGGGCGTAATAGATCGACAGGGTGCGACCAACGACCCACCTTGGGCTTGCCAACTGCACACACACGTCGGTTCCGGTCCAGGTGACAACCCAGCCTGCGCCAGCGATTGCAAGCGCGATCGCTGCTACAGCCACCGATGATGTGAGAGCCAGTAAAAGGCAACACGTTGCGCAAGCAACGGATGCGAGCGTGATCAATCGATTTTGGGACGTGATGCGTCGCAAGTAGCTATTGCCAATGCCCGCGATGAAGGCGCCTGTGCCGAAGCCGGCTAACAGGACGCCGTAAACAATTGGCCCCCCCGCCAGTTGGTCGCGAACCACGAGGGGGAGCAGAGCAAGGATCGAGATGCTTGACAGCCCGAACAGGGTTGCGCGCACGATCGCCACTCTGATCTCCGAGGAGATTGCCGTGAAGCGCATGCCATCATGAATGGCCGTCGTCATCCGCTCGCGCGGAAGAGGCGAAGAGCGAACTTGCCACTTGGAGCGCAGCACAGCGCTCAACGGGACCAGGTCGGTCAGCGCAGCGAAGGCGAAAGCCGTAAGGGGGCCCAGCAAAGCCAAAATTACACCGCCCAGCGCCGGTCCTATACTCCGAACCACGTTGTACCCCACCGACATCAGCGTCACTGCAGCGGGTATGTCGCGCTTTTCCAGGATGTCGCCGACCGAGGCGTGCCAGGCTGGATCATTCAAGGCAAAGCCGCATCCCGCCAAGAAACTCAGTCCCAAGATCAGCCATGGACTGACAAAGCCCAGTCCAACAGAGAGAGCCAGCGCCGTGGATGCCAGTGCGATCAGGCAATGTCCGGCAAGCATCACGCCGCGGCGGCTGAAGCTGTCTGCAATCGCTCCAGCAAGGATCGACAAGAAGAAGGCGGGCAGTGTCGATGCAGCCTGCACGAGCGCAACCATCAGATCGGAGGCTGAAATCGTTGCCATAAGCCAGCTTATAGCCACGCTCTGCACCAGCCAGCCAAGGCTGGATATCTGCGTGGCTGTCCAGATCGAACGAAAGACCGGATTCTGAAGAGGGATCAGTGTGTTTGCCGCAAAGGGCGGGGAATCTTGACGCCGCATGACTTCTCACCTCCACCACGTAGTTCTTTCGCTCACTCACTTGCTGACAGCGGTGCGCTTACGCACAGCTGCGTCACAACCAAGTTCCGATATCGCGCTCGCAACAAAGTAGATGTCGCATCCACGGTGCTGATGCGCGATGAGTGTGCCAGTTGGGCGTCAGCTGGTCTGGGTCGCGCAGCCCGACGGGGTGCGGTCTGCCCTGCGACTCTTGGCCTTGGACGGTGCTACCGCCCCGATGGCCGGGTTGTCAAACTGCCACGGTGCTAGCAGCGAATCCTCTGCCGATCGTCGGCCGCAGGATCGCGGTGGTGGCGGACGAGTATTCTGATCCGGAGAAAGGCAGCGGCGCGGTCAAGATCACGCCGGCGCACGACTTCAACGAATTTGAGGTCGGCAGGCGCCATAAGTTGCCGGCGATCAATGTTCTCACCGTAGAGGCGGCGGTCACCCTCACGGACAATGACGACTGTCTCGCCGGGCTGGAGGTGACGCCGTAGCGCCATGCGGTCCGGGACGAGCTCGACGGTCTGACGCTTACATCTCGCCGAACTGGTATCCAAGCAAGCATGAATTCCATAACCAGGTGCCGACGTGGAACTATCTCGTCGTCCACGCCCACGGACGCATCACTGTCCGGGATGATGAGCGCTATGTGCGCCGTAACGTGGCGAAGCTCACTCACATGCATGAAGCCTCGCAGCCTGCCCCGTGGAAGATGGGCGACGCGCCGAAGGACTTCATTGACACGATGGTGAAGGCGATCGTCGCCCTGGAAATCGAGATCACCAGCCTGGTTGGTAAATCAAAACTCAGCCAGAACAAAGAGGTGCGCGACATTCAGAACGCTGGTGAAATGCTGAATGCCCGAGGCGTCAATGGGATGGGAGAAGCGATGCTCGCGGTTGCGGCGGCCAAATCCCAATAGCAACTATCTTGTCCCGACAAGCCGCTGGTGCTGGATTTCCAACGGGTGACCTTGAGAGACAAATGCTTCGGCTCGCCGGAAACGCGACCAGCATCTGACCACCCGCTATGCGGCAGATGGACAAGAACTCAGGCCGCCATTTCGCCAGCCACATCCGCAATGCCGCCGGATCGATGGAAGCTGCTTACCCCGCCAGCCTCTCCGGTCATGCCGCTTGAGTCGTTAATACCTTGAACAGCAGCCTGGCGGTTAAACCGCCTTGCGTGTTCGGTATGGCGGCACAGCGGTTTGGAGGTCGGAGCCGACTGGCAGCGAACGCCACGCCCCACGGTAGCGATGCCTCGCAGCCAGGTTGGATGACCAAGCAGCGGCATGTGCGGCAGGCTTGCACCCGCTTCAGATGCGAGACGGGTCAAGACAATCATCCTGCACAACGCCACGCGGCGGTGAGCCGGTTTCGAAAAGGGCCGGCCCCGGCCGTTCATACAAGTGGAGTTGGGGGCGCGGGGCCGGATCAAGCCTATCGCGTTGGACCCGCCGGGACCGCGCGTACATCATCCCCGCAACGCCAGGCGCTCGCCTGGCGTCATGCGGGCTTCGGCTTGGCGCGCCGAATGTCTGGACCGTGTCAGGCGAAGTGAGAAACTGACCCCCTAACGAAACGAAGAACTGACCCCTCATTTTTGAGAGGATCAGTGGATGCAAGAAGAATTTCCATCGAAGCTCGCCTTGTCGACAACAATGCGGGTTGAGGAGATGCGGTCGGGGGAAGAAGTTTCAGCGATGGTTCGGCTGCATGAGGTCGGCTGGGGTGCGAAGCGCATTGCGCAAGAGTTCGGTTGCGCGCGCAATACGGTTCGCCGCTATCTGCGTGAAGGTGGTGTCGTGGCGTATCGCCAGCCTGCTCGTCGAACTGCATTCGACGGTCTGGACGATTGGCTTAGAGAGCGTTTCTTTCGTCATGATGGAAACGCGGATGTCATTCGCCAGGAATTGGCGAGCGAACATGGTATCGTGATCGGGCTTCGCTCGGTGGAGCTGAGAGTGAAGCGCTGGCGGCGGGAATTGAAGGCGCAGAAGCGCGCGACGGTTCGCTTTGAGACGGCGCCAGGTCATCAGATGCAGATCGACTTTGGCGATACGCGCGTGTGGATCGGCGGCGAGCGGTTGCGCGTTCACCTGTTCGTGGGGACGCTGGGCTATTCGCGACGGGTGCATATCCGCCCCTCTTTACGGGAGCGCCAGGCGGACTGGTTTGATGGGATGGAAGGAGCCTTCCTGCGCTTCAGCGGGGTTCCAGCGGAGGTTCTGCTGGATAATGCGAAGGCTCTGGTCGAGCACCATGACGCGGTGACGCGCGAGGTGAGGTTCAATGCCCGACTGCATGCCTTTGCCCGCTACTGGGGCTTTACGTCACGAGCTTGCGCGCCATATCGGGCCCGCACGAAGGGCAAGGACGAGCGTGGGGTCGCCTACGTCAAGAAGAACGCGATCGCCGGCCGCCGTTTCGAGAGCTGGGCGGCGTTCGAGGCGCATCTGGATCGGTGGACGCGCGAGATTGCCGACCAGCGTGAGCATGGCACGACCGGCGTCGCGCCTGCGGAACGTTTTGCCGCTGAGGCCGGTGCGCTTCGGCCGCTTGCAGGCCGGGCGCCGTTCGGACAACTACGTGATCTGGTGCGCAAGGTTCAGGCGGACTGCGCGATCGACCTCGATACGAACAGCTACTCAGTGCCCTGGCGCCTGATCGGAGAGAGCGTTCAGGTAGTGGTTCTGGCCGGTCGCGTCATCATCCGTCATGCGGGCCGGGTGGTGGCTGATCATTCCCAATGCCAAGGCCGCCGACAACGGATCGTGGACCGGGCGCATTTTGTCGGCGTGGCTGGCGCCGAGGGACCAGTGCGCGCAGCAGCCCCTATAGAGATTGCTCCTTGCGCCTTGCTGCGGCCGCTGGCGGAATACGAGGCGGTTGTCGGGGGAGGCTGGTGATGACGACCGTGGATCACGACATGCTGGTCGCGACACTCGACCGGTTGAAGCTGACGGCAATCCGCGATCAACTCGACACGCTGCTGGATGAGGCTGCACGCTCGAAGATGACCTTGCGCGAGGCTTTGGCTTTCCTTGTGTCGCGCGAGATCGCGCGGCGTGACGAGCGGCGGATATTGATGTCGAGCAAACTGGCGCAGTTCCCGTTCGTGCGCGAACTCGACGGCTTCGACTTCGACGCGCAGCCATCGCTGGATCAGGGACAGATCAGGGAGCTTGCGACCTGCCGCTGGATCGCCCACGGCGACACAGTCCTGTTCGTTGGCCCTCCGGGCACGGGCAAGACCCATCTTGCAGTGAGCCTTGGCCGCGAGGCAATCCGCCAGAATTACAACGTGCAGTTCGTCACGGCAGCCACGTTGGTGGCGATGTTGGCCAAGGCCCACAGCGACGGCTCGCTCGACAAGCAGTTGACGATCCTGTCACGGCCGAAATTGCTGATCATCGACGAGCTCGGATATCTTCCCTTCGAGGCCAATGCCGCCCACCTCTTCTTCCAACTGGTGTCCCGCCGCTACGAGAAGGGATCGATCCTGATTACCTCCAACCGTTCGGTGGGTGAATGGGGGAGCGTTTTTGGAGATCCCGTGGTGGCCACGGCAATCTTGGATCGCCTGCTTCACCATTCAACTGTGATCACCATCAGGGGGGACAGCTACAGGCTGCGCGAAAAGCGACGGTCCGGCCTTCTGCAGAAGGTCGGCTCGGTGCCCGAAACAAACGAAACAGCAAACCAATGAAGGGGTCAGTTCTTCAGTTCGCCAAAGGGGTCAATTCCTGGATTCGTTTGACAGACCGGCATCGCGGAGCAATGGCGCACCAGTCTCCGACATGGTGCGTAGTCGCCATGCTGCCCCTGGCCAGATCGTAGATGACCTCGGCTTGTTCGCCATGGCGAGCCGAAGCACGTTGACGGCCGTGCCGGGTGACGCGCCGTCCCAGACTATCATCCCAAAATCGGCGCGCGCCATCTCCCGGTCTTTGGCGGCGTGGATCCAGTATCCTCTAGCGCCTTCAGGAGACGGGACCCGGTAGGCAGCCCAGTCGCCCAGATCATTGCGGGGTTCCTTGGCCGCATGGAAGACCCCGACATGTTTGTAGCCGTAGCCCGCGAGCAGGCCCTGCGCCTCGGCATCGGCTCCAGACGCGTCGCCAATCAGCACGCCGTGCACGGCAACAACGATTGGGCGGATCCGAGCGATGGCAGGTTCCGGCAGCTCAAATATCTCGCGTGGAACCACCTATGAATATCATCGACATCATGACTTTCCCTTCTCTCCAGGGCTCCCTCGCTCTGACCGCCGTCTCCCTCTGGCCCTGCGTGAGGGGTCACCCGAACGCCGAGACGGCGAAGCCGGCTCGGGGAGCGGCGGGACGCCGCAACTAGAGCCCGGTCGGCGGCAGGCCGGCGCGCAGACCTGCCGCTTCCGGAGGCGCTACGCCCGCGGAGCTAGTGGCCTTTGTCGGCCAGCCAGAGGCTCACGTCCTGGATCGAGCGCATGAGCACCGACGGATTGTCCCGCGCGGGAATGAAGCCCCAGCTCTGCCAGTAGCGCTCTGCCTCGGCGTCGATCGCCCGCACCACCACCGCGCGGCCGCCGACGATGTCGGCGCCGGCGACGCAGCGATACAGCGCGTCCTTGACCAAGCCGCTACCGACGCCTTGTCCGGCATAGCGGTGGTCGACGGCGAGTTGTCCGATCAGCAGGCAGGGGATCGGATCGGGCGGGCGTCCGGTGCGGATGGCGCGCGGTGCGCTATTTGGCTGGATCACGCCCGGCGCGAGGCCGTAATACCCGACGACTGTTCCCTCGTCGTGAACGACCAGGACGCGGGTAAACCCGCGCGCCTGGTTCGTTCGCGCGAAGCCGGCCAGCCAAGCATGGAGCGCCGGCTTGCCGCAATCGAAGCTGTCGAGGCGGTGTGCGTGGTCGAGGAGTTCGATGCCTGAAAGCGCCACCTAGCGGTCCCAGGGCGGGGACCGACGCAGCCGCTCGGCCGCCTTCGCCGGGGGCGCAGCGGCCGGGGCTGAGATCGCCTGCATGAAGGCGTCATAGGCTTCCGGGGACACGCGGATGACGGTTTCGTTGAGGATGGCCGCCTGCGCCTCGTGCAGCGCGGCGCGCCGCATGAACTCCGTGCGCGACAGGCCGAGCAGCTCCGCGCCGCGGTCGATGATGGTGAGATCATCGTCGCGAAACCGCATCGAGACGGGTGCTTCCTTCCTGGTGGGTGTGGTGGCCATGGCGCGCTCCTGTGCTGCGGACGTATATACGTTAGTGTAACGCGGAACGCAATACTACGTTCCCTGGCGACGTCTCGTGGCGGATGGTCTCAGGATTTCTCGCCGCATCGGTTCTTCTCGGCTTCTCGCCCCAGTCGCCATTGCCGCAACCCAGAGCAAGGTGGCTTTGGTCAGCTCCGGCGGATCAATTACGGCTTAGGAAGCGCATTTGTTTTTGGCGGCCGGATGAGCGGGTCCAGAAGCGAAGTCGCTGCCATGACTGTCGCCGGACGAGCCCCGGCTATCCCGAACCTGATGAACATCTGACGCGATGGCGACTTTCGGGCCGTCACGCCACAAAGGAGGAACGGCTATGAAGGCTGGGCGGCGGCACTTTCATTCTCAGGCGCCGCTCTATGCCACCTGTCGGCCAATGTGACATCGCCACTGCGGTCCTTCGAACAAGTCGATTCGATTCTGAATTTCGGCCTTTAGATGATTGTAGCGATTGAATCAGCGACAAGGGCTGGGCAATCGCGGTTGTGGTGACCGCGAGCCACTAAGCTTATGCCGTACCCTTACAATGATTCATCAAGGCGTTTACCTCGGCAATCACGAGATCCGGCGTGATGTCGAACTTGCATCGGACTTTGACCGGACAATGCCGCACTTGGTCCAGACCACATCCGCGACATTCAATAACACTCATAAGCATGCTGACCAAGGGACCTCGAAACCCCCAAATCTCAGGTAGATGTGACGCCGTGAAAATGCCGATAGTAGGGCGGCCAAGCTGGGCAGCGACATGGCCGGTGCCTGAATTGTTCGAAACGACGAGCGCGGCCGAATTCACGAGACAATTGAATTCCAATTCTGACAAGTCGACAGCCGTCCGAATGTTCGCGGCTCCACGTTCCCTAGCTATCTTCGCAACCTCCTCAAGCGCTTCCAGGCATTCGCCACGGCCAACGAGGACCACCTCACCACGGGTCGAAAGAGCAGCGACAACTTTGCCAAAACTTTCAATCGGCCAATCTCGCAGGCTGGAATTGGAGAACGGAGCCACGACAATCGGGGCATTGCCTGTAGTCGAATTCTGTGGGTGACCCGCTCCGCTTTCGAAATAGGCAGCTGCCTTTGCGACCAGAAAGAGGAGGATTTCTGACACATGCTGGAGACGCACCTGCTTACGGTCAATGAACCAATCAAGCCATCTACGGGGGATTTTGTTAGCAAGCCCTATTTTTTGGACCAGCTTGTAGAAAATGGTTCTGCGCAGTTTCAGATTGAATGGCGCTATCGCAATATCGATCTGATGCATGCTGTACGGATCAACTATCGCCGCACGGTGCCTGGCGGGAACTTCAAGCAAGATCGGCCTTGTTTCTTCCGGAACACGCATATCAATGGCAAGATCAAACTCGCCGGTCAGCAGCGGCCTTATGTCCGCGGCTTCTTTGCGCGTTTTGACTTTTGGGTTGCGAGGAAAAAAGTCAAAAGCAACGTGATCGTCGGCGAGGTCGAACTGTTTTGCAGTAGCGATGTTCCAGCTTCCCACCACCAGCGTAATGTGGGCATGCGCAAAACGCTGACGAAGGTCCTTTAGAGGCCCTAGAGACATCCAAAAGTCGCCGACATGATCAAGCTTGAGGACCAAAATTCTCATCCTTGCGCTTGACTGTTCCGGCTCTTCCCAGCTGCGGTATATAATTTGATTGCCGTCGTGCTTTGTAAAATATGCCATTGCCATTCCGAAGATTATACGGTCAACACTGATAGCCCAGTGACGCGTGTGTAGGTTGGAGTGCTCCCCACTTTGTCCCCGTCTCCGCAAGAATTCTGCCATCAGATCCAAGCCGCGCTCCAGCAGGAGCTGTTGGGCGAAGTCTGCATCTCTAGCGGTGGTAGCGCGCCAAGAAGCCAGCTATGTCCCGACCCGCAATGTGAAGGGCTTCGTCACGGTCTCGCATGCAGTGAGTTCGGCAACGCCGAGTAGACGGTGATCGCCATGCCGCCGTCCCCAGATCTCGGAGCATAACGGCAGTGGCCTCGCTCTTTGGTCGATGCTGATCCTGAATGCGACCTTCGCCGCCGGCGACGACACCGCCGGCCGCATTGACCGTCTCGGGCACGCCCTGTCGCTGTGGTCCCGCATCACGGTGGCTAGCAAGGACCCGCCGCAGCCGCTTTTTTATGCGCGTCCGGTCGTCCAAGGTGAAGTGGACGAATCAACCCTGTGATGAAGTCGACTGCCTGCCAGCGGTGAGGTGGCAGGCGGCATCGATGAACACCATTATTCGCCGAGCTTGGATAGCGGCACCTCTATCACGCTGAGAGCCTGTTATGCTGGTCCAGCGTTTGATCGCAGTCTTGATCCATGCGAGCAGCTTGTGAGGGATGCAATCGAACGAGGCGCTGCTCCCACAGTCGTCGCAGGCCCTCCATCACAGCGTCACGCTTAGCCTGATCCGGCGCAATTGTATTGAGGAGATCTCCCAACATGGCTTCGCCCTCAATCCGCATCAGCAGATTAAACAAGTCGTGTGAAATTCGTACACTGTCACTGCTGAAGTGGGTCGTGCTGATCTCGCAGTGAGTCTCCCGACGATCTGGCGCTTTGTAAGCGCGGGTTTGATGGAGGGACACATAGGGCGGCAACGAAACCGCAAGCGCAGTCCAATCCTGCAGCGTTGCAGCCCGCTTTTTTACCAGGAAGGGCCCGACCACAAGTCCATCCAGCTCTGTCGTCAGAAAGGTGGCAATCGCGTCTGCAACCGAATCCACGATCGGTTCGGCATTGTTGTTAAAGGACGTATTGAGCAGAATTGGAGTGCCTGTGCGCTTCTTGAACGCATTGATGACCTCCCAGTACGCGGGATTGGCGTTGCGCGATACTGTTTGCAGGCGAGCGGTACCGTCGACGTGCGTGATGGCACCGAGCAAGGCGCGCTTTGAGTCACGCACGCGAACGACGAAATTCATGAATGGAAATTCGTGCCTACCGTCCGGGAGGTCGAAAAATTCGCTCGCATCCTCCTCCAGCACAGATGGCGCGAAGGGCCGATAGCCTTCGCGCTTCTTGACCATCGCATTGATCCGGTCCTTGTTTGCGGCGGGCCGAGGGTCGGCAAGAATGCTGCGGTTGCCCAGCGCACGTGGCCCAAACTCCGAACGACCCTGCACCCAGCCGATCACGGCGCCGTTGGCGATCCAGTCGGCTGCACTGCTTGCCACGTCATCAGAGCGTTCAACCTCGAGATGTCCGGCCCATGCATTCAGTTCCTGTTGCACGGCGCGCTCGCTCCCGAGATCAGGACCCCAATAGACCTCCTGCAGTCGCTCACACGGCGCGGGGCGGCCCATCTCGTTAGAGACTATCAGCGCAGCTCCCAATGCGCAGCCAGCGTCGTGAGACGCGGGTTGCACGAAAATGTCTTCGAAAAGCCCTGAATACAGCAGCTTACCGTTCATCGTGCAGTTGTGGGCCACCCCCCCCGCCAGGCACAACCGCTTCATGCCGGTGGCCTCACGGTGATGCCGGAGAATGTGGAACACGATCCGCTCAAGCGCTTCCTGCAGTGACGCACTCACATCTCGATGCTGCTGGGTGAAGGGCATTCCCTTTCGCCTGACCTCGATATTGCGGAGCAACGCCGGACCGATGCGGTCGAGGTGAACACGGTAGCCACCGCCGTTGGCGGAGAGCTCGTAGAACTGCTCGAAGAGCTCGCGATAGGTAGCGGGGTCGCCGTAGGGCGCGAGTCCCATTACCTTATACTCGTCGAACAAGCCGTAGCCGAGATAGCGGATCGTCTCGAGATAAAACAGCCCAAGAGAATTGTTCTCGGGGAAAGCCTCGAGTTGCGTAATTTCTGTGCCAGACCCTACCGCCAAGAGGCCCGATAGGAAATCACCAGAGCCATCAATCGCTAGAATGAGACTTTGTTCGAAGCCCGACATTGCAAAGGCGCTCACGGCGTGCGCCTGATGATGACTTACGAATGAAATACGCGAACTGTCCAACTTAGTGCCGAACTCACGCGTTAACAGATCCTGCACCAACGTTTTAGCATCCAACGGAATGGAGAGAATGTCCGGGTGCGATGCGGACATACCTTCAAGCATGGCGTTGGCATAGGGCTCGCTGGCGTAGAGCGCGACACGATCAATGTCGTTGAGCTGAACCCCCGCCGCTGACAGACAGTATTGAATCGAACGAATTGGGAGCTTGTTGGAGTGTTTCATCCGATTGAGGCGTTCCTCTTCGACGGCTGCTATCACCCGTCCGTCTCGGACGAGCACCGCGGCGCCATCGTGCATAAAGGCGTTCCGAAGCTCGAATCGGTTTTCATGGACTTGGTCAAGTCCGCCGCTAATTCCTAGACACAGCATTTCTTTCTCCACATAGTGACGGGCAAGCCAAATTGGCCTGCCTCAGACCGTTTCCAACTAAATAGGCCGCGTTGTCGCTTGCAGCTGCAACCGCCTGTCAGGCATCACCGGCATCAAAGAACGCCTCATAAGGGTCCGCCTGAATCAACATGAGATGCTTCGATCGTGGCGCCTGCCGTTCCATGACGCCGAGAGCTTGGCTGGATCATCGAATCTTGAGCGGCTGCTGACTTGCATGCCGGCGATGCCGTTTTCATCTGCAGCACGAACTTGTGACGCGGGCTGCCTATATCCTTGCGAAGGGGCGGCTGTTGACGAATAATGCCGCGCCGTGAACTGGCCCGATTTCATTCCCCGAAAGACCGTCGCACAGGCGAGTGACATGTGCTGCACTGTCCGCCTGCTTCCCGGTCGCACATCCGATAACGCCTTCGCTTGTGCAGGAGGCCGCATCGCGTCATTCGTCGGCCAAACATGGCACCGACTGGAAGCCCGGCAATACCGCGTAGATGTAAAGTGCGCTGATGTTGTATGGTAGCGCTGCCGGCCGGGTCTCCAATCCGCTGCCCAAACGAGCGGACTGCCTGCGGCAAAAAGCCCGCCACAAGCAGAATCGCGCTGGGCAGCTGGCTCGCCTGCAAGACTTCGCAGCTCAGGAACATTGGGGACGACTAGCGTCGAACCGCCGACATGATCGGCCAGTTGCAACTCACTTCTCGGCACGACCTCCACTGCACGTCAGGGCGCATGGAAGATTTTCTCCTTTGGATGGGTGACCGGTGCGGACGTGCTTTTGTTCATGCAAGATTTCCGAAGAGTTATGAAATCGTTTGTTTCGATCAAAGTCATCCACGCTATGAATAGCTGCCGGACATGCGCTTCAAAGGGGCTTCAGGCTTCCCGGATGGCTACTCCGATTCGAAGCGCGTGGCATTCCATGCGCTCTATCACAACATTTTTCAGCAAAGGGTATGAGAGCAAACCCACACTTCTTTTTCAGAAGTCGCTTCGAAGCAGCCGAGGCCTTGATGGGCTTCTTCACCAAGTTCGGCGATGGTGCCGCAGACATTCTTCCTCTTTCCGGGCTGAACAAGCGCAGAGTTCGCGCCTTGGCAGTGTATCTGGGCGCTCCGTCTGATCTTGTTGGAAAAGATTCCGACCGCCGACCTGGAGAACCTCGTCCCGGTCTCACATACGATGAGATTGACGACTTCCTCGAAGGCCAAGAGATCAACGATGCGGCGCACAGGCGCCTACTTCATGCGCATTCCAGCACAGCCCATAAGCGAGCGCTTCCCGTCACAACGATTGCCATGACGGGTTCGATATTTAGGCATCGGCAATAGCGTCTCAACATACACGATCGATGGGCTTGCCGCAGTTAGGCAGCTAGCGGCCTGAATTACCGCTGGAGCGAAGCGCTGCTCTTTCAGCCCGCATGCGGTCATGAGGTTGACAGTGTCGGCACGTATCGCCGAGGCCGGCACGCGAACTCATTCTCCCTGAATGCCTGCTCTATCGATCTTCCGCAGCGTACCCACTTGACCGGTCGCTTCGACATTCCAGGCACCTGGATTGTAGCCGATCCTTGCCGCTCTCCTTCGGCCGGTCGCAATGCTAGACGTGCGGCCGTTACGCTATGCAGAGCTGGTTGTCAGATGCGTGATGCGAAACGTGAGATGCAGCTCCAGTTTTGGCGATGGCGGGCTCGCCGCATTGTTGATATCATCCGCACAGAACAGGCGCGCAAATGACATCGGATTCAGAGAAGGCTGAGGCGGTCGAGCAGTTACTTGATACACCTGACCTTGCAACCGCACTGGAAAGCGAACAGTTCAAGAAATTCCTCGACCAGGTGCCGATCGCCATAGCCGTTTCGGACCTTGCCGGTGAAGAGCGCGTGGTCTACGCCAATCCGGAATTCGAGAAACTGTCAGGCCTGACAGCCGCCAGGCTCACACGAGCAAACTGGGCAGCCCTTTTGGGCAAAGGCCTCCATCAGCAAAAGGACAGGCCGCTAGCCGAGGCCGTGGTCGAGGGAACCGATTTGGTCGGCACCTTCAAGCTGGAGCGCGGAGAGGACAAACCCGCGATCGTCGACGTTTATTCGAACGTGATCGAAGACGAAAACGGCAAGGTGTGCTTCCGACTGGTGGCCCTGGTCGACGTATCCGCCCATGGCGAGGCGGGAGATGAGCGCTCGGCGGAGGAGCGTGTTAGCGAGAAAGACACGCTGCTGCGCGAACTGCAGCACCGGGTGAAGAACAACCTGCAGATGATCACCGCGCTGATCCGGCTGGAAAGCCGCAACGCGACCGAGGCCGACCGGAGACGGTTTGAGCGGCTCGCCGGTCGCGTCGACGCTCTGGCGATCCTCTACCAGACGCTAACGGCCGACGAGCCGAAGGAGGAGGTCGACCTTGGCGTCTATCTCAGCCAGATCGCGTCCGCGGTCATGAGCTCGCATGCGGTCGAGGGAATCCGCCTGGATATGAAGGTGGATACATATCCCGTGTCAATAAACGTCGCCATGCCGGCCGGGCTGGTCGTAAACGAATTGCTGACCAATTCACTAAAGCATGCGTTCCGGGGCCGCGATGGCGGCACGATAACACTGCACAGCGTCGTCAATGGCGATGGCTGCCGGGTTATAGTGGCGGACGACGGAATCGGCCTGCCGGAAGGCGAGGTGTGGCCCAAACCAGGCAAGCTCGGAGCGCTGATCGCGCGATCGCTGACCGAGAACGCCAAGGCGCAGCTAGCCGTCGAGTCCAGCGCCAACAAAGGGACGAAGGTGACCATCGTTTTCAAGCGGTCGGCGGCAGCAAGCTGAACGGTTGCTGTCGACTAGCAGGCTGGCGGCTGGCTTCATGTCGCGGCTTTGAGCAGGTGGCTGCAAATAGGCTAGGTCGCCCTTCACGGCCTGCTTCACATGGTCGAGGTCTTCCATTATGCTCCAGGCTTGCTGCTTCTGACTTCGGCGGCCAGTCCATCCCCACCTAGCGGAAGGCACTCCCGCCTGATTGCGTTGCGGCTTGAGTCTTGACGGCGGGGGCACCTGACGCCTTCGCGCTCATCACGCGCGGGCCGGCAATTCAGCAGCGAGTCATCGCTTGGCCAATCTTGCCGAGGACGAAGGTCTAACCTACAAATAAAATTGGTCCGACTCTTCGTGGCTGGAGGTAACCGCGAATTTGCGCTATCGGGACAGGAGAGCAGTGCTGTAGGCAAACCGCGATGCGTGCATTCGTTCGATTGGTTCTACGATTATCCTGACGCCTGGGGTGACCAGTTGCACCAGTATTTCCTACTACGCGCAATCTTTGCAGGGTCATGTGCAGATCATCGCGGCCCGCCAAGACATCGGAAAACTGATCGACGATCCTTCAACCCCTGAGATATTGCGCGCCCGAATGGCATCGGCGGCCGCCATATAATAGTTTGCGGCAAAGACGGCCGCGATCGAACGGCTGAGGACGCGCTCGCCAACAGATTGCGCGACAGACGATGGGGTGGATACCGCGGATACGACGCCTGGTTCGATGCTCCGATCAACAACGCGAAGCTCGCCGCGACTTCCGTCTACAGCGATTCGGTTCAAAGGCTTGGCGCGTTGGACAAAGCTCGCCGCGCCGAAGCGCGATGCATAGAAGCCGGGATAGTCGCCCGAACACAAGTCGAACAAGCGGAGTGGTCGACCGTTTCGTCCTCCCCGGGGACGAGCCGGTTGCTCTGGCCTGGGGCGACCTGATGGGTCTTGCGGAGCACCGTCTCCAGCATGGCGATCAGGTCTTCGGGAAGTATGGCCTCATTCTGCACAGACGGTTTTGCGTGGCTGTTACGGATGCCGGCGGGCACGGTGGCGATATGGCGGTCCTTTCGATCGAGCGGCTCGCCACGCTGCGTATAATTCCACGCCAGGGAGGAGAGACGGCGCTCGATCGTCGCCACAGAGTTTGGTTTCTTGTCTCCTGTAACCTTTCTGGATGCACAGGCCGTGATGTAGAGGCCGACGGTCTGCGGATCAGGCGGCAACGCCTCGAGGTGCTGCCGGCGCGCCCAGGCGCAAAAAATCCGCTCTCGACCGAGCGGCGTCAGACCGGTATTCTTATGGATGTTCATCCGGTCCCCCTGGAGTCACTGAAGCTTCGACAATCTCAGCTTTCCCGGCTCGGACCGGATGGACAAGCTACTGAAAGCTCACAACTAGCTACCAATGCGATCAGCTTTCGGGCTATCGGGCGCATCCAGGGAGGATGGGTATGTTCTTGGCTAACGGGCTCAAGCTGCGGGACCGCGGGTGCACGCTGGCACTGATGTTGGCGATCATATGTGTATGTGCGCCTGCACTGGCGGCAAACGCGTCGGATCAGGCGTGCCGGTCCATCGCCAAGCTCAAAATTCCAAGCGTGATCTTTACCGAGGCTAGCCTTCAAAAGCCGCAGGAGATCCCCGCAGATCCCTTCACTGCATTCACCGGCGCCTCGCCTCAGGCGGTAAAAGTGGGCGGGCACTGCCTTGTCCGAGGTGTTATCGGGAAACGCCAGGGGGTCGATGGTCAATCATATGGCACCCGGTTTGAGGTGCGTCTTCCGACGACCTGGAACGACATGTTCCTTTTCCAGGGCGGCGGCGCAGTTGATGGCTTCCTGGCGCCGGCCGTCGGGACCATTCCTTGCCGGAACTCGACCGCGGCTCCCGGGCTCTTGCGCGGCTACGCTGTTGTAAGCATGGATGGCGGGCACCCAAGCCCCGATCCGGCTTTCGGGGTCGATCAAGCCGCACGCATTGATTTTGCGTACGCCTCCATTGGCAAAGTCACTTCGGTCTCGAAGCAGGTGATTGCCAAGTTCTATGGGGCGGCTCCGAAAAAGTCGGTGTTCATGGGATGCTCGAATGGCGGTCGTGAGGCGTTGATAGCGGCTCAGCGATATCCGCTCGAGTTCGACGGCATTGTTGCAGGTAGCCCGGGTTTTCGTCTCAGTGCCGCCAACATTGCCGAAGCCTGGGATACTCGCCAGTACATGAGCATCGCTCCCAAGGATGAGGCCGGCCATCCCATTCTATCCCGCGCCTTCTCCCAGCAGGATCTGAACATCGTCGCCAAGGCGGTTCTCGCTGCCTGTGATGCCCGCGATGGCATTGAGGATGGCGTCATCAACGCCTGGCAGCAGTGCCGGTTCGACCCAAAGGTCCTGTCCTGCCAAGGCGATAAGACGGACAGCTGCCTCACGGCTGGTCAAGTGCAGGCCATGAGCCGCGCGTTCGCGGGTCCGGAAAGCTCCGATGGCGAAAAGCTTTACAGCGATTGGCCATATGATACGGGCGTTGCGGGCGCGGACTGGAGAATGTGGAAGCTGGGCAATTCCCCCACTTCCCAGTCGGATGCAAATAACATCGTTCTGGGAGCCCGCTCGCTTCAATACTACTTCATGACGCCCCCGGCGCCGAATTTTGACCCCCTGAAGTTCGACTTCGACAAGGATCCGGCACGCGTTGCGGATACGGCCAAGCTCAATGATGCGACCGGCACGTATCTCGCCAGCTTCGCTGCCCACGGTGGAAAGCTGCTCTTGTTTCAGGGACTTTCCGATCCGGTCTTCTCAGCCAACGATCTGGTGCGCTGGTACAAGCAAGTCGTCGAGGTCACAAGCGGCGGCGATTTGGAAGCGGCTCGCCGTTTCGTGCGCATGTTCATAATCCCGGGGATGACCCACTGCGGCGATGGCCAAGCCTTCGACGACTTTGATCCTTTGGCCGCCATCGAGGGCTGGATAAACCAAGACAAGGCTCCGGATTCTCTCGCGGCTGGCAGCAAGGCATTCCCCGGCAAGCACCAGCCGATCTGCGCTTATCCCACTCAAGCTGCCTATGGCGGTAAGGGAAATCCCGATGAGATCGCGAGCTATTCGTGTCGGGGATAAGAGACCTCGTTATTTGTTCGCTTCAATCTGCGCGCATTCCCGGAACAGGTCTCCCGGACCAAGGATCGGTTGGAAAAGCTAAACCCGGAATTTGTGGGCCGTGCCATAACGCAGTTGATGATCATGCCTGACTACGAAGCGTCGGCCGCCGATAGTCTGGACACAGCGCTCGCTGTGCTCGATGAGGTAATTGTTATCGCCTGAGATCTGACCGCCTCATCCCAGCGGACAAAACGGGGGCATCAGAGCCCGGACGCCTTGGTGAGATTTACGCGGAAACGATCGCGCCGGCGCTGATAATTTCGCGTCATCTCCGCGGAGGCATGGCCGAGCTGTTTTTGCACATAGCGTTCGTCGACCTCGGCCGACGAGGCGAGGCCGGCGCGCAGTGAGTGGCCGGCGAATTTCTTGGCCCGTTCGCCCTCCGACAGATCGCCGCGCACGCCGGCGGCGAGCGCCGTGCGCTTGACTAGGCGTGCGACCTCCTGGTCGTTCAAGCGATCGGCACCGACGGCTCTGCCTTGACCAGCAACGCGCCGAAACAGCGGTCCGTGCGCAATGCGCGCCAGTCTTAGCCAGGTCTGCAGAGCGACCACAGGGCAGGTGGCGTCGGAGGAGCCGCGGCCGATTTCGACCTCGCGCCAGCCGGTTTTGCCGCGCAATGTGACAAGCAGACCCTTATCGGCAAAAATCTCGACCCAGCCGCGCCCGTCCTCGGTCTGATCCCTGCCGACGTCGAGGCCGACGATTTCGGATCGGCGAAGGCCGCCGGCGAAACCCAAAAGCAGCATGGCGCGGTCGCGCAGACCACGCGGCGTGCCGCGGTCGAGGGTCTCGAACATGCGATCAGATCCTCGGGCAGGATCGCTTCCTTCTGCCGGGGAGGGGAGGCGTGGGTGTTGCGAACGCCTGCCATCACCGTGGCGATATGCCGGTCCTTGCGGTCCAGCGGCTGGCCGCGCGGGCAAAATTCCAGGAGAGCGACGAAAGCCGGCGCTCGATGGTTGAAACGGTGTTGGGCTTTTTGTCGCCAGTGGCCGTACCTGACGCGCAGGCGGCGATATAGAGCCCGACGACCTCAGGATCGGGCGGGAACATCTCGATGCCTTGGCGCCGGCACCAGCTCGAAAAATGCTTCCAGTCGGCTGCGTAGGCGCGGCGCGTGTTGGCCGAACTCGCCGCCTCGATATAATCGCGCGCGCGGCCGGCGAGCGCCTCAAGCTGCGCAGGCAGGCTGGGATTGGCAATGGCTGGAAGGGGAGGGGACGAGGCTAGGTCGGCATCGCCCATCTGCATGACGATATCGATGATGTCGGGCAAAGCCGCGGCGCTTTGTGTATGAAGCTTGTCCGAAATTCGTAGCATATTTCGGACATCTTGACCGTCACTTCGTCCGAAATCGGACCACAGATTTCGGACAAAGCCCCGGCATCAACCCGCCAATATCTCGATCTGCCGTCGCCGCTGCAAACGTCGCCTGTGAGAGGCGAGCCGCCTCTAAACTGGTCGTATATCCCGATTAATAATAAGAATGTAGTCAACTTCCATATTTTAGAGGGCACGCATGCTGCCACTCAACCGGCCTGATCACCACACAAAGTGAGGAAGAACCTGGTTAGGTGCAAAGCGACAATTGCCTCGACAGCGGGTCCCGGAAGGTTTATGCTGCCCAATCTTACCGCAATCCGAAATGGCGATTGAGTACCTTCACGAGTGAAGGGATTCCCGCGGTCTTAGAGATGAGTTGTCGAATGGCGCGAAGTCGCACAGAATCGCGAAGTCGCACAGAATCGTGTGTTTGATACCGATCAGGATCGCGAGCTATTTCAGGTGCAGAGAGGTCTTGCGCCCGATGCACGAGTTGCTCCCGGTCCAACGGAAGTGAATGGGGTGGAACTGCTTTGTCGACCAAATTGTTGACGGAACGTCCGGCGCCCATTGTTGCTACATGTCTGGATTCTTGGGGCGTTTTGGATGATGCAATCCACCATCTCACTCCAAAGGGCAGTGGAATCTGGAACAATGTCGCTTTTGTACGCAGGACATCCTTCGCGCCCGATTGGCATATTGTCTTTAACTCTGCTTCTATTTTTGGGCTCCCTGTTGATATCGAGGCGAGTCCAAACAGGACAATTTTTGCAATCGGCGAACCGCCGACGAAAGCTCATCGCGCATTTCATGAAGGGCAGGGGAAAAATACCATCGTCCTGACGTCTGACGCAGAGCTGGCTGCTCGGCAGAATGCAGAGCGCCGATTCGTTTTGTCTCCACCTATCACTCGGTCTTGGTCTGTAACAAAGACATATGACCAACTTCTGGTCAGCGAAGTCGTGGACAAGCCGCTTCGGCTCTCATGGATTACCAGTAACATCGCCCTGCTTAAAGGGCATCGATATCGGCTGGCGTTTCTGGAACGGCTGAGAGAGGAGCTCGATTTTGACCTGTTCGGCCGAGGTTTTCGGCTGATTGGAGATAAATGGGACGCACTCGCACCGTACCGTTACAGTATAGCTTTCGAGAATACTCGTGCTGATTACTATTTTACAGAGAAGCTTATGGACTGCTTCGTTGCTGAAACAATGCCGATCTATTACGGCAGTTCGGCAATCACCAGGTTCTTCCCTTCCGACTCAATGGTTCTGATTGACCCAGAGGACAAGAACGTAATCCAAAAAATTCAAGAAATCATCGACTCGGACCTCTGGAAGGAGCGTCGCGGCGCAATACAAGAGGCGAAGCGGTTGGTTCTTGAGAAATACAATACGTTTGCTTATCTCGCGGGCTTCATCGAAAGCGTTCACGATAAACCCTTACCGCCGGAAGTTATACACATCGGTTCGCCTGCGGTCGATTTTGGGACAGACGAATGAAGTACTCCAACGCTCGCTTCGCGTGCCCGGCGGTTGGTGGTCTGGCGAGATCGGTACGGAGCGCTCGGCGGAGAATGCCTACCTGCGCAGACGGGCCGGCACGGGCGCACGAGGTCATGCGCCCCCGGCTGCCGCTGATCAGACGAACTGGGGAAGGCCAGGAACGGAATTGAGGACCTCGTCCACGAGTTCGTCGCCGGCATGTTCCTTGGCGAAGGCGATCGTCTCGTTGGCGATGGCGGCGATCTTTAGAATGCTGAGACCCTCACTCATCAATTGCTGGCCGAGCCCCATGAGGCCGCCTCCGCCCTCTGGGTCGTTGCCATGATACTTCGCCACTAATTCCGAAGCTCCGGGAATGGCCGCGATCATGCGCGCAACGGGACCGTCGGCCGCGTGGCGTTGCAGGAAACCCAGCATTAACCCAACGGCCTTCTCTGCGAGAGCCGGGCCGATGCCGGCACCAGTGGCGATGCGCGATAAGAATTCTTCCATGGCAGGGTTCGTCTCTCTTTAATGAGGTTTACACGGGGCCGGTCCGGCGCCCAAAGCGCCCTTGGCCGAACCACAATTGAACTCCACAAAAATAGGCCGGCGGAAGTGCTATTGCAACTGCGCGTAAAACCGCCTCTGTCAACGCAAGCTGCGTCGGACGTGCGTATTTCGCAAAAACGGGACAGTCGTTCCGCTAAATCGCGGACAGCAGTTTCACTAATTCTCGGACAGCAGGATGGGGTCGGCGCTCGGTTGCCTGGTTGAAGTCATTTGCGATTGATTTCGCCGTTTTCGGCGCCGGTCAAGGGCGGCGGTGTTTTTTGCTTTCTCATGCTGTCGCCTTCGAGGGTGATGCGATGGGCGTTGTGGATGATCCGGTCGAGAATGGCGTCGGCTATTGTCGGCTCCGCGAATGCTTCATGATGCACCTTTCCTTGATCGCCTGGTCCGTTGCAGTCGGCGTTGAAGTTGATCGATCTGGTCGCTGGAAAGGTTTCCGCTTGGCCGCGGGCGTCACCATTTCTTTCCCACAAGATCCTTCAACGCGGCATTGTCGAGCATGGCGTCGGCCAAAAGCCGCTTCAGCCGCGTGTTCTCGTCCTCCAGAGCCTTCAGTCGCCGAGCCTCGCAGACATCCATCCCGCCGAAGCGGGCCTTCCAGTTGTAAATCGAGGCGTCGCTGACCCCGTGCTTGCGGCACAGATCGGCAACCGATACCCCGGCCTCATGTTCCTTCAAAATTCCGATGATCTGCTCTTCAGAGAAGCGGCTACGTTTCATGTCCTGGTCCTCTCGATGGGCCAGAACGAACTTCAAACCGGATTAGATAAGAGGGGCAAGGTCAAGGTCGATGACTCAACTGTTGTGTGGGGAGAGCTCTTACTTCTCATTCGCTCCAAATGCGGACGCGGCGCACGAGCTCGGAAGTTGAGATCCCGTAGCGATCGTGAAGCGTCGGCAGCGCGCCAGCGTCGAGGAACTCGTCGGGCAGGGCGATCTGGCGAAAGACTGGGGTCACTCTCTCGCGCATCAGCAGCGCGGCAACGCCTTCGCCAAGGCCACCAATGATGGTGTGGTTCTCCGCCGCCACCACCAGCCGTCCCGAACGGCGCGCCGCAGCGAGTATCGCCTCCGTATCCAGAGGTTTGATCGTCGGAACGTGCAGAACGGCGCAGCCGATCCTGTCGGCTTCAAGCGCCTTCGCGGCCTCCAGCGCGCGCATGGTCATCAGGCCGCTGGAAATGAACAATACGTCCGCGCCCTCGCGCAGCATTCGCGCCTTGCCGATTTCAAATGTATAGTCGTCTTCGTCGAGCACGACAGGAACCTTACCGCGCGAAAGCCGCATGTAGACCGGCCCGTTGTAGTCCGCGATCGCCTCCGTGGCCTGTTCGATGTCGAGCGCGTCGCAAGGGTCGATGATCGTCAGGTTCGGCATCCCACGGAAAATCGCGATGTCCTCCGTCGCCTGGTGGCTGGGGCCGTAGCCGGTCGTCAGCCCCGGTAAGGCGCAGACGATCTTCACATTGAGTTTCTCCTCGGCGATTGCCATGCAGATGAAATCGTAGGCACGTCGCGATGCGAAGACGGCGTAGGTGGTGGCGAAGGGCGTAAAACCCTCCCGCGCCAAGCCGGCGGCGGCGCTCATCAGCACCTGCTCCGCCATGCCCATCTGATAGAAGCGGTCCGGATGCTCCTGTGCGAAGACATGGAGATCGGTGTATTTCGCGAGGTCCGCCGTCAGGCCAACTATCCCGGGCCGCTGGTGCGCCAGTCTGGCCAGTGTGTGCCCGAACGGCGCATTGCGTGTCGGTACGCCATCGGGCGCGATCGACGCGATCATCGCCGATGTGGTCTTGCGCTCACCGGCATTGGCGGCGTGGCGCGGCGCGAACTTTGACAACCTCAACGCGGACGTCCCTTTTCCAAAGCTTCGAGCGCTAACGTCCATTCGTGCGGTTCGACGCGGATGAAATGCGTGATGTCGCGGGTTTCCAGGAATGGCACACCCTTGGCCATGCGCGTATCGCAAACGATCACACGCGGACGAGGTTCCTTCAGGCCGCGCGCCATGTCGAAGGCCTTGCGGACCGCCTCGATGTCGTTGCCGTCGACGCGCTGCGCATGCCAGCCGAAAGCCTCGAACTTGTCGGTCACCGGTTCGGAGGAGAGCATGGCCGTCGACGGACCATCGGCCTGCTGATTGTTGAAGTCGACAATGGCAATGAGATTGTCGAGCTTGTGGTGGGCGGCCGACATCGCGGCTTCCCAGGTCGAGCCCTCACCGAGCTCGCCGTCGGACAAAAGATTGTAGACGAAACTGTCGCTTCGCTTGCGCATCAGCCCCATGCACATGCCAACGGCAATGCCAAGGCCGTGACCGAGCGAGCCGCCGGTGATCTCCATGCCGGGCGTGTATGGCGCCATGCCGGACATCGGCATACGGCTTTCATCGCTGCCATAGGTTTCGAGCTCTTCCTCCGGCAGCACGCCCGCTTCGATCAGAGCCGCGTAGAGCGCGATCGCATAGTGTCCGATCGACAGCAGGAAGCGGTCGCGTCCCTCCCACAACGTGTCCTCCGGCCGGTAACGAAGCGCATGGAAATAGGCGACGGCAAGCACGTCGGCGACACCCAGCGCCTGTCCGACATAACCTTGGCCCTGGACTTGACCCATCCGCACGGCGCGTCGGCGGATACGATAGGCTCGTTCGGCCAGGCTGACATTGCTGCCAGCGCGAGGCATCTCAAGCTCCGTTGTCCACTCAGCCATGGATTAGCATCCCACCGTTGACATCGATCACGGCGCCGGTGATGTAGCTGGCCAGATCGGAAGCCAGGAAGAGATAGGCGCCGGCTACGTCGCGCGCCTCGCCCAGCCGGCTGAGCGGGATTCCCTTGATGATGTCGGCGCGCATGGCGTTGGTCAGTTTGCCGCCGGTGATGTCGGTCTGGATCAGGCCCGGTGTGATGCAGTTGACGCGGATGCCTTCGGGACCGAATTCGCGCGCCATGGCCTTGGCAAGCCCCAGAACACCCGCCTTGGCAGCCGAATAGTGCGGGCCACCGAAGATGCCGCCGCCGCGCTGGGCCGAAACTGACGACATGCAGATGATCGAGCCGCCGCCATTTTCGCGCATGTTCGGGATGAGTGCCTGGCTGAGATGGAGCACGCCGCGTAGGTTGACATCGAGGATGCGGTCCCAGTCAGCCGCGCTGATCTCCAGCGTCTTGACCGGCTGCGTGACGCCCGCATTATTGCAGAGCACATCGATCCTGCCCAAGGTTTCTGTCACTTGCGCCGCCGCCCTCTTGCAGGCGTCGAGGTCCGCGACGTTGCACGCAAGGCCGATATGGTCGGGTCCAAGCGACGCAGCGGCGTCACGCGCTTGCCCGTCATCGAGGTCGAGTATTGCAACGCGAGCCCCGTGCTGTACCATCAGCGCTGCCGTGGAGCGGCCAATTCCCCGGGGGCCCGCGGCCCCCGAAATCACCACGGCCTTGCCCTTCAGCAACAAGTCGAACTCTCCTGCTATTTCTGTTTGCCGGTGATCTAAAGTCGGTAGAACCGGGCGGCGTTGTCATGGAACAGCGCGAGCCGCTCCTCATGCGGGTGGGCGATCGTAATTTCCTTGAAGGCGTTCAAAATGGCGTCGAAGCTCGAGAACAGCTTGTCGACGGGGAAGTTCGTCGCGAACATCGAGCGGCCGACGCCGAAGGCTGCGATCGCCTCCTCGATGCTCGGCGCCGTCGACCTGCATGCCGGTGTGATTGAGAATGATCTGCACGTCGGGAAAGTCGCGCGCCAGTTCGAGGAAGTCGCTCATCTGCGGATAGTAGAGCTGCGGGTCGAAGCTCAGCCCGCGCTTCGCCAGCTCCCGGAAGCCGCGCCGCCATTCGGGCGTACGACTGACCTCCGGCCGCGCCAGATAGGTCTTGGCGGGGTCGGGATGATAATTCATCGGCTGCCGCATGCCGCGGAAGTTCGGATATTCCATGTGGCGGTCGAGGAGGTCGCCGACGTCGGGTTGGGACAGGTCGGCATAGCCGACGATGCCATGCGGAAAGCCTCGCTTGTTGGCGATCTCCTGCAGCCAGCGCGTTTCCCCAACCGGATCGCCGGGATCGAGAAGCAGCACTTCGGCTCCGGTGGAAAGGGCACGAGCGATCCGGACGATCTGGCCTTCGTGGAGGGACAATTTGCGTGCCGGCATTATCGATCATCGCTTCGCCGATCGCTGGGTCGATCAGCTGGAGCGCTCCGAGCGCAGTTTCGCGCGTGCGGCGACGGCTGATCTGCGACCAGCCCGACCTCGCATGCACAATGCCGATGTTTTCCGCGACCGGACAGCTCGGGCAACAGCGCCAGCTCCTGATGCACCACCGCGATGATCGGGCTGTTGTGGTCGGCCTTCGACGAGGCGAAGCCAATCTCGCCGGCTTCGCGTGAGGTCAGCCCTGTGACGATGCGGATGAGAGTGCTTTTGCCGGCGCCGTTGCCGCCCAGGAGCGCGTGGATTTCGTCGGCCCGGACCTGAAAACTCACACCCCGCAGGACACGGGTTGCGTCATAACTCTTCTCGATATTGGCAGCTTCGATCAGGGGCTTCCTGGTCAATACCTGTCCAACTCCCGGCACGTTGCCGGCGCTACCCAAGCTTTGGGTTGAACTCGGCTCCATCCTGTATCTCCTTCCGGGACCACTGTGCGACCGATTGACATTCGGCTCAATTTTCGTTTCTTAACATTCTGTGTAGCTGAGCTTAACTGACGAGGACGAGGTCAGACATCAAGTTCAATTCGATGGCGCATTTCGAGGCAGTCGCGCGGCTCGGCGGCGTGGCAAAGGCCGCTCAGGAATTGCAGGTGACACCTTCGGCGGTCAGCCAGCAGCTGCGGCTGCTCGAACACCAACTCGGGGTGCGGCTTTTTCAGCGCGAAAAGCGCCATCTCTCGCTCACGATCGACGGTGAGCGGCTCTTCCAGACCACGACCCAGGCTTTCGAATCCATACGCGAGGTGCGTAATGCCATTGTGCGGCAGCGCGAAAGCTTCCAGCTTAGCCTGCGCGTCAGTC
>NZ_JAMYRN010000029.1:0-57827 GCF_040321435.1 Mesorhizobium sp. M0410
TTGCAGACCATCGACAACCCGTTCGGCACGAGGTTGTCACCCATGTCTTAGGTACATTCTGTTACCCATGTCTCCGGGTCGTACCTTCGATTTTTGGTAGCGGGAGAGGGACTTGAACCCCCGACCCCAGGATTATGATTCCCGTGCTCTAACCAACTGAGCTACCCCGCCAGGGCGGCGAAGGCCCGAAATCCAGCTTAAATCGGCAGGCATATCGGCGCGTTCGCCAAGGTCGCGCGGATATAAGGTTGCGAGGCCAAGCCTGTCAAGCATCGAAGTGGCTGCCGCGCCGGCATATTGCTGGCGCCTAAAGCTTTGCCGGGCAGACATTGGGCGCACAGGCCGGGGTTGAGTTCAGCGAGGCACGTCGCTATGTCTCGGCCACGAAAGCCATGGTCATGAATTGATGAAACCGCGCATTGCAGTCCTCGGTTGCGGATACTGGGGCAGCAACCACATCCGCACCCTAAAGGCGCTCGGCGCGCTGCATGCGGTTTCGGACGTCAACCCTGCGCGTGCGGAGGGTTTTGCCAGCGAGCAGGATTGCCTGGCGATCGAGCCGGAGGCGCTGTTTGCCCGCGACGATGTCGACGCCATTGTCATGGCGCTGCCGCCGCAGTTCCATGCCGACATGGCGGTGCGCGCCGTGCTCGGCGGCAAGGACGTGCTGGTGGAGAAGCCGATCGCGCTGACGGTGGCCGATGCCGAGCGTTCGGTGCAGGCGGCCGCCGATAATGGCCGTGTCTTCATGGTCGGCCACGTGCTGCGCTTTCATCCCGCCTTCGAGACGCTGAAGGCGCTGATCGACAATGGCGAACTCGGCGAAGTCCGCTACATCCACTCGCATCGGCTCGGGCTCGGCAAGTTCCACACCGAAAACGATGCGTTGTGGGATCTGGCGCCGCACGATCTGTCGATGATCCTGGCCATCACCGGCACCGAACCGGTCGAGGTGCGCGGCGAAGGCGCTGCCCTTCTCGACAATCTCAGCGACTTTGCGCATCTGCATATGCGCTTTCCCAGCGGCTTGCGCGGCCATCTGTTCGCCTCGCGGCTCAATCCCTACCGCGAACGGCGGCTGACCGTGGTCGGCACCAAGGCGATGGCGGTGTTCGACGATGTCGAGCCGTGGGAGCGCAAGCTTGCCGTCTACCGCCATGCGGTGTGGCAGGACAGCGGCCAATGGGCGTTCACCGCCAACGAGCCGTCCTATGTGGCGGTCGGCGAGGGCATGCCGCTCACGCGCGAGCTGGAGCATTTCATCCACTGCATCGAGACGCGGGCCGAACCGCGCACCAGCGGTGAGGAAGCCATCCGCGTGCTGCGCATCCTGACCGCCGGCACCGTTGCCCACACCAGACCCTAAAGAGAAAACGCCCTCTATTCGGCGGGAACCCGCGCCGGCTGGACGGCAAGCCGCGTCAGCATCGCCTCGGCTTCGGCGCCGCGCTCGGAGCGCTCGATGAAGCCGCCGCCGAACACGCGCGCCTCGTTGCCGTCGCCGGAATAGAGCACGCAGGCCTGACCGGGGGCGATGCCGGACTCGCCGTCAACCAGCTCCACCGAAGTGACGCCGGCGCGGTGATGCAGCACCGCCGGGCGCGGCGGCCGCGTCGAGCGTACCTTGGCGAAAAGCTCAAGCCCGGCCGCCGGGATAGCGGTCAGCGGGCCATCGCCGAGCCAGTTCATGTTGCGCAAGAAGATCTTGTGGGTCTCCAGCGCCTCGCGCGGGCCGACGACGACACGGGCCCGGTCGGCGTCGAGATGGACGACGTAGAGCGGCTCGCCGGAGGCGATGCCGATGCCGCGGCGCTGACCGACGGTGTAGCGCAAAATGCCCTCGTGGCGGCCAAGCACGCGCCCGTCTATATGGACGATGTCGCCCGGATTGGCGGCAGCCGGCTTCAGCTTGGCGATGATGTCGGAATACTTGCCCTGTGGCACGAAGCAGATGTCCTGGCTGTCCTGCTTGGCGGCGACCGTCAGTCCCATCTCCTCGGCGATGGCGCGAACTTCAGGCTTCGACAGGCCGCCGAGCGGAAAACGCAGATAGTCGATCTGCGCCTGGGTGGTGGCGAACAGGAAATAGCTCTGGTCGCGGTCGGCGTCGACCGGCCGGTAAAGCGCGCGATGGGCGCCATTGGCGCCGGAGCGGATGTAGTGGCCGGTGGCCAGCGCATCGGCGCCGAGTTCCTTGGCGGTCGCGAGAAGATCGGCGAATTTCACCGTCTGATTGCAGGAGACGCAAGGGATCGGCGTTTCGCCGGCGACATAGCTCTCGGCGAACGGGTCGATCACCGCCTTGCGGAAGCGCTCCTCGTAATCGAGGACGTAATGCGGGATGGCGAGCGTCTCGGAGACGCGGCGGGCATCGTCGATGTCCTGGCCGGCGCAGCATGAGCCGGCCCGGTGCGTTGCCGCGCCGTGGTCATAAAGCTGCAATGTGACGCCGACGACGTCGTAGCCCTCGCGCTTCAGGAGGCCGGCAACGACCGACGAATCGACACCGCCCGACATGGCGACGACGACGCGGGTGTTTTCGGGGCGTCCGGGAAGATCGAGGCTGTTCATGGTTCTTTCGTTCTGCGCGGCGCTTCAGTGCCAATGGCCGGAATATAGGTCAAGCGTCTCGACTGCGCCAGCTTTGCCGGGCCGGTTCATTTTTCCTGCCGGGTTCAACGCGCATGCCGGCAGATGTTTCAAATGCCGATGAAAAGGCTAACGCCGCGTTCATGATCCTTACCTAACCATTAGGGTCTGCTTAGGCAAATTTTAAAGCTGTGGCGGTAATGTGGTGGGGATTGGGTCTTTGAGTTTTTTGTAGAGAGTACGATGACCGATCTAATTAGACCGCGAGTCAAATATGTTATCGGGCCAGACGGCAGCCCACTTACCATCGCCGATCTGCCGCCGACAAACACACGTCGCTGGGTTATCCGGCGCAAGGCGGAAGTGGTGGCGGCGGTGCGTGGCGGGCTTTTGAGCCTCGAAGAGGCATGCCAGCGCTACAAGCTCACCACCGAGGAATTCCTGTCCTGGCAGGCGTCGATCGACGAATACGGCCTTGCCGGCCTGCGCACCACGCGCATCCAGCAATACCGGCATTAGGCCGGTAAGGGCGCTGATCAGCGCCCTTACGTTTGCGAGGGGCGACGATCTGCAATTTCAGACCGTCAGCACCACCTTGCCGATCGGCCTGGTGGCGAGAAAGGCATGGGCGGCACCGGCCTGTTCGAGCGGAAACGCCTTTGCCACGTGGACGGCCAGCTTTTTCGCGTCGATCAATTTGCCGAGCTCCACCAGGGCGGCACGGTCGGGCACTACGGACATGCGCTCGACGCGGACGCCTCGCGTCCTGGCCTTTGCCTTGGTGGCATCGCTGACATCGAGCAGCGACACCAGAACGCCGCCAGCGGTGAGCACTTTCAGTGATTGCTCCGCATGCACGCCGCCGAACGGGTCCAGAACCAGATCGATGTCGCGGGCCTTCCCGGTGAAATCATCCCTTGTGTAGTCGATCACCTCGTCGGCGCCGAGCGAGCCGACGAAATCGAGCTTTTCCGGGCTGGCGGTCGCGACGACGTAAGCGCCGTGCGCCTTGGCGATTTGTACCGCCAGATGGCCGACGCCACCGGCTCCGGCGTGGATCAGCACGCGCTTACCAGGTTCGAGCCGGCCATGGCGAACAAGGCCTTGCCAGGCCGTCAGGCCGGCCAGCGGCAGTGCGGCGGCTTGCGCGTGATCCATGCCTTCGGGTTTCGGCGCAAGCTCATCAGCCGGGACAGCGGCGAGTTCGGCGTAGGCTGCCGCCTGTTTGGGAAAGCGCGTCATGCCGAACACGGCATCGCCGACCTTGAGGCCGGAGACGCCGGAGCCCAGCGCCTCGACAACTCCCGAAACGTCCCAGCCAAGGACAAAAGGCGGCTCGCCAAGCAGCGGATAGTGGCCGCCGCGCACCGCACCATCGACCGGATTGATGCCGGCCGCCTCGATGCGGACGAGCACTTCGCCGGCCTCGGGTGATGGCGCGGGGCGATCGGCAACGACGAGGACGTCGGGTCCGCCGAAGGAATTCTGAATAATGGCACGCATGGAAGGCTCTCCTGCTGGTTTTGATGTGCCACTATCATTTTGGATAGTTACATTCTCTTGTCTAGTATGTACCTTTTTGATATATACGCACCTCATGGATAGTGAAGATGTTTCCCCTTTCGGCTATGACGCCTTTCGGCGGTCGTGCCCGTCACACGCCGTGCTCGAGACGCTCGCCAGCAAATGGGTCTACCTGGTGATCTGTGCGCTGCGCCGGGGCCGGCTCCGCAACGGCGAATTGGCGCGCAAGCTCGAAGGCATCACGCCGAAAATGCTGACGCAGACGCTGCGTATCCTGGAACGCGACGGGCTTGTGCGGCGCGAGGTTTTCCCGGTCGTTCCGCCGCGGGTCGAATATGAGCTGACCGAACTTGGCAAGAACCTGGCAGGACTGCTCAATCAGATCAGAGCCTGGTCGGAGCAGCATGTGCCCGACATCAAAAATGCGCGCGCACGGGCGGCGGAACAGCAAGAAGATTTGAGTGCCTGAGGTGGGCACAGTTCGGTGCGCAGCAATAGCGCGCAAGCGCGACGCGCGTTAAAGTCTTGTTTTCAGCCGATCATGGCGCTGCGGCCGCCGGCTTCCGTGTCGCGCGCCTTGGTGTCGCGCGATTCCAGCATCTCGGCCTTGGAAAGCTCCGCTTCGGCTTCGCTCAGCAGTGATTCGGCGACATTTCGCTGCTGGGCGAGGTCGCTTTGCGAATTTCTAAGGTTGTCGCGGCGTAGACGTGCCGCCTTGGCGAAGGTCGGATAAGCAAAGTGATTGATGTCGGTGATGCCGGCCTTCTTCTCTTCGGCAGCGATCTGAAGTTCCAGCTCGACGGCCATGCGCTCGAATTCGGCGATCATCATGTCGAGCTGCAGCAGCTGCCGCCGCTTCTCGCTCACCTGAAATTGCTTCAGCCGAACGAGGTTTTCACGTGACTTCATGATTCGGTACTCCCGGAAACGCACACCTGCACATATCGTCCAATTCACCCGGCAAGGCCCAGGCGTGACCCGTTTCCACCGGCTTTCCCGGAACTATGGGAAACAAACTCCTAAAGTTTTTTGCCGGCGGTAACCATTCGTTTACGGGCATTGTTAATCATACGGCTCAGGACTTAAGGGCGGGTAAAAATTCTGCTTCTCGTCGCGAAACCCGGCCAACGAGTCCGAAGAGTCACTTAGTCTGGCTTATTAATGTGCCGCATTAACGGTTTGGGTCTGTGATTCGTTATTGGATTCAACAAGGTGTAGAAAGGGGTTAAAAAATCTGATACCGTCACGGACGGGGAATTAGGTTTTATTAACCATTCGATGGCAGCCTCTGCTCAGGGCAATCACTGCTCCGGTCCTGGACGGGTCGTGAAATGGTCCGGCAGCAGAAAAGGGGAATGAAATGCGCGTTCTGCTGATAGAAGACGACAGTGCAACCGCACAAAGCATCGAGCTGATGCTGAAATCAGAAAGTTTCAATGTCTATACGACCGACCTTGGCGAAGAGGGCGTCGATCTAGGCAAGCTTTATGATTACGACATCATTCTCCTCGATCTCAATCTCCCCGACATGTCGGGCTATGAAGTTTTGAGAACGCTTCGCCTTTCCAAGGTGAAGACGCCGATCCTCATCCTCTCCGGCATGGCCGGCATCGAGGACAAGGTGCGCGGCCTCGGCTTCGGCGCCGACGATTACATGACCAAGCCCTTCCACAAGGACGAACTGGTCGCCCGCATCCATGCCATCGTGCGGCGTTCCAAGGGCCACGCCCAGTCGGTCATCACGACGGGCGACCTGGTGGTCAATCTCGATGCCAAGACCGTTGAGGTCGGTGGCCAGCGCGTGCATCTGACCGGCAAGGAATATCAGATGCTGGAACTGCTCTCGCTGCGCAAGGGCACCACGCTGACCAAGGAAATGTTCCTCAATCATCTCTATGGCGGCATGGATGAGCCGGAGCTGAAGATCATCGACGTCTTCATCTGCAAGCTGCGCAAGAAGCTTGACGCCGCGTCTGGCGGGCAGAATTACATCGAGACCGTCTGGGGCCGCGGCTATGTGCTGCGTGAGCCCGAAGATATCCGCGTCAGCGCCTGAGCTAGGGGCGTGATCCCAAGGTGGGCGCCGGTTTTTTCGGAAAGAACCTGGCAAACAACAAGATAGAGCCGATCCGATTTTCGTCGGAATTGAACAGCTCTGATCAGGCGGCAACCTTCAAGGCGCGGAAGCACTCGAGCAGTTGCGGCCGGTTGAACGGCTTCAGCAGGTAGCCCTGGGCGCCGGCTCGTTTTGCCCGCCAGCGAAATCAAAACCTGCGGCAATACCGGGCTTTCCATGGCGCGCACGCGGCGGATGAGGTCCTGCGCCTGCATGTCCGGCAAGGCGCCGTCGACGACGATGATATCAGGCATGTCGGCCGCGCACATCTCGATCGCCTCGTGGCCGCTGGCGGCTTCGATCACCATCATGCCGGAACCGCCCAGGATACGCCTTGCGACCTTCCTGATGACGCTCGAATTATCGACGAACATGCAGCGTTTCATTCCCGGACCCTCTTGCCGTTTGGCGAACCGGCAGCGTCGTGGCATCTGCCGGGGAACATAGGCCGATCTGGTAAAGAAGCCGAAAAGCCGTTAGGTAAAACTTTCCTGAAGGTGTTTTTAGTGAAATCTTCTTTCGCAATGCTTCACGCAATCAATCTGCAAGCGCGTCTCTCACAAATATTAAGACCACGCCGTAAATAGGACTTGGAGAAAATACTTTCCCCGCTCTTTCGGAGAACTTCAGGCTGCCGAAAGGACGATCTCGTCGGCGGTCGCGTGGATCGAAATCGTCATGTTGGCTTCGCGGGCCAGGAGCAGCGTGTAATAGGGCTGCACCGAATGCGCGTCGATCGGCTCGTCCGGCCTGTTGCCGGAATGCAATTCCAGGAATTTGGGCGGCACGCGCAGCATCGGGCCGCTCGCCGCGAGTGCAAAGCGCGGCTCGGTCTCCAGGTTCTCCAGCGTGACCGCCAGCCTGCCGCCGCGCGGAATGGCGGCGTTGGCGACGAGGATGAGATTGAGCAGCAGCTTGACCTTGTTCTTGGGCAACAGCGCACGGGTCCCGTTCCAGACCAGTTCCGGCTTCTCGTTCTTCAGGAAGGCGATGGCCACGGCCTCGGCATCCCCGGTGTCGATCAGCATGCCGGCGGAACCGGCGGCGCCGAAGGCGATGCGGGCGAATTGCAGGCGGGCGGAAGCGTTTTTGGCGCTTTGGCGGATCAGTTTCATGGCGTCTTCGTCGGCGCCGCCCTCGTCGAGCAGCTCAAGCCCGTTGTTTATGGCGCCGACCGGCGAAATGATGTCGTGGCAGACCCGGCTGCACAAAAGCGCAGCCAGGTCGGGTGCGGAAAGGGTGAAAAGCTCGGCCATCGGCAAAAATCCCTGCAAATTTCACAACACAATGACCGGGCGATCATGATCACGCCTGTCAACACGAATCACGCTCTCTCCCAAGCATTCTGAATACACAGCGCTTATGCGTGCAGCAACAAATCCAAAATTTTGATTGTCGAAAATGGTGTGTTCACGCAGCAGGGTGCTGCGCGGGCGATGCGAAACAGCCTTCGAACCGCCATCTTCATGTGAGAGTTTAATGGTTGAAAAAGGATTACGGCATAGTTTGCCCCTAACAGTCATCCTTAACGGCCGCCAAAGAGCCGTACGGATGCGAGGCGTCGGCGAAAGTGCTCCCTGACGGAGATTGGAAGCATGGTTTCCCGATTCTACGACCGGACTTTTTTCCGTGTCATCTCAATGACGATCGCGCTCATCGGCCTTGTCGCCTTTTCGGCATCGGCGGCGCGGGCGCAGGAATACACGGCCCAGGAGATCGTCGATTCCGGTCATAAATTCTTCGGCGCGACATCGGGCGGGCTCGCCACCGTCGTCGAGAAGATTTTCGCCACCTATGGCCTGCCGAACGGCTATCTGCTCGGCGAGGAGGGGTCCGGGGCGCTGATCGGTGGCCTGACCTATGGCGAAGGCACGCTCTACACCAAAAATGCCGGCGATCACAAAGTGTTCTGGCAAGGCCCGTCGCTCGGCTGGGATTTCGGCGGCGAAGGCTCACGCGTCATGATGCTGGTCTACAATCTGGACGATGTGAGCAGCCTCTATAACCGTTTTGGCGGCGTCGCCGGCTCCGCCTATGTCGTCGCCGGCGTCGGTTTCAACGTGCTGAAGAACAACAATGTGCTGCTCGTGCCGATCCGTACCGGCGTCGGCGCCCGTCTCGGCGTCAATCTCGGCTACCTCAAGCTCACCCAGCGCGCGACCTGGAATCCGTTCTGACCGGCATGACGGAGCGACGGCGATTGGGCCTGTGATCCAGCGGCCCGAGCTTTGCCGCGACATACTCTTGCCGTGGCGCCGGATTTCCGTCATGCGAAGATGGCAAAGTCGACCTTTGGCGGTTGCCATGCACAACGGATAGTCATCTTGGTCCAGTCGATCCTGTTCTTTGTTCTCGGCTTTCTCTGCGCGGGCTTTCTGGCGCTGATGATTGCTCCGGCCGTGTGGCGGCGGGCGGTGGCGCTGACGCGCAAGCGCGTCGAGAGTTCGATGCCGTTGACGCTGGCCGAGATCCAGGCGGACAAGGATCGCATTCGCGCCGAGTTCGCGGTTTCGGTGCGCCGGCTGGAAATGACCGTCAAGTCATTGCGCGAGAAGGCCGCCGAACAGCTGGTCGAGATCGGCCGCGACCGCGAAGCCCTGAAGGAATTGGCGGCCGAGCGGCAGGACAAGAACCGGGTCGTCGCCGATCTTACAACCAGGGGCGAGGAGCTTCGCAAGCGCGATGAGCAGCTGCAGCAGCTGTCGGAGCGGCTTGCGGAGACCGAGCGCGCCCTCGAAAAGCGCGGGCTCGAACTGCGGAAACTGGAGCACATGTATGACGACGCCAGTTTCTCATCCAGCAGCCGGCAGATCGAGCTGGTGGCGCGCGAATCCGAGCTGCAGAAGCTGGCGAGCGACATTTCGCTGCTGCGCGGCCAGCGTAAGGAGGCGGACAGGCGCAGCCAGGAATTGGCAGCCGAAAGCAAGGCTTTGCGGGACGCGCTGAAGGCCGAGAAGAAAAGAACCGGCGACCTCGAAAAGAAAATCGAACGCCTGCTCGCCACGCTGGCCGATCGCGAGGACAGGCTGGAGCGCCGCGAGAAGGAACTGGTGCGCCTTCGCGAAAAGCCGAAAGGCGCTGAAAGGGCGCCTGCGGCGGGTCTTGCCGGCGTGCCAGGCAGTCAGGTCAATGTGGCCGCCAACGGCGACATCGAAAAGACAACCGCCAAGCTCGACGCCGACCGCGAGCGGCTGGAGGCCAGGCTGACATCGCTGGCACGCGAGAACAGGCGGCTGAAGACAGATCTTGCTGCCGTTGAAACGTCGAAATCACGGGCCGGAGATGATGCCGGCAGAGCCGGCGCGGCATTGCGCGAAGAGATGAACGATCTGGCGGCGCAAGTCGTGGCCCTGACGGCAAAGCTCGACGGGCCGGATTCGCCGATCGCCCGGGCGCTTGCAGCGGCTGAGGATACGCGGCCGGGGAGCGGCGGACGCAGCCTTGCCGATCGGGTGCGAGCGCTGCAGAAGGCCGCTTCGACCGACTGAGATACCGCAAGTGCGAGTGCGGCGGCTCCAAAGCGCGTCGCGTTCGACCGGCCTCATCGGACGCGCTTTAAGTTATCGCAAAACCGCTGCACGCTTTTGCGCAGCCTGCATCAGGCTCCGGAAAAATGATGCAGCGCGATGGCTGACGCGGCGGCGACGTTCAGGCTGTCGAAGCCTTGCGCCATACCGATCCGTAGCGTCTGCAGGCGGGCAAGCAGGCTTTCCGGCAGGCCTTCGCCCTCGGTGCCGAGATAGAGCGCCAGCCGCTCGTTTCTCTCGGCATCGCGAATGTCGATCTGCCCGCGCGGCGACAAGGCGAATTGGCTGAAGCCTTGCCGGTCGAGCATTGCGGTGCAGCCGGCGGTATCGGCAAAGCAGGCGAAGGGGACTTTCAAGGCCGCACCCACCGAGACGCGGATTGCCTTGCGGTACAGCGGATCGCAGCAGGTCGGGTCGAGAAGCACGGCATCCGCGCCAAAGGCCGCGGCATTGCGGAAGATCGAGCCCATATTGTCATGATTGGCGATGCCGACCAGCACCACGATCAGCGCGCGGGCGGGCAGTGCGCCAAGCAAGGCCTCGGCGGAGATGGCCGCGCCCTTGCGGCCGATCGCCAATATGCCGCGATGCATGTGGAATCCGGCAATCCTGTCGATGATTTCGCCGGATGCGACATAGATCGGAAGCCCGGCAGGCGCCTTGCGCAAGACGTCATCGAGGCCGGCCAGCCGGTTTTCGAGTACCAGCACCGATTCTGCCTCGAAGCGCCGGGCGGCGAGCAGCGTGTCGAGCACCACCTTGCCTTCGGCGACGAAACGGCCTTGCCGGCCGGCAAGATCTCGCTCCCGGATGTCGAGATAGGCTGCGACGCGGGGATCGTGCGGATCGTCTATGCGGATCGGATTCATGGCTTCCTCGGCGGACCATGGCGTCGGGCACGAATCGGGACTCGGTTTCGGAAGGCATGATGCCGGATCCGAAGCTCAGACCGTATCTCAGCGTCGAAATGGATGCACGCCGTTCTAATAGTCATCCAGTCACTGGGGCGCCGGGCCAGGATGGAATCTGCCCGGGCTTTGGCGACGGGGGAATATTGATTCCCGCGGTACGGCTCTTCGGCAAAGCCGCTTCAATGCAGAATTTCGATGGGGCGAGGGAACCGCACAGGGCCATGCCGCGTCATAGAAGCGGGCTCCTGCTGCGGTCCTGGAAGGACATCGATGATCAGGCTCCTCGTCGTCTTTGCCGCCACGCTTGCCCTTGCATGCGGCGTGGGCCGCGCCGCCAAGCTCGATCCTGCCACCGTCAATCAGGCCCAATTCACTGTCGGCGAACCGAAGGGTGTCGATCCGATGCTGCTGAAGGCGCAGATCCTTCTGGATCGCGCCCGCTTCTCGCCGGGCCTGATCGACGGTCGCCTTTCCCAGAACTTCGCCAAGGCCGTCGCCGCGTTTCAGGCGGCAAACGGACTTCCGCCCGATGGCAAGCTCAGTCCACAGACCTGGAGCAAACTCATCGCAACCTCCGCCAAGCCGGTGCTGGCGACCTATGAGGTGATGCGCAAGGATGTGCGTGGACCGTTCACCCGGCGTATTCCCGCCCGCTTGGAGAGGATGGCCCGCCTGCGGCGGCTCGGCTACCGCAATGCGGTGGAGAGGTTGGCCGAGCGCTTCCATGTCAGCGAACAATTGCTGAGAATGCTCAATCCGGGCACCAGCCTCAGGAAGCCCGGCAGGACCTTGGTGGTGCCGGATGTCGACAGGGGCGACCCTCCCGCCGGCGTCGCCACCATCGAGGTCGACAAGGGCGCTCGCCTGGTGCGTGTGCTCGACCGTGCCGGCAAATGGCTGGCGGTCTACCCCGCCTCGATTGGGAGCGAGGAGAAGCCGGCGCCAAGCGGCATGGCAGAGGTCAGGCGAGTGGTGCACAATCCTACCTATCACTACGATCCGGACTTCGCTTTCAAGGGGGTCAAGACCAAGCGGCCCTTCACCATCGCCGCCGGGCCGAACAATCCCGTGGGATCGGTCTGGATCGACCTTTCCATCGAAAGCTACGGCATCCACGGCACGCCCGAACCAGGCAAGATCGGCACGACCTTTTCGCATGGCTGCATCCGGTTGACCAACTGGGATGCCGAAGACCTTGCCTCCATGGTGCAGCCGGGCACCAAGGTCGAGTTCAAGGAGGAGATTGCGCAGGCCGCCGACGAGCGTGTTCAGTAGCAAGGCTGACTTGGCAGCAAAGCGGATTTGGCGGCAAGCGGATTTGGCGGGGTGTTCTCCGCCTCGGCCGCTCAAGTCCCGGCGCGACGCAGCCGGTGAGCCATCTGCGACAGTTCACCTTCGCCGAAAATGCCGTCCAGCATATGCAGCAATTCGCGCACCGCCCCGGATTTGCAGGAATAATAGATCATTTGCCGATCGCGGCGGGTCTCGACAAGGTCGGAAGCCCTGAGCTTGGCCAGATGCTGTGACAGGGCGGATTGGCTGAGCGACACCTTCTCGGCTATGGCGCCGACCGACATCTCGCCCTCGGCCAGATAGCTCATGATCAACAAACGCTTTTCGTTGCCCATCAGCGTCAGAAACGCAGCCGCGGTTCCGGCGTTGGCGACTAGTTTGTTCGAGACCATAGATCCCCCATGCCTTCTTGCTCATCCGCCGCTATGGGGGCAATAGCGTCGGATTCCATAGACTTTCCCTATAGATGCACGCCAGCGATTCAGCGTCACTCGCAAAGGTAGAACATTTCGCTCAAATCTCAAGGCTTGCTTTCCATGCAAGCCGATTAACTGTGCGGCTGTGATTAATTTGCCGATCGGCCTGCCTTTGCCATATCGACCAGGACAGGCCTGAGGTCGCGTGTCGCTGCCAGCGGCTCGGGGAAGAAAACCCGACAGACATTGTCGCCGGATACGAGATCCATCCCGTCGGCGTCGAACCCGGTGACGATCCAGCCGTCGCCCTCGGCCCCGCCGAAATGACTTGCGTAGAGGGCAATCGCATCGAGATGGTCGGCGTTCATATGGTCGAGTGCCGATTGCTCGCCGACGGCAAGCTCTTCGACGATCGCTCCCGTCGCGACCAGATCGGTGCGGTCGAGCAGATAGGCCTTGCCGAAGCCGCCGTTCAGGCTGGCGCGCTCCGGTTCGACCCGGAAGAGCGAGAAGTCGCCGAGTCCGGCATAGAGCTTCGCCTTGGGGTTGCGGTTGAGGTAGCGCCGCTCGGCGCGGGCGTGTTCGTTTGATCCGCGTTCAAGCCGCACGGCGCGGCAGACGAGCGTCAGTCGCGGATGCGCCAGCGGATCGCCCTTGCCGGGTTCGCCGACGAGCAACGAGCAGCGCGGGTCGGCCAGGATAGCGCCGGTGTGGGCGGACAGCATCGAGACCAGGATCAATGGCGTGCCGTCGATGTCGGTGGCGACGCCGACCCGGCTGGCCAGCGGCGAACCGGTCCCCGGTTCGAGCACCGCCAGCGCGCCGAAACGGGCGCTGCGGATCAGCGTCTTTGCCAGCCTGATCGCCTCGGCGTCGGTCGCGCGGATCACGTCTTTCCTGGGTTCGTCCAAAGCACCACCGTCGCTTTTATTTCGGCGCCATGCGGATGGCGCCATCGAGGCGAATGGTCTCGCCATTGAGCATCTGGTTCTCGACGATGTGCAAGACAAGTGCCGCGTATTCCGAAAGCTCGCCCAAACGGGAAGGGAAGGGTACTGCGGCGCCGAGCGAATCCTGCACCTCCTGCGGCATGCCGGCCATCATCGGCGTCCTGAAGATGCCGGGCGCGATGGTGCAGACTCGAATGCCAAAGCGGGGCGAGATCGCGCGCCACCGGCAGCGTCATGCCGACGACGCCGGCCTTGGACGCGGAATAGGCCGCCTGGCCGATCTGGCCGTCATAGGCCGCGACCGATGCGGTGTTGACGATCACGCCGCGCTCGCCGCCCTGTAGCGGTTCGAGCCTCGCGGTCCGGTCGGCGACCAGGCGGATCATGTTGAAGGTGCCGATCAGATTGACCTCGATCACCTTGCGGTATTGATCGAGTGGGTGCGCTCCGTCCTTGCCGATCGTCTTCAAGCCGATGGCGATGCCGGCGCAATTGACCAGAATGCGCGGCTCGCCGAGCGTCTCACCCACTTCCGCGACAGCAGCGGCACCGCTCTCCGCGTCGCTCACATCACATTGGACGGCGATGCCGCCGATGTCGGCCGCCACCTTGGCCGCCCGGTCGATGCCGAGATCGAGGACGGCAACCCTGGCGGCACGGGCGGCAAGAGCGCGCGCCGTCGCCTCGCCAAGGCCGGAGCCGCCGCCGGTGACGATCGCAATCTGGCCGTTCGGGTTCATCTTGACGTTCGCCTTCCTGCCCAGACTAATGCTGCGAAGCCACCGTGCAACAGCGCCGGCACGGTCACGCCATCGCGGCGATGTGCTCGGCAATCCTTGCCTGGTCGGCGTGGCAAACCTCGCCCACCAGCCTTGCCACCGCGCCCGGCATGATCTCGTGCGCCAAAAGCCGATCGGGATCGACCGGACGCGGCATCGAGATCTGCCCGCGCGGCAGCCTCTTGAAGCCGAGCGGGCCGTAATAGGGTTCGTCGCCGACCAGCATCACGGCCGGCGCGCCGGCCTTGGCGGCGGCTTCCAGCGCGATTGCCACCAGCTTGCGGCCAATGCCGAGATTTTTGAAGGCCGGCCGCACGGCGAGCGGCCCGAGCATCAGCGCGCGGCCGGCACCGGCGGCGATACGCGTCATCCGTACCGAGGCGACGACGATTGCGCCGTCGACGGCCACGAATGACAAAGCGCGTTCGTGCGAGCCAGCTTGGCGGATCTTGTAGGCGGCAAGCACGAAACGGCCCGGCCCGAAAGCCTCGTTGTTGATGGCTTCGATTTCAGGATCGTGCGCCGGAGTTTCCGGCAGGTATTTCACGTCGGCAAGGCTCATGGTCTTTGCGTTCCGGTATACGAGGAAAGGTTTGCTGCAAGCGGCAGCGTTCGCCAGTCAGCGCTTCATCAAGCGCGGGCGCTCTTTCGTCGTCGGTCGAACCGGATCACGGCAAAGTCAAACATGCGGATGTCCGCTACCACCAATTTTCAGCCGCCGCAATCGGCCGGCGCAGCCGACATGCACTCGACGCAGCCGTTGACGATCTGTTCAGCGTCGGGGATTTCCGCGGGGCCGCTTGCTGCCCTACATCGGGTAGGAACGCGAAAGGATATTTCATGGGATTGCTAGTCGAAGGCCAATGGCAGGACCGCTGGTACGATACCGGGGAGAGCGGCGGGAAATTCGTGCGCGCGCAGTCACAGTGGCGCGACTGGGTGACCCGCGACGGCGCGCCGGCCGAAGGGCGAAAACGCGGCTTCAAGGCCGAGCCCGGCCGCTATCACCTCTATGTCTCGCTCGCCTGCCCGTGGGCGCATCGGACGCTGATCTTTCGCGTGCTCAAGAAACTCGAGGACGTGATTTCCATCTCGGTCGTCCATCATTTCATGGGCGCCGACGGCTGGACGTTCCTGGCCGAGGACGGCGCCACCGGCGACACGCTCTACGGCCTCGATTTCCTGCACCAGATCTACACCAGGGCCGATCCCGGCTATTCGGGCCGGGTCACCGTTCCCGTGCTGTGGGACAAACGCGAGCAGACCATCGTTTCGAACGAATCTTCCGAGATTATCCGCATGCTCAATTCGGCGTTCGACGAATGGGGCGATGCCAAGCTCGATTTCTATCCGCAACCGTTGCGCGGCGAGATCGATGCGGTCAATGCGCTGGTCTATCCCGCGGTCAACAATTGCGTCTACCGTGCCGGCTTCGCCACCGCGCAGACAGCCTACGAGGAGGCGTTCGGCGAATTGTTCTCGGCGCTCGACACGCTGGAGGACCGCCTGTCAAAGCAGCGCTATCTCGTTGGCGGCCGCATCACAGAGGCGGACTGGCGGCTGTTCACGACACTGGTCCGCTTCGACCCGGTCTATGTCGGCCATTTCAAGTGCAATCTGCGCCGCATCGCCGACTATCCGAACCTGTCGAATTATCTGCGCGACCTCTACCAGGTGCCAGGCGTTGCCGGCACGGTGAATTTGCACCACATCAAGGCGCATTATTACGGCAGCCACGAGACGATCAACCCGACGCGCATCGTGCCGGTCGGGCCAGAGCTCGACTATGGCGCGCCGCATGACCGAAACAGGTTCAGGAAGGCGGCTTGAAACCACCGACCGCGAGCTGGTTACTGGAAAGGCTCCGCATCGAGTTGGGCCCGTCTGGCGCGACTGGCCTTCAGAAAGATTTTGCCGAGTCGCTTGTTGAAGCCGATCGCGTTGAGGCAAAATCCAAAAAGCGCAAGTATTGCCAGAACTAGTATCCAGGCTCCGGCGGGGATATCTTCCAAGCTCGTCGGCGCGACGCCGACCAGCACCGAGAACAGTAGGCAAACGATTGAAAACAACAACGATGCAGCTGTTGAAAGAATGACTATTTTCCAATACTCACTTCGCTCAAATAGTCTTCCATGTCGTTTTATGAATGCTGAGTAGGAGAAAGAAGATGACGCGAATATTATAGCTAAATTCACGGCCGTTGCTGTGCTCTTTTCCACGGATGGAAGCAGGTACACAAAGGCTACCCATGAAACGTACAATACTATTGTTGCAGAAATATAAATTCCAACATAACGCCAAATATTTACGGCTTCAATCTTGTCAGCTGGCATTTGTTTCCCCTGAATTCGACGCAAAATAAAGTCTTGAGTTCCAAATGCAAGAAAATTCTCTGCTGTTAAGTCACCAGTAAGGCGATACCGCCGCGCCATCAAAAACCTCGGCAATCCGTCGCAAAGTTGCCGGAGTCGTTCCCTGGGGCAAGCGATCGAGCGAAAAGAAGCCGGCTTCGGCGATCTCGCGGTCGGGCAGTTTCGGTGCTGTCTGGTTGAACTCCTCGACCAGATAGAGGCCGACATGATCGCGGCGGCTAGCGCGGCGGTTGAAATGCAGCGATTTCAGCACCGGCGATCCGGTCAGCGCGATGTTGCCTTCCTCGAACAGTTCGCGCGCCAGCGCCTCGATCATGGTCTCGCCCGGCTCGACGCCACCGCCGGGCAGGTGCCAGCCAGGAACATAGGTATGGCGGATGAGGAAGACGGAGTTGGAGGCTCGGTCGTGGATCAAGCCGCGCACGCCGAGCGTCATCGGCCGCCGCAGTACGAAGTACAGGTGAAACAGCCGTGCCCTGAGGCCCGGCCAGCCGGTCTGGCGCAGGGCTTGCTCCGGATCCGGCGTCGTCATCGTCCGCGAAACCGTGAGTGGAAAGCGGCGCGCGCCTCGCCTATGAAGAAAAGATGTTCAGGCTCGCGCATATTTCCGATGTCCATCTGGGGCCGCTCCCCGATGTAACCTATCGCGATCTCGCCTCCAAGCGCGTGGTCGGCTACGTCAATTGGCAGCGCAACCGCCGCCGCCACATGCACGACGCCGTCATCGACACGATCGTCGCCGACATGAAGGCCAGCGGGCCGGACCATCTCGCCATCACGGGCGACCTGGTCAATCTGGCGCTCGACGGTGAACTCGAGATGGCCAAGCACTGGCTGGAGACGCTGGGCTCGCCCAACGACGTGTCGGTCGTGCCGGGAAACCATGACGCCTATGTGCCGGGCGCCTTCGACAAGACCTGCCGGTCGTGGGCGGCGTGGATGACCGGCGACGGCGTCAATACGCCGGTCGACCGCAACACCTTTCCGTATCTGCGCGTACGCGGCGATGTTGCGCTGATCGGCGTCTCCACGGCGCGCGCCACGGCTCCGTTCATGGCCAACGGCTTCTTTCTGGAAGGCCAGGCGGAACGGCTGCGCGGCATGCTCGACGCCACAGGCAAGCGCGGCCTGTTCCGGGTGATCATGATCCACCACCCGCCGATGCGCGGCGCCGTTTCGCAGAACAAGCGGCTGTTCGGCATCTCGCGCTTCCACAGGGTGCTTCACCGGCACGGCGCCGAGCTTGTGCTGCATGGCCATTCGCATGTGCCGTCGCTGTTCTTCATCGGCGCCCGCAAGACAAAAATCCCGGTGGTCGGGGTCGCCGCCGCCGGGCAGGCCCCCGGCAGTTCGCATGCGCCGGCGCAATACAATCTGCTCGACATCGACGGTGAAAAGGACAATTGGCGGATCAAGCTGACGCGCCGCGGCCTGACCGGGCCGGCATTGCCGCCCAGCGACCTGCAGACGCTGGAGCTTGGCGTCGAGGCCGAGGCGTCGATGGCTAGAGCAATTCCAGGAAAAGTGTGAAGCGGTTTTCCGTCCGGAATTGCATCAAAACAAAGAGATAGAGCCGTTCAGCATTTCGGTGAAACGCTGAACCGCTTCAGAAGCTGATTTTCATCGCGACGATGCGATCCCAGAACAGTACGAGCGAAATCGCCAGGCCGACCAGGGCGCCGGCGGCGATCAGGCCGAGGCCCGAGAAGAACGCCGACCAGCCGTTGCTGCGCGCGGCGATCTGCAGCGGCGGCTCGGCCTCCGCCACCAGGGCGCGTTTGAGGCCGGCGACGGCTTGCTCGATGCCGCCTTCCATCATTCTCTGGCGTTCGACAACGCGCTCGGCGACATAGCGCGTCACCTGGTCGGCAACGACCTTCATGTCGGTCGATTCGGCGAGGACGACGCGGCCGATGCGCGTGTCCTTGAGAAAGCGGTAGGTGCGGCGGTCGCGTCCCATGGCGACATGGCTGACGGCGTCGATCCACAGCCGTGGCTGCAGGCCGGACGAGACGGCGAAGTCGAAACTGTCCATGTCGGTGGGCACGTCGCCGAAGACCGGTGCGAGTTCGGCGGCAAGCAGATCGAGCCGCATGCGATGCGCTTCGCGCATGTCGACGACGACATCGTCGCGGTCGGCGAAGGCGTTCTTGACGTCGCGAATGGCATCGGACAGTTTTCGCGACTGATCGATCTGGGTGATGTTCTCGCCTGCGTCCTTCATCGGCGTTGCCTCGCGGGTTTGGTTAACACCGAATTAACACAGCCGCCGGCAAAATGCACTTGCCAGATCGACGGGCCGGCAAGGGTTCGGTGGAAGGAGCACCTGCGCCGCGGCCGTCCCGCGCGAGGGCGGATCAGCTCGCCGCCGCAGCCAATTCTGGACGAGGCCGCCTGCTGCGGCGCCGCATGTTGCGACGGACAGCCTCGACGACCAGGCCGGGCGCTTCCTCGACCAGCATGTGGCCGGCTTCCAGCACGTGGTGCAGATGAAAATGCTTCGGCAGGCCGTCCGCCTGGCTGACGGGCAGCATCGCGTCGTTGGTTCCCCAAACCACCATGATTGGCATATTCAGCGTTTTAAGCCGCTCGCTTGGGATGACGCCTTGCCGATCAGCCCTGGTCATGGCGGCCCCGAGCTCGACAAGTGTCCGTAGCTGACCGGGACGCTGCCGCATCTCGTTGACGAGATCGACCCTATGCTGCGAAGGTCGGCTTTGTGGTCCCGACATGTCGGCAAGACAGGCGCGGATTTCATCCGTGCCGGCAGCGGCGGCGTAACGACGCAGCAGCGGACCATTGATCTCAGGACCGAAACCGCCCGGCGCCAGCAGCGTCAGCGAGGCTATTTTTTCCGGCTCGTTCAATGCCATCAGGGCGGCCACGGCGCCGCCCATCGAATGGCCGACGAGATGGGCCCGCTTAATCCCGCGAGCGGAAAAATCCGTAAGGACGGCACTGGCTGCAATCCTGGCCGGACCGCTGCCCGGAAAATCGAGCGACAGCCCATGCCCCGGCAGATCATAGGCCAACGTCCGCGCGCCGAGTGCCAGGGACGCGGCCACCTCGCGCCAGTCGTCGTGGCAGCCACCGAAACCATGCAGCAAGGCGATGGTTGTCGGGCCGGTGCCCCGTTCGGCAGCGTAAAGAGATGGGCTCATGCAAACTTTATGGATCAGATGCCCGGGGGCGGTCTTATGCGAGGATCAGTCTTTGCGGGAGATCAGACTTATGCGGAGATCAGTCTTATGCGCGATCAGACCTATGTGGGATCAGATTGGCCGGTTCAAATTGTGTCTGAATTGCGCTTTGGCCGTCCGGATGGCCAGTAAAATCTTCGCGATCACCTGACGTCGTGCACGCGCCGGGAGACGTCAGCTGGCGCCGCCAAGCCCGGCGGCGCGCAGGGCCTCCACCAGCCGGTTGGTCAGATCGGCGGGATATCTTCGCTCGACGAAGGTTGCGCGCGGATCGGCTGCGAATTTCGGGAATTTGGTGGTCAGTTCCTGCAGCAGCCTGCTCGCCAGCTTCTCGCGGCCGGCAGCTTTGGCACCGATCAGCCGCGCGGCCAGATAATGCGATTTCATTTCCGTCGTTCGCAAGCCGTCGCCGGCGAGCGTCGCCTTGTTCATGTCGCCCATCATGAACTCTCCGGCGAACAGCCCGTAATCCCACCATGTCGGATGGGCGCTGGCGATGTCCACCGCGTGAGCGATGATCGGGGTGCCCTCGCTGTACCTGCCGGCGAAAACCAGCCCGTAGCCATAGGCGGCGGCCATTGCGAGATCATACGGATTGAGCTCATAGGCCTTGCGCATCCAGCGGATCGATTCCGCGGAATCGCCCATGCGCGAGTTGAGATAACCAAGGGCGCGGTGCGCGTAGGGGCTGGTCGGGCCCATCTGGATGGCGCGATGGGCAAACGTCATCGCTTTTTCGATCGTCGCGTCGGCGGGGTAGGGATAGTGGTCGGTGACCGCTTCAAGATGCAAGGACGCGAGCTCCGAATAGACGAGCGACGACTTCGCCTTCCCGTTGGCAAGATCTTCGAGGCAGCGGTAGGCGGCTTCGTGCGTCTGGGCATTCTGGTCGAGATAATATTTGCCGTTGAGCACCAGGCACGCCGTCAGCCCGGTCTGGATGCCGCTCTGCTCGATGTAGTTGTAGATCGTGCCCGAGGCGGGAAGAGCCGAGCTCAAAATGCCGGAGATCTGGTCCTCGATGGCGGTGTTCGCGCTGTCGCCGGCGGTCAGGTTGCGTGACAGCAGCACGCGGCCTGTTGCCACGCTTTGCAGCTCGAGCATGATGTCGCCGCTGCGCGGCCCGGGCAGGACATCGAATACGAAGCTGGCGGCGTCGGTAACTGGATCGGGCGGGCTGTCGGCATCACGGCCGATGAAATTGATGGTGTCGAAGCCGCTAAGGCCGGCGCGCAGCGATGCGGCGACACGGCGAGCCACGTCGCTGTCGGCCTTGATGGCGATGTAGACCTGGGGAAGGTTTTCAACCGGAGGCGCTGCAATGCTGGCGGTCGCCACCGCGGTCTCGACCGCCGTGTCGCCGCCGGTCAGCAACACCACGCTGCCCTGACGAAGGATCAGCACACCCAGCATGAGGATGACCAGCGCGATCGCCAGCCAGAAGAACTGCAAATGGCGCTGCAGCGAAGGTGCAGCAGGGGCGACGGCTGGAACGCTCAGCAATGCAGCCGGATGTGTCCGGTTGCGGGCATCTTCCGGCGATCCGGGCGGGGCGTTTGTCGCCTCCTCTGTCGCCGGCTGCGGCTTGCTCTTTGCCTCCACCTCCGCCGGCAAGCGAATGGCATTGAGTTCGTAGGATGGAACATAGCCGCCGCGCGGAATGGCGATGCGGACCGGTTCGGCAACGCCCTCATTGGCGAAATACTGCTGCAGAAGCTCGCGCAGCCTGCCGGCCTGCACCCGCACCACCGCATCGGTCGACGGATCGAAATCGCCGTCCTTGCCGAAGACGTCCATCGCTATGGAGAAGCCCTTGAGCCGGTCGGCTTCGCCTGCCTGCTCGCGCTCGACGAGATAGCGGAGCAGCTTGCGCGCGCGCTCGGATCGTCCGAACGTTTCGCTGGCAAGCAATCGCTCCAGCGTTTCGCGCACTGCGGGGGCGGCAGGCGTGGTATGCTGCAAGTGTCGATCCCTTCGAATTCGGCACAGGTTGAGGTACAATCATATAGCGCTGGCGGCGCCTTACAAGCGTGTGCTTATGGTGCGATAGCGTACCCACCGGATAAAAGTCCGGTGGGCCGATGGCGCAAGTCTGGCAGTCTCGGCTAGCCGAGCTTTCGGCCGACGATGCGGTTGGCGGCCGAAACCACGGCTTCGAGCGAGGCGGCGACGATGTTGGTGTTGATGCCGGCGCCGAACAGCTTGCCGTCCGGATGTTCCATCTCGACATAGGAAATGGCCGAGGCATTCGAGCCGCGCTGCATGGAATGCTCGGAATAATCCAGCACCGACATGGGCACCCCGACATGGCGCGACAGCGCATCGACGAAGCCGTCGATCGGGCCGGTGCCGGTGCCTGATATGGTCACCTCCTTGCCTTTGTCGAGGATCACCGCTTCGACCACGCGCCGGCCCTTGACCTCGGTGTCGGGGTAGGTGTGGTGGTCGAGGAACTTCAGCCGCGCGCCGGGCTGGTCGACATAGGTATCGAGAAAGCGCTCGTAGATGCGCCTGGCCGGCACTTCCTTGCCTTCGGCGTCGGTGATCGCCTGGATGGCCTGGCTGAACTCGATCTGCAGGTTGCGCGGCAGGTTGAGGCCGTAATCCGCATGCAGCACATAGGCGATACCGCCCTTGCCGGACTGCGAGTTGATGCGGATGATAGCTTCATAGCTGCGGCCGACATCGGCCGGGTCGATCGGCAGGTAGGGCACCTCCCAGTGCGGCGTGTTGGCCTTGCGCAGCGCCTTCATCCCCTTGTTGATGGCGTCCTGGTGCGAGCCGGAAAAGGCGGTGTAGACGAGCTCGCCGACATAGGGATGGCGCTCTGGGATCTTCAGCTGGTTGGAGTATTCGTAGACGTCCTTCATGCGGTTGATGTCGGAGCAGTCGAGCTCGGGATCGACGCCTTGCGTGTACATGTTGAGCGCCAGCGTGACGATGTCGACATTGCCGGTGCGCTCGCCATTGCCGAACAGCGTGCCTTCGACGCGGTCGGCGCCCGCCATCAGGCCGAGTTCTGTGGTGGCGATGCCGGTGCCGCGGTCATTGTGCGGGTGCAGCGAGATCAACAGGTTCTCGCGGTTGTCGAGATTGCGGCACATCCATTCGATGCGGTCTGCATAGATGTTGGGCGTCGACATCTCGACCGTGGAGGGCAGGTTGATGATCAGCTTGTTTTCCGCCGTCGGCCTGACGATCTCGGTGACCGCGTTACAGATCTCCAGCGCCACTTCGAGCTCGGTGCCGGTAAAGCTCTCCGGCGAGTATTCGAAACGGTAGCCGCCGCCGGCCTTCGCCGCCATGTCGGTGATCATCTTGGCCGCATCGGTGGCGATCCGCTTGATGCCGGCGACGTCCTTCTCGAAGACGACACGGCGCTGCAGCTCGCTGGTCGAGTTATAGAAATGGACGATCGGGTTGGTGGCGCCCTTCAGCGCCTCGAAAGTGCGGGTGATCAGTTCCGGCCGGCACTGTACCAGGACCTGCAGCGAGACGTCGGCGGGCACGTTGCCTTGTTCGATGCACCAGCGGGCGAAATCGAAGTCGGTCTGCGAGGCCGACGGGAAGCCGATCTCGATCTCCTTGAAGCCCATGTCGAGCAGCAGGGCGAACATGCGCGCCTTGCGTTCCTGGCCCATCGGATCGATCAGCGCCTGGTTGCCGTCGCGCAGGTCGACCGAGCACCAGATCGGCGCCTCGTCGATCACTTTCGAAGGCCAGGTGCGATCGGCAAGGCCGACGGTCGGATAGGGTTGGTATTTGCGGGCAGCGTCCGGCATGCCCCTTGCGGGCTTGGTGGTTTCCTCTACGTTCAGACGGATATCTTCTCTTGCGTTCATCGTCTTTTCTCCCGGCGGCTCGCGGATCCAGCTTCAGGCGGATTGGTGGCGAGCGGCGCCTTTACCAGAATTTCGTTCGCTTGATGTGACGTGCCAATTTGTAGACTGGCCAAGGAGCGTGCGCGTGAGCGGCGAATTCGACCGCCGGGCGCTCCTTCAGCGAACCCGGCGATCGCCGATAAGGCCAAGAAGCAGCAGGGTGGAGGCAAGCGCGCGAACGGTCTGGCCGGCAATGCCGGTCGGACGGGACGCAAAAGAGGTGGCGCGCGGGCTCATGGCGGTTTTCATACAGGAGCGGGCAAAGCGAGGCAAGTGGGAGCCTCGCTGTCGGCTTGGGGCTGTTCGATGCCAGGGAAATCAATCAAAAGGATGACCGATGCCGGCGCTGCCCTTCACGCAGGGCGGCGCAAACCTGTCGCGATTGTCCGGGGTAGCCACATTTTGTTCTTGCTTTGTGCCGGCAGCTATGCTACTAATCTGGGTATGGTGCTAATTGGCTCCAACGACCCGCCTCCCGAGGCGGGTTTTTATTTTCGGCGTCATGCTTCGAGGACTACCCTATCGTCCCATCCGGCCGCTCCTTCCAGAGCACCGGAATCCGGTCCAGGAGGAAAGACATGGACACGCCCGATCCCATCCGCCGCTTTGTCGAAGCCACCAATGCCGGCGACACCGAAGCCTTCCTGGACAGTTTCACGCCGGATGCCTTTCTGAGCGACTGGGGCCGGTCGTTCCGGGGCCGCGAGCAGATTGCGCGCTGGAACCAGTCGGACAATATCGGCGTGCAGTCCAGGTTCAGCATCCTCGGCATCGCAGCAGCGGACGGCACCTGCCGCGTTCGCATCGCCGTCGAAGGCAACGGTTTCAACGGCGAGGGCGATATGGTCTTCACGCTGGACGGCGAGCGTATATCGAGCCTGGTGATCAGCTGACGCAGCCCAGCTGGTCTTTACTCCCGCAGGCTTCTCGCCACCAGCCGCGCCACGCTTGGGCCGACCAGAAGCACGATCAGGAAGCGTGCCGATTGCAGCGCCATGACGAAGGATATGTCGACATGCTGCGCGGCGGCGGCGATGATGGCGACGCTGTCCATGCCGCCCGGGCTGGTTGCCAGATAGGCGGTCAGCGGATCGATGCCGAGCAGGCGGCTGATCAGGAAGGCGAGGCCGCCGCAAAAGCCGATCAGGGCAATGATCGAGCCGACGATCTGCGGCAGCGCGCGGGCCGCATGGCGCAAAATGGCCCTGGTGAAATTCAGGCCGATGCTCCAGCCGATCGTCGTATAGCTCAAGGCAAGCAGCCAGGGCGGCAACTGCATGGTCACGCCGAGCCCAAGATGGATCACGGTGCCGAAAATGAAGGTGCCGAGGAAGAACGGCGACGGCAGCCGGAAAATCTTGCCGGCGAGGCCGCCAACCAGCGCCACGCCGAAAGTCGCGGCTAAGCCTTGCGGGTCGACCGGTGGGAACCAGACGATGGCCGGCACCTCGATGCCCGAGGTGTCGACCCAGAGCTTGGCCACCAGGGCTGCCGTCATCGAGACGCAGATTACGCGCAGATAAAGCATGAAGGCGACGAGGCGCTGGTCGGCGCCGAACGCACCGGCCATCAGCACCATGGCGGTGGCGGCGCCCGGCGACGAGCCCCAGACCGCGGTGGTGCCGGGCAGGATGCGCCAGCGGCTGATCAGCCAGCCGAGCAGGCTGGATGCCGCGACCGTCGCCATCACGACCCCAAGGAACAGCGGCCATTCCTTGTAGAAGACGGGAAAGATATCGGCCGAGATGGAACTGGCGACCAGGCAGCCGACGACCGCCTGGGCTGAGCCGAACAGAACCCGCGGCACGCGCACCGTGGCGCCGTTGGTGCCGGCGACGATGGCCGCCAGCATCGGTCCGATCAAGAGCGCGGCCGGCAGGGCGGCGAGTTCCAGCGCGCCGGCAAACAGCACCGAGACCACCACCAGGACGGGCCACTGCCAGGCCTTGTGGATCCGCGCCAGGTGCTCGATGGCCGGCGGGTTCGGGGAAGAATCCATAGATGGGCTCTTAGACCGGCCGCGAAAAAATGCGAACCCTTTTTGCGGGGTTGGCCTTGGGTGACGACTGCACTAGGAGATGGCCGGCAGGCCAGAGGGGGGCGCTGTCCCGCCGGCCTCTCCCTCTATTCCGCCTTCACTGGCAAGCCGAACCCGCCAACAGGATGCGTCTCCACCTGGAACTCGAACCCGGCGATGATCGGCCGTGCCTTGGCGATTGCCGCCTGGATTTCGGGCAGCTGCAGCGAAGCCTTGTGGCTTTCGGCATCGGTCCACACCTCGGTCACCCAGATCGCGTCGGCATCGGCCGGATCGGTGGCGATGATGTAGTTCAGGCAGCCGGGCATGGCGCCGGTGCTGGCGAGCAGGATATCCATCATTGCGTCACGCTGGCCGCGCATCGCCCGCATCTTGCCGATCAGTCCGTACATTCGCTTTGCTCCGTTGAGATGACGCAACCAGGAGTATGCAGTTCGCCGTCTACGGCATCAACTGCCCGCCATTGACCTCGATCACCTGGCCGATGATGTAGCCGCTCAACAGATCGGAGGAGAGGAACAGATAGGCGCCGACGCAGTCCTCGGCCGTGCCGGCGCGGCCCTGCGGGATGGTGGCGATCATGCCTTTCATCTGGTCGTCGGTCGAGTAGCGCTCGTGGAAAGGGGTGGCGATGGTGCCGGGCGCCACCGCGTTGACGCGGATGTTGAAGCCGATCAGCTCCTTGGCCATGCCGCGCGTGACGTTGGAGACGAAGGCTTTGGCCGAGCCGTAAAGGCCGGCGCCGCCACCGGCGCCGTTGCGCGCGGCGATCGAGGAGGTGTTGACGATGAAGCCGCCCTGCCGCTTCAGCCATGGGATCGCCTTGCGCGAAGCTGTCAGCACGGAACGCGCGTTGAGATCCATCACCGCGTCGTAATGCGCTTCGGTCTGCTCGGCATAGGGCACGCGGCCGAGCATGCCGCCGGCATTGTTGACGAGGCCGTCGAGCCGGCCGAAATGTTGCGCACTGTCCTCGACGACGCGCTCGACATCGGCGGGGATCGAGAAATCGCCCTGGGCGAGGAACACGTCGCCGCCGCCGTTGCGAATGGTCGCGGCCAGGTTTTCGGCAGCCGCGCGGCTCGAATTGTAATGCAGCGCGACGCGGCATTTCTGCGCGGCGTAGGCGAGTGCGAGCGCCGCGCCGATGCCGGTCGAGGCGCCGGTCACCAGGACCGCCTTTCCGGCAAGGTCGGGGATGACCAGAGAGGGGCTGACAAGGGTGGTGGTGGCTGGCACGTCTATTCCTCCGGGGACTCTGCCTGCTCTTCGTAGGCCCTCGCAGTCCTCGCGTTCAAGTCCGTAAAAGTTTAGAGCGGTTCACCGTTTCACGGAAACGGCGAACCGCTCCCTCTTTGTCTTGACGCAATTCCGGACGGAAAACCGTTTCACACTTTTCCTGGAATTGCCCTATGGCCTGAGATAGGCGTAGCCCTGGCGTTGCAATTCGGCGAGCTTGACGACGCCGCCCCTGTCGGCTGCATGGAAGCCGTCGAGCAGGTCGGCCAGGCCGATATCCATGCCGTGCATGGTGTTGGCGCAAGCGTGCGGGCTGAGCCCATCCTGGACAAGGCCGGCGAACCGCCCGGAAATGGCGGCCGATATGCCCTTCGACTTGAAGGCGGCAAGTGCTGGGCCGTGCACGACAAGCGCGATGTCGACTTTGCCGTCGGTGCCTTCGAAGTGGTTCTTGATGTTGCCGAGCACGAAATTGACCTTGTCGAGGTCGCTGAGGTGATAGGCGACCTTTTGCCTTTCCTCTTCGGCCGCCGCCGGCTTGACTTCACTAGCTGCGGCCTTGATGGGGCGCAGCCCGAAAAGCCCGGCGGCCCCGGCAAGACCGACGCGGAAAATATCGCGGCGTCGCATGGCTTCATCTCCCATTTGGCCGGCCGGCGCAAATTGCGTGGCCTCGGCCTCGATCCTAACATAAGTTCACGCCATGTCTTGTCGGGGCAGGGGGAGCCAGCATGATATCAAGGACCGTGATGGGCGCCGGAGTTGGGGTTGCCTTGCTCGCCGCCGTCGCCGGCTCTGCTTTCGCCGATGACACGCTCAAACTCACCGAGCTCAGCCCCGACGGCAAGGACGCCTGCTTCGGCCGCGTCTATGACGCCGCGCATCTCAAGTCGCATCCGCAGCAGAAGGTGACGCGCATCTTCTTCTATTACGGCCGCGATCCGGTCAGCCGGCCAAACGAGGAGCCAAGCACCGGCATCGATTCCTCCTACAATGGCTTCATGGCGACGACGGTGCGCGGCGCCGAGGCGCCTGAATGGCTCGGCGGCTGGTGCAGTCATGAGTCGGAGGACGGCAAGACCGGCCCGATCCGTTGCGGCATGGACTGCGACCGCACCATGGCTTCGCTGAAGGTCGACGACAAAGGCCGGCTGATCGTCTCGGACGTGCAGCCCGACCTCTACCTCGACGCGGGATCGGAAGACGAGCTCGGCAAGGCGGAGTATGAAAGGCAGGCGCTGGGCAAGGACGACAACGGCTTCAGGCTCGACCCGATGCCGGCCGCCACCTGCAAGGCGGAGTTCGCGCGCATCGACCCGATCGACCCGGCCCTTGGCCCGCCATTGCGCGAGCGGCTGAAGCCGGACCAGCCCTTCTGCTACGGACGCGACTACGACGCCGAGCATCTCGGCTCGCATCCCGATCAGCTGACCCAGTCGATCAGGGTTTTCCGCGGACCGGTCGAGCTGGCGTCTTTCGCCAAGGAGGGCGATCCGGCCAATTGGCCAAGCGGCGCCGATATCGCCGTTTCGGTTACCACGCGGCAGAAATCGGCCAAGGTCACGCAGGTCTATAACTGTCAGGGCGAGGGCGACCAGTGGCGCTGCGCGGCGAGCGCGAAGACGGGTGCTGCCTCCTGCGATATCGGGCAACAGGAGGTCTTCCTTCGCCGCGGCGCCAACGGCACGATGATGCTGGCCAACCCGAACAGCGGTCTGCCGATCATCGATCTGTGTTCGGCGGAGGGCGACACAATGTCCGACGACAAGGTCTACCGGCTGGAGCCGATGCCGCAGGCTGCCTGCGGGCTGTAGCAGTTCAGAGACGCGATGCCGGCGGGACAGCACCCCCCTCTGTCCTGCCGGACATCTCCCCCTCAAGGGGGGAGATCGGCAGCTTCACCGACAGCGTTCTTCTTTGAAAATTGGCGAAAGCCGAAGCGACATCCAATCTCCACCCTTGAGGGGGAGATGTCCGGCAGGACAGAGGGGGGTGCTGTCCCGCCAACCTCAAGGTTTTGGATGGCGGCGTCCCGCTATCGCCTCACGCGAACGGCACGGCGGTCGTGCCTTTGGGCAGTTTCGCTTCGTCGTCGGGTTCGACATGGATGATGACCCGCACGGAAGGGATCTCTGCCTGCAGCGCGTCCTCGATGCGGTCGCAGATGACGTGGCTGGCGCCGACCGACATGTCGGCGTCGACGACCAGGTGGAACTCGATGAAGGTGGCGCGGCCGGCGATGCGCGTCTTCAGGTCGTGGACCTCGAGCGCGCCCTTGCAATTGGCCGAGATGATGTCGCGTATGCGGATATGTTCCTGGGTGTCGACCGCGCGGTCCATCAGCCCGTTCATCGACGAGCCGATGACGTGCCAGCCCTGCCACAGAATGTTCAGCGCCACGATCACCGCAAGAGCCGGATCGAGAACCTGCCAGCCGGTCAGTACGGCGCCGACCAGGCCGATGAACACACCGACCGAGGTCGCCACGTCGGTCATGATGTGCCTGCCGTCGGCAACGAGAGCCGGCGATTTTTCGCGTCGGCCGGTGCGGATCAGCGTCAAGGCCCAGACGGCGTTGATGACCGTTGCGACGCCATTGACGGCAAGGCCGGTCCATGGCTTTTCCAGCAGGGCGGGATGCTGCCAGGACCACCAGACCTCATTGAGGATCAGCAAGGCGGCAAGCACGATCAGCACGCCTTCGAGGACGGCCGAGAAATACTCGGCCTTGTGGTGGCCGAACGGATGGTCCTGGTCGGCTGGCTTGTAGCTGACCTGGATCGCCCAATAGGCGGCGGCAGAGGCAATGACGTTGACGATCGATTCCAGCGCGTCCGAATAAAGCGCGACCGAACCGGTGACGTACCAGGCCACCAGCTTCAGGCCGAGCACGACGCAGGCGACGACGATCGACCAGAAGGCGAGGCTGGCGACCTTCTGCCTGGCGGCGGCTTTGATTTCCGCCGCGGTCACTGGGGAAAAGATCCCAACACTGAGCCCTCGAACTAAGCGGCCTTTTCCTTGGCCTTGCGCGGCAGGTGCGCGACGATGTTCTCGATGATGCGCATGCCGGCATTGTGGCCGAGCGTCATGATCGATTCCGGGTGGAACTGCACTGCGGCGATCGGCTCCTTGCGGTGCTCGAAGGCCATGATGATGCCGTCCTCGGTCTCGGCGGTGACGACAAAACCATCGGGCAGCCGTACCGGATCGGCAACGATCGAATGATAGCGGCCGACCGTCACCTCCTTGGGCAGGCCGGAGAAGATGATGCCCGGCTTCGACACGCGGATGCGCGACGGCTTGCCATGCATCGGGATGTGCAGTTGGCGCAGCTCGCCGCCATAGGCCTCGGCCAGCGCCTGCAGCCCGAGGCAGACGCCGAAGATCGGCAGGTCGCGCGCACGGGCCCGCTTGATGGTGGCGGCGCAGTCGAAGTCCTTCGGCATGCCGGGGCCGGGCGAGAGCACGACCAGGTTTGGCTTCAGCCGGTCGAAGATCTCGTCCGGCACCGGTGTGCGCACCGTCGAGACATTGGCGCCGGTCTGGCGGAAATAGTTGGCGAGCGTATGGACGAAACTGTCCTCGTGGTCGACCAGCAGGATGTTGACGCCGTCGCCGACACGCGCGGTGCTGCGTTCGGTGCTGGCGGCATTGCCTGATTTGGCGTCGCGGATGGCGGAGAGCATGGCGGATGCCTTCAGTTCGGTTTCGGCTTCTTCTTCCTCGGGAATGCTGTCGAAGAGCAGCGTGGCGCCGGCGCGCACTTCGGCGATGCCATCCTTGATGCGGATGGTGCGAAGCGTCAGGCCGGTGTTCATGTCGCCGTTGAAATTGACCATGCCGATCGCTCCGCCATACCAGGCGCGCGGGCTCTTCTCGTTCTGCTCGATGAAGCGCATTGCCCATAATTTCGGCGCGCCGGTAACGGTGACGGCCCAGGCATGCGACAGAAAGGCGTCGAAGGCGTCCATGCCTTCGCGCAGCCGCCCCTCGATGTGGTCGACGGTGTGGATCAGGCGGGAGTACATCTCGATCTGGCGGCGGCCGATGACGCGCACCGAGCCCGGCTCGCAGACCCTCGACTTGTCGTTGCGGTCGACGTCCGAGCACATGGTGAGTTCGGATTCGTCCTTCTTCGAATTGAGCAGCTTCAGGATCTGCTCGCTGTCGGAGATGGCGTCGTCGCCGCGCTTGATGGTACCGGAGATCGGGCAGGTCTCGACGCGGCGGCCGTTGACGCGCACGAACATTTCCGGCGAGGCGCCGATCAGATATTCGCCCTCGCCGAGATTGATGAAGAAGGAATAGGGCGAAGGGTTGATGCTCTTCAGCTTGCGGGAAATCTCGGAGGGCTGGGTTTCGCAGCGTTCGTAGAACATCTGCCCCGGCACCACTTCGAACAGGTCGCCACGCTCAAAGCTCTTCATCGCCTTGCGCACCAGCTTGGCATATTCGCCGGGCTCGTGGTCGCCGCGCGGCGGGATGCGGTCGGCGGTCCTGAACGGCTCGACGATTTCGTCGCGCGGCAGGCCTTCGGTCGAGAAGCCATCGCCGGAATAGTCGTAGCGGTCGGTCCAGGCCTTGGTCGAATAGTGGTCGACGACGAGGATCTCGTCGGGCAGGAACAGCACGAGATCGCGCTGGCTTGGCTTGCGCTCGAGCTTGTAGTCGACCGGATCGAACTGGAAGGCGAGGTCGTAGCCGAAGGCGCCGTAGAGGCCGAGATTGGCATCTTCCTCGGTCTTGAACAAGGCGGTGATGGCACGCAGCACCGTGAAGACGGAGGGAACGCGGCTGCGTTCCTCCTCGGTGAAGACACGGCCGGGCTTGGCAACTTTGAGGCGGACGAGTTTGTTCGACGTCTCGGCGATCGTGACATCGTCAAGGCCGGCAAGCACCGTGCCGATCACCGGCAAAAGCACCTCGCCGCGGCGGTTCAGCGCCTCGATGCGCATGGCGCGGCCGCGTGCCGAGATCACCACCGGCGGATCGATGATGGCGGTGTCCCAGCGCGTATAGCGGCCGGGATATTCGTAATTCGAGGAAAACACGGCGCCGCGGCGCGAATTCAGCCCGTCGACATAGCCATCGATCGCTCCCTCATAGGGCCGATCATGGCGCTGGCGGGTAATCGCCACGCCGCCCGCAGTGACGAAGCGCTCGGCTCCATTCTCCAGAATTTTCGTCGTCATTGCCGTCTCCATCAGCGTCTTTGGGCAACGGACCCGGGAATGGCTTGAAAAAACAAATGGCCGCCCGGACATTCCGCTGCGGCCACCCTCTATTGTCACGCGAACGCGTTCGAACAGGCCGCTGTCAGCGAGCCCACCACCAAATGGTCTTGATCGAACGCATGTTCATGGCGATTCCCATAGCGGCGATTGGTCGGCCGCGCAACTGGATTCAAATGAAGGCTTCAATCCTCCAGCGTCCCGGACCTTGCATCGGCGCTCTTCCTGTCGCCGACCAGCTTCAAGAGGTCTTCGCCGGCGCGGATGATGCGGCGGGAACGCCGCGTCAGGATGAGGCCCGCCTGCGGCGCCAACACTTCCGTGCGGCCGTCGGGCTCGCCGGGCGCGTGGACGATGGTGGCAAGGCGCGCACCCTTGGTGACGCGGTCGCCCGGCTTCACGTCGTAGAGGATCGCGCCCGAGCGGGGCGCCGGCATCATCTCGGCGTTTTCGAGCGGCGCGACAATACCGGTAAAACAACTGGGCCCGACGAAGCTGCCAGGCGCGGGCAGCGCCTGATCCTGGATGACGCCACGCGCCACCAGCAGCCGGTAGAGCCCTTCGGCATCGGCGACGGCCAGGGCGCCGTCGACATCGAGTATGCCGCGATATTCGACCGTGGTGGCGACACGCCGGTCCAGGCGCGCCACGTCGGCTGGAGCGTTCTGATACGGCATGATCGAGGCGCCTTCGAAGGTGCCGTCGGGATCTTCGTGCCACAGCATCACCGCATCGACGCCCATGGCCGCTGCACAATCCGCCATGGCCGGCCACAGGCTGGTGTGGACATAAAGATAGGCGAGGCCCTCATCGTCGCAATGCAGGTCGAGCACAATGTCGTGGCCGATGGAGAGCTGCAGCAGCCGCGTTTTCAGCCGCTGGTCGACCGTGCCGTGCGTCGGCAGCAGGGCGACGTCGGGCGCGGCGAGCCGCGGAAAGCCGCGATTGAAATTGGTGCGCGTGCCCAGATGAAAGCGGCCCTGATGGTCGCCGTAAAGATATTGCGCGCGGCCTATCGGATTGGCCCAGGGCACGATGGTCATATTGCCGGTGATGCGGCCTTCGGCTTCCGCCTTGCTGAGCATCGGCATTAGCGTGTCGATAGCGACGACGCCCGGCAATTCGCCGGCATGAAGTGCCGCCTGCAGATAGGCGGAAGGCGCCGTCTTGTCCGACCCGGCGAAGCGGAAGAAGGGGAATTCGTAGGAAACGCCTTCGCTGTCGCCGGCGATGCGTTCGATGGACTTCTGCATGCTGTCCTCCGTCAAGAGTTCGGAAGACATGCCCGTCGCCGGCGCGCTTGTCGATTGGTCCAGCCAGCGGCGCTATGGGCGCAATGAGCCTACTCGGCGGGATGCGCGAGGGGTCGCGCGATACGCCCGGTTCACACCAGCGGCTTGAGTTCCTGGGCGATGGTCGGCAGAAGCTCCGAGACGTTCGGGTGGATGTGGACGGCGCGCGCCAGCGTGCTGACCGGCGCCTTGGCATACATCAGGTCGAGCACGCAGTGCACCGCCTCGTCGCCGCCCGGGCCGAGCACCGAACAGCCGAGGATCTCCCTGGTGTCGGCATCGACCAGGATCTTCATGAAGCCTTGCGTCTCACCTTTTTCGACTGCACGGCTGACGCGGGTCATTGGTCGCTGGCCGACCAGGGCGCGGCGGCCGGATTTCCTTACCGCTGTCTCGGTCATGCCGCAGCGGCCGAGTGGTGGGTCGATGTAGAGCGCATAGGCCTCGATGCGGTCGCTGACCTTGCGCGGATCGTTGTCGAGCAGGTTGGCGGCGACGATCTCGTAATCGTTGTACGAGGTGTGGGTGAAGGCGCCCTTGCCGTTGCAGTCGCCCATCGCCCAGATGCCGGGCACGCTGGTGCGCAACTGGTCGTCGACGACGATGAAGCCGCGTTTGTCGACCTCGACGCCGGCTTTGTCGAGGCCGAGATCGTCGGTGTTTGGCGTGCGGCCGAGCGCCAGCAGAACATGCGAGCCGACCGCAGCCGCCTTGCCTGGCGAGAAGGTCACGGCGATTTCGTTGCCTCGCCTGGCGAAGCGGATGTCGTCGGCGCCGAGATGGACGGCAATGGCTTCGTTTTCGAGGATCGACAAAATGGCGTCCGAGACGTCCTCGTCCTCGCGGCCGATCAGCCGCGGGCTTTTTTCGATGACCGTGACTTCGGAACCGAAGCGGCGGAACATCTGCGCGAATTCGAGCGAGACATAGCTGCCGCCGACGACGATGAGATGGCGCGGCAGCTCGTCGAGATCCATCATCGACGAGTTGGTCAGGTAAGAAATGCCGTCGATGCCGGGCAGGTCGGGCACCGAGGCGCGCCCGCCGGTGTTGAGGAATATCTTTTCGGCGCTCAGCAGATCGTCGCCGACGCGCACCGTGTTGGCGCTTACGAAGCGCGCATGGCCGCGATAGAGCGTGCATTTGTCCATGCCGGCAATCCAGCCTTCGAGATTGCCGCGGGCGTCGTTGGAGACCTTGTCCTTGCGCGCTTTGATTGCCTTGTAGTTTACGCCGACGGGACCGGAGAGCGTCACCCCGTAATCCGCGGCGGAGCGGGCGAGATGCGCGGCATAGGCGCTTGCCACCATCGTCTTGGTCGGCGTGCAGCCGGTGTTGACGCAAGTGCCGCCGACCAGCTTTCGCTCGATCAGCGCCACGCTCATGCCGGCCGCATTCAGCCGGCCGGCGAGCGGCGGGCCGGCCTGCCCGGCACCGACGATGATGGCATCGAATGTCTTTGCCGTCATGCCGCCGCCGCCACGATCAGAAGCCCGCCGGCGATCGCCACCGCGTCCTCGATGAAGGCGGCGGGCGGGTCCTTGCCGAAGCCGGTGGCCAGGCGCTTGCGCGCCTCGGCGCCGCCCAGCGTGCCGATCACCGCGCCGATGGCGCCGGCGATCAGGCCGCCGATGATGGCGCCGCCGGTGGCGCCGATCACCGCGCCGGTGAAAGCGCCCAGGACGATGCGCGTGCCGAATTGCTGCGGCACCTTGCGGCTCGGCGTCGATGGCAGCTGGTCGGTGACCAGTTCGGCGATGGCCAGGATGGTGAAGATGCCGACGGCGATCCAGTGGCCCATGAAGCTCGCCCAGGTGCCGGCGACCGGTAACCAGCCAAGCCAGGCGCCCCAGGCGACCGCGGCGGGCGCAGTCATGGCGCGAAGCCCGGCAACGACGCCAATCAGGAGTGCAAGAATGTACAGCATGATCGATCCCCTCGATGGCCGGCTTGGGACAGGTCCGAGAGAGCAAGCTACCATAGGTCGGGTATTTGACCAGAGGTGGTGTCGCCGCCGGCGCTTCCGTATTTTCACCACTTGTGCTTTGGCAAAGTTGAAACTGGAGTTGCGGCCATGACGGCGAGCGAACGCACGAAAATGGCGGCGGGCGAGTGGTATTGCTGCCTCGATCCGGAACTGGAGGCGCTGCGCATTACGTCGCGCGACGCGGTGTTCGAGCACAACAGCCTACCACCGCGGCAGCGTGGCGATATCGGGCCTGGATTGCGGACGCTGCTCGGCGCTGCGGGCGAGGGCGCCCGGATCGAAGCGCGGTTCCACTGTGCCTATGGCTTCAACATCTTTCTCGGCGACCGCGTCTTCCTCAATGCCGGCTGCACCATCCTCGACACGGCGCCAGTCCGCATCGGCAAGGGAACGCTGCTCGGCCCTAATGTGCAGATCTATTGCGCCGAGCACCACAGAGAGACTGCTGGGCGGCAGGCAGGGCTGGAAATCGCCAGGCCCGTCGAGATCGGCGACAATGCCTGGATCGGCGGCAGTGCCATCATCCTCGGCGGGGTCAGGATAGGCGACGGCGCCATCGTCGGCGCCGGTGCCGTGGTGACGCGCGACGTGGCGGCGAACACCACGGTGGTTGGTAATCCGGCACGGATAATCAGCAACAGCTGAGCACCGTGCTTCTGTCGCCGGTCATGTCGTCGTTTTGATGGACATGGGGGCGGCTGTGTCACTTGGCCGGAGGTGGATGCAACCGTGTGTCGAGCGCAAACGCCTCCTGCGTCTTCATGGCGTATGCCCCTCTGGCGAGGCTCGCGTCGAAGATCAGGTTCCAGCTATGCTGCGATACGGCGCTCGGAATCACAACAAACCGGTGCCGTTGCAGAAGATCGTCGCCAAACGCCTGTTGTCCGGAGCTCGGGATGCCCGGGCGCAACCAATTGGGGTTGGGCACGGCGGCGGGGTCGACGATATGCACATCCGCGACATCGCTGACGATCGCTGCCGTCATGACATGCGCAATCGTGTCGAGCACCCTGAAGCCCTTATGGACCGCAACTTCGAGGATCGCAGTCGACGGATCGATCGAGCAGTAGACGGCGCGCACGCCCTTGCTGTTCCAGCGTCCGCCCACCCTGTATGCGCCCTCGCCACTATCCCATGTAGGCGCAAACGCGGCTTGATCGAGGCGCCATCCGATGAGGTCGGAGCCACCGAGCGCCGCCGGCAGCGGCGTCATGCATAAACGCCATATTCAAGCCGTTCCAGATAGTCTTCTACAAGCTCGATCCCCGCCGGTGTCGCCAGAAGGTCGATTGGACGACGCTGGTCGAGCCCAATCGCCGGGCGCTCCAGCCATTGCTCTGCCTCCACCTGCGAACCGAACACGTCGGTCGCTTTCGACAGGATCTCCGCGAACTTCCAGGTTCGTCCGCTCTGGTCCTGACTGAGAGGCTTGGAAGGAGCATCCTTGCGGCGCTGGTAGGTGCGCAGGCTCATGCCGACGGCCTTCTCCAGCGAATCAGTCTTCTGGATGAAGACGAGTTGCCCGATAAGATGGTCCAGCGCTGAAGCCGGCAGGCCGTGCAGAAGCAACTCGTGGGCATCCAGAGCGCTGCTGAGGCGCCTTGCCAGAATGCGGCTGCCGCCTAGCAATTTCGCCACCTTCTGAAGTTCATTGTTTTTTGCTGCTGGCGCAGCCTTTTCCAATGCCATCGCTACGGCGAGCCCTCTTCGCGTCATCTGTCGCTTTAATATATGACAGATGACGCAGAGCCTTTCAAGCACGACAGGCTCGAGAGCAGGGCAATCGCTTAGAGAAAAAGATAGCCTGCTCGGGCCAGATGGCAGTCCAACGTTGGCACTGAAGCGATTGCCCTGGAATCGAGCGCAAGCCTAATTTCGCCTCGGCATGTGCGCCACGCGCTCCGCCTGAGCACTCTTCGAGAATTCGCGCCGGTACTGCGCCGGCGAGGTTCTGAGCCGCGCCGCGAAATGCTGGCGCAGCGAGGTGGCGCTGCCGAAACCGGCCTCGAAGGCAACCGTGTCCATCGATTTTTCCGTTGCCTCCAGCAGCCGCTGCGCCAGCTGGACGCGCTGTTCGGTCAGCCAGTCACCGAAACTGGTGCCGATCGTTTTCTGGAAACGGCGCGTGAACGTCCGGCGGGTAAGGCCGGCGAGACCGGCAACGCTGTCCAGACTGTGCGGCTCACCCAGGGTTTTGCGCACCGCTTCGAGAGCCTGGGTGAAGCGGTCCGCATTGCCGGTCCTGGCGATGGGACGTTCGATGAATTGAGCCTGCCCGCCCTGCCTATGCGGAGAAAGCACGATCTGCCGGGCCAGGCGAAGTGCCGCCTCCGCGCCGTAACGAGCCCGTACGACGTGCAGGCAGCAGTCGAGCCCGGCGGCGACGCCGGCGGATGTCACGACATCGCCATTGTCGATGTAGAGCACTTCCGGTTCGACGAGAATGTCGGGATAGAGTTCCTGCAGCTGATCCGCGTAGGCCCAGTGCGTCGCCGCTCGCCGCCCCGAAAGCAGTCCGGTCGCCGCAACAGCGAACGTTCCCAAGCACAGTCCGACGATCAGCGCGCCGCGCTCGTGCGCGCCAAGCAACGCGTCGATCAATGCGGCTGGAGGCGAGCTCCCGAGATCCTTCCAGCTTGGCACGATGATGATGTCGGCGTCATCGAGCGCGGAAAGCCCGTGCGGGACGCTGATGGTCAGCCCGGCATCGGTGCGGATCGGCCCGTCCTCAATCGCGCAGACCCGGAAGTCGAAGCGCGGCAGGCCGAGCTCCGTGCGATCCGCGCCGAACACGAGACACGGCACGGAGAGATGAAACGGGCTGATGCCATCGAAGGCGATGGCGGCAACGGCAGGATCGGTCATGGGAGCTCCAGCAACGGGCGAGGCCGATTGTCCCAATTCTTTCGAATAATGTCAATTGGGACACTTTTTGCGATCCGGCGCCGAGCTTATCGTCCACCCATTAATTTCAAACAGGAAAGGAAAACCCCATGTCGCAACCAGCCACAGGCAAAGCTCCACGCCGCGCCCTCATCGTCATCGATGTTCAAAACGACTATGACGGCGGCAACCTCGCCATCCAGCATCCGCCCTTCCGCGACAGCGTCGTCAATGTGGCGCGAGCGATGGACGCGGCCACCGAGGCAGGCGTCAAGGTGGTGGTCATCAAACAGTTGGCGCCGGAAACCTCACCGGTCTTCGCCAAGGGCAGCCATGGCGCCGAGTTGCACCCGGAAATCGCCAGGCGAAACCGTGACCACTATGTCGAAAAACACCTGCCAAGCGCCTTCACCGGCACCGACCTCGAGGCGTGGCTGCGCGCCAACTCTATCGATACGATCACGGTCATCGGCTACATGACGCATAATTGCGACCTGTCGACGGTCATCCACGCCGTGCATATGGGCTTCGAGGTGGAGTTCCTATCGGACGCAACGGGGTCATTGCCCTACGCCAACAGCGCCGGCTACGCGTCGGGGGAGGAAATCCATCGCGTCATGACGATCGTCCTGCAATCGCGCTTCGCGGCCGTTCTCAAAACCGCCGAATGGATCGAGTGCCTGAAGACCGGCGTGGTACCCCAGCACGACACACCCTATGCCTCCAACCAGCGCGCGCTGGCGCGGAGCGCAGCGTAGGAGACCATTGCGGACAGGCAGAAGGGCGCCGCAGCGTTGCGGCGCCCTTTGCCGTACGAGCACTGATTATCCCTAAAACAGGCCTTCGATCTGGCCGATTTCGTTCAGGAAGATCTTTTCCGACGATGGCGCTTTGGGCAGACCGGGCATGGTCATGACCTCGCCGCAGATGATGACGACGAAGCCTGCGCCGGCAGACAGCCTGACCTCGCGCACCGGTACGGTGTGGCCGGTCGGCGCGCCGCGCAGATTCGGATCGGTGGAGAAGGAATATTGCGTCTTGGCCATGCAGACCGGCAAATGACCGTAGCCGGCGTGCTCCCAGGCGTGGAGTTGGTCGCGCACCGATTTGTCGGCGATCGCTTCGGAACCGCGATAGATGCGCTGGACGATGGTGTTGATCTTCTCGAAGAGCGGCATGGCGTCGGGATAGAGCGGGGCGAATTGCGACGCGCCGGATTCGGCCAACGCCACGACTCTTTTGGCCAGTTCCTCGATGCCGGCCGATCCCTGAGCCCAGTGCTTGCACAGGATCGCCTCTTCGCCCATCGAGGCGACGTAGTCCTTCATCGCCTGGATCTCGGCCTCGGTGTCGGAGTAGAAATGGTTGATGGCGACCACAGCCGGCACACCGAACTGGCGGATGTTCTCGATGTGGCGGCCGAGATTCGCACATCCCTTCCTGACCGCCTCGACGTTCTCCTTGCCGAGGTCCTCCTTCTTGACGCCGCCATTCATCTTCATGGCGCGAACCGTGGCGACGATCACCGCCGCTGCCGGCCTCAGGCCGGCCTTGCGGCATTTGATGTCGAAGAACTTTTCGGCACCGAGATCGGCGCCAAAACCGGCTTCGGTGACGACGTAATCGGCTAGCTTCAGCGCCGTCGTCGTGGCAACGACGGAGTTGCAGCCATGCGCGATGTTGGCGAAGGGGCCGCCATGGACGAAAGCCGGGTTGTTCTCCAGCGTCTGCACGAGATTGGGCTGCATGGCGTCCTTCAAGAGTACGGCCATGGCGCCGTCGGCCTTGAGGTCGCGCGCATAGACGGCCGACTTGTCGCGACGATAGGCGACGATGATGTCGCCGAGGCGCTTTTCCAGGTCCTTCAGGTCGGTCGACAGGCACAGGATGGCCATGACTTCCGAGGCGACTGTGATGTCGAAACCGGCCTCGCGCGGGAAACCGTTGGCGACGCCGCCGAGCGAACAGATGATCTCGCGCAGCGACCGGTCGTTCATGTCCATGACGCGGCGCCAGACGACACGGCGGGTGTCGATGCCGAGCTCGTTGCCCCAATAGATGTGGTTGTCGATCAGCGCCGACAGCAGATTATGCGCGGTGGTGATGGCATGGAAATCGCCGGTGAAGTGGAGGTTCATGTCCTCCATCGGCACGACCTGCGCGTAGCCGCCGCCGGCGGCACCGCCCTTGACGCCGAAATTCGGTCCGAGCGAAGCCTCGCGGATGCATACGATGGCCTTCTTGCCGATGCGGTTGAGGCCATCGCCCAAGCCCACCGTCGTCGTCGTCTTGCCTTCGCCGGCCGGTGTCGGGTTGATGGCGGTGACGAGGATCAGCTTGCCATCCTTGTTGCCCTTCACCGACTTGATGAACTCGGCCGAGATCTTCGCCTTGTCGTGGCCGTAGGGCAGAAGATGTTCGCTCGGAATGCCGATCTTCTGGCCGATCTCCTGGATCTGCTTCTTCCTGGCGCCGCGCGCGATCTCGATGTCGGACTTCACTTCGGCCATGGACGACTTCCCTCTGAATTGGACGGATTTGACTAGTGTGGTCGCAAGAATAGCCCGGCATTGCAGGCGCGGGCATGTTCTACCCCTGTCGCTGCCGCGGCGTCAACTTTCATGCAACTATGTTTCCTACGAAGAAAATGCCTCTGCGGCCGGCTGCCCTGCTACAGGTTCTTTTCGCGCCGGTTGCCGCGCCGTATAGAAGCCAGAGCAGGCGCGGTTCCGCCGTCTCAAAACAGCCGCGTAATACGCGAAAAGCGACAGAAGCAACGGCGCAAATTCACCAGCGCCGGCTGTGCGGGACGATCCGCTACTGCGTCAGCACGTTGCTGATCTCGACCATGTTCGAGCGCACCCTGAGTATGTAAAACCCCATCGTCGTCAGATGTGTCGGCAACAGCCAGCCGTCCTCGCGACCATTGGCGATGATGAAGGGCTGGATGCGCAGCGCCGAGACGAATTGCGCGTCCATCGTATCCCACAGGTTCTGCAGGTGCTTTTCCTTGATGACGTCCTCGAAGTCGGCCTGTGCGCCCTTCATCAGCCCGTAATAGGCATAGAGCTGGCCATAGGCGAACCAGAAGCGGTCGTCGGCGCGCGTGTCGAACCAGCCATTATTGTGGTTTTCGGCACGCTCCTTGAGGATCGCCGAGGTCGAACCGATATCGGACGAAATGCGGTCGATATACTGCTTGAGATTGTCGGCGCGGGCATCGAACGTCGCCTGGCAGGCTGCGAGGCGGGCGTTGAAGGAACGCAGCTTGCGCACCGCGTCGCGATAGTAGCTCGGCGTCGGCGTCTTGGGCCCGAACGGGTTCAAGCCGAAATACCAGGTTTCCTCATCGAACTGCAGATTGCCGCGGGCGTCCTGCAGGTCGGCGTCGATCTGCGAGGTGGTGCGGACGCGGCCGAGATTGTCGGCAAGCTCGGTCGCCGTGCGCCGCACCGCCTGGTTGATGCCGCGCTGGAACGACGCCTTGTTGTCCATGAACGGCGTGTGGTCCCAGTCGATGCCGAACAGGCCGAGCTTGTAGAGGATCATCGACGACACCCAGGCATTCTGGTTGACGTTGAAGTCGGTCAGGTCGGCAGCGACCTGGGCAATGGCTGAATTTCCGCAGGTCTTGGCCGTGTCGGTGCCGGCGCCGGCGGAAACCTGTTCACCGGCGGAGCTGTTGCGTTTTTCGAACGTGTATTTGTCGACGTAATTCGGGTCGAAATTGTTCCACCACTGGGTGGCGTAGAAGAAGTTGACATAGAGACCGATCAGCACGAGCACAGCCAGGCCGAGCACCGCCTTCAGGATCCAGCCGCGTTGCCTGTACCAGCGCCCCGCCCACAGGAACGGCCACAGGATCGCGCCGATGAGCAGGCCGATGCCGCGGCCAATCCACTGGAAAATCCGGGTGAAGAAATTCACGATCGGATCAAGCATGGCGATGTCACCCCCTCAGTCAGTCAAGCCGTAGAGGCGTGTGCGAAACGCCACCTTGTCCTTCAGATATGTGGTTTTCAGAACGTCCACAACATGCGATCGCCAGGCGTCGCTGAAGCCTTCATAGTCCCTGTAGAAGCCCGGCTTGTTGAAGACGTAACGCGAAACGAAGTCCTGCGGCACGAAGTCCGAGATCAGCTGGTTGGTCAGCCAGGCGTCGGGATGGTCCGGCTTGGCGCGGATGACCAGGAAGCGCTGCTGCGGGAACACGTCCTCGATCTTGAGATGGCCGAGCTGGGCGATCTCGCGCTTGGCGGCGTTGAGGAAGGGAAAATTGCCGTCCCTGGTGATCAGATCGGTATGGCCGTGGATCCAGGTCTGCAGCCAGACCTTGTCGACGTCGGTCAGATTGCGGTCGGGATCGGCGTCGCGGATCAGCGCGCGCACCACCATTTCGGCGCGATGCTCGAGATAACCGGAGGTTTCGATCCATGAGGCGCGCGGCAACTCGAGGCGGCCGGTCGAAGCGAGGAATTTGAACACCTTGTCGGCGTCGTGGATCGAAAGGTAACTCACCTGCCATGGCCGCGAGCGGCGGAAGCCCGGCGCTGCCGGGTCGCTGATCACCGTCGTCACGTCCGGATCGACAAACACATAGAGCCCGCCGAAATGGCTGGTCCAATAGGCATTGTGGCGGAAGATCACCTGGTCCGGCACCAGCGCATTCTCGCGGATGTCGCCGCAGATCTTCGCCAGCTCGACCATGTGGGCCAGCATGGCGTTGTCGCGCCAGGCATCCGGCTCCTGTTTCAGCCGGTCGACCAGCTTGCCGAGCTCGGCGGCCTTGCCGAGCACATCCTCGGCCGACAGCACCTTGAACTCGACCTGGTTGATCGACAGCAGGTCCTCGATGCCGTCGACCTTGGGGACCGAATCCTCGATCTCGCCGTAGATGACGTCCTTGATCGTCAGCGCATCGATGGCGCGCTGGTTCTTGGACATGAACTCGTACATCAGCAGCGAGGTGTTGGAGAACGCCGTGTGCACCACCGGCAGGTCGATCTGCGACGGCGTCAGGATGATGAAGCGGCGGTTGACCTCGTTCGGATCGAGGTAGCTGTAGTCGCCGCATTCCTCGGCGACCTGCGGCGAAAAGCCGGTACGGTCGATCTCGAAGCTTTTCAGCTTGGTCGGCTTCAAGCCGAACGCGACCATCGCCTTGTTGTAGCGCTGGATCAGATGCGGCTCGTCGATCGTCAGCAGCCGGCCGTAGATCAGCTCGTTGTCGCGCAAGAGGTCCATGGGCAACTTAGACGATTTGGAGGGACTTCATAAGCCCTCGATGAACTACAATGCTCTCCTTAAAATTCAATTCTGCGTCAGGCCGTTCGTACCTAAACATATGGATACCTACCCTCACGACATTGCCAACAACCGAAAAATAGAATAAAGTTCTCAAAATAAAATCTACATCAGATATTTTCAGCGTGTTCGATTTTAGTCGCTGATTGTAAGCTGACTTAAACTCACTGATATTCATTATCCATTTTCTTGATTCAGAGAATATCGAAAAGACGCTATCAATATCGGGTATAAGCCCATGCATCTCGTCAATAAGTTCTTTTCTTAGATAATTAGAGTATGCCTTGTCCGCATCTTTTACAGTATCAGCCGATATTTCTTCGCCATTTTTACTCAACTCAATATCTGCGCACTCTTTTAGATAATTTATGTAGTCGCGAGGCCTGCCTTGGGTGCTCATCGTGATGTACTTATAAGAGTCAATCTGCTTTTTTCCCCCTGAATAGCTCATGGGCGATCGTGAAAAGATAGAATACCAGAGTTTCTCAAAATTATCTTCTTGAATTCCGAAGACACGAGAAAGGCGGTAAGCAATCAGCCTTCTGATTTCAGGATCTTTCCATTTGAGTGATATTTCAAGATCTCGCCACTTATTTTTGTCGGCGTCCTTTATAAGATCATAGATGTCGTCTCTAAGGAAAATTACTGGGTACAGTTTTTTCCCTTTTGAGGTTATAGATGATCTAACATCTTGAACAGCCTTAAATAGACTTGTGAGAAGGTCTAAATAATTACTTTTATTGTAGCTAGCAAAAACATCTTTATAATCCTCATCCAATTCATCGAATAGAACGAATATCTTTTGATCGGGAATATTCTTCAGCACAAAAGCTTCTAAATTTTCCACTTTCTCCTGAAGTGTCGCCTTTTTCTTGTTGCGAAGCCAGTTCGTTACATTTATACCTGATCCTAAGACGTTTATTCCAAAGTCGCCAGCGATCCATTTTCCCACAATCGTACCCAGATTGTCACTGTCCGGAGCTGGGAACGCTTTCTCAATTGTACGCCTTACAAGAGGATCTGTATGGACGCTTCTGGCAATTGATCTGCACGCTGCGGAATATATAATTAATTTCCATATAGTTATGTATTGGTTTGGTTTCGTATATGTGCTATTATCTTGAGTATATAACTCATTGAATGGGAAATTTTTGAACGTTAATTTTGAGATTAGGTTCAAATTTGAATCATCATGATCGTGCAGATATTGAACAAGCGCCGTTTTTCCTGTACCTTTTCTGCCTATTACATAAGCTTTTTCTCCATCAATAATGTCGTGAAGCTCTGGAACAGTAAAGAAATATCTCTTAAGATCGTCGAGGCGAGCCTCAAGCTTCCACTTCGAAATTTCCGACAAAGCTTTTCTGCGAGTTTCTTTCGAGAGTTCGAGTGTTGGGCCTGCATACGGTTCAAGTGTTTTTACCCGATTTTGCTTTTCAGGGCTCGGGCGACTAACTGTCATCGCACTTCTCGCGTTGCGAGCTTTCATTTTTCCATCGGATTCATCTGCTTCAAAGGACAACCTTTCACCCTTCTTGAGGTCTGTCCAAGCACCGTGATATTCTGAAGAGTGAAGGAAATAGCGAACGAGAGTACCCTCGGCTTTGACGAAGCCGTAGTTTTTGCCAATGGGCAAAGTGTCAACCCAGCCGTAAAGCACTATTCCAACCCTCCCTTATGTCCGCGTCGAAAGTATATTGTAACTCACGCATTCCACAGCCCCTTCTTCTTCATCTCCTCGATCTCGCGGACGGCACGCTCCCGCAGCCGAGTATCGCGGATCATCTTGCTCACCGCGGCATCGTCGGACTTGTCGGAATAACGGAATTCGGAATCCGCATAGCGATTGATCTCCTGCATGACCATGTCCATCGAGAATGGCCCGCGCAGTTCCTCGATCATGGCTTTCTTGTCGTCGTAACCCTTGTGCATGAAGGCTTCCGGCTTTTCGAACCACTCGTCGGGCAATTCGATGTCCATGGCACGCATCTTGATCGCGTCGGTGACGTTCTTGATGGCGCGGCCGGTAAAGCGCGGCTCGGCATCCTTGATCATGTGCAGATAAGTGCCGATGTCGGCCATCGTCTTCGGTGCGCCGTTCTCCTTCATATAGCGCTCGTAGACCTTCATCAGCCCGTCTTCCTGCGGCTTTTCATGTTCCTCGTAGGCCTCCATCACCGCGCGCTGGATTTCCTGGGCAGCGTAGAGCTTGTGCTCGCCGAGCGGGATCTTGTGGTTCTTGCCGGCGAGCAGAACGAAGATGTCGATGTAGTCGTCGCGGCTCTGCGGGCCATCGACCAGCCAGCGCGCGCCGGCGCGCTGGCGCAATGCGTCGTCGACGTTCTCGGGATAGTTGGAAAACATGCCGAACGAGCAATTGCCGCGCACCACCGTGCCGGCACCCCCGAACGCGTCCATCAGGACGCCGGTGATTTCCTGCTGGCCGGCCGAGGCGCGATCGTCGGAGCGGCGTGCGGCGACCTGGTCGATATCGTCGATAGTGCCGAAGCCGATGACGCGCGGGTTCAGCACATTGTTGATGAACTGACGGCAGTTCTGGCCGGACTTGCCCTGGTAGGAGGAGATCTGGTCGACGCCGAAATTCTCGTAGGCGAAGGGATAGCCGGCGACCTGGCAGTAGCCGTTGAGAAGGCCGGCGATCATCTGGATCAGCGTCGTCTTGCCGGTGCCGGGCGCGCCGTCACCGATGAAGGTGAACAGGAAGCCGCCGAGTTCGACGAATGGGTTCAGCTCGCGCTCGAAGTCGTAGGCCATCAGCATCTTGGCGAGCTTGACCGACTGGTATTTGGCGATGTGGTTGCCGACGACCTCTTCCGGCTTCTTGAAGGTCATGACCAACGGTTTTGCCCGCTTGCCCGGCGCGACGTCGAAACCATCGAGCGTGAAATCGTCGACGTCGATGCGGATATGCGCGTTCTCGAACGGGCCGATGCCGTCGAAGCGGCCTTTTCGCGCCAAAAGCCCATCGATGGCAATACGGGCAAAGGCGCGCGCCCGGGTCATCAGGTCGGCGTCGTCCTTCGCGCCTGATATCGCCCTGTCGAGGCCGGCCACGATCGATTTCACCGCATCCTGGGGCGTGTCGAACAGAAAGTCCGGCTCGGGCGTGTCGTTCGGCGCCTCGCCGTCGCTATCGATCAGCTGGAACAGATAGGAGGCGAAGCTGAAGGCGGAAATATAGGCCGAAGCCGACAGCAGCTTTTTGAATGTGGCGGCCTCGTCGCCTTCGAGCGGCGCGCGGGCGTTTTTCGCCTGCAGGCTTTCGAGGTCAGAGCCTTCGGCGAAGACATCGGATATTGCCAACGCAATGGCCAGCCCACGCCGGGCGCGAAACAGCAGCGTGTGCTGCGGGATGGTCAGCAGCTGGTCGTCGGGATGGACGGCAGCGACGGTTTTGGCGAACTCGACCTCGCGCGTGCGGCGAACCGAGCCCACCGAAACGGTCGAGACGAAGCGGCGGTTGGTGCCGGCAAGCGCGGTACCGGATTCGCGCGATGGGTCCTCCAGCACGACGATGCGGGTGATGAAACTTTGCGCAGTGGCGCGGTGCTTTTCGATTGCCGCTTCCGGGATGGTGGTCAGACCGGTGTCCATGGAGGATACTCCGCGATTTGATGGTCAGACGTCGCTGATGACCTGCCCTTTGGACAGGATATGGACCTTGTAGCCCGAAAAGATCTTCTGCGCCTCGCCGGCGGCGTAAAGCGACTGATAGGCCTCATGCGGAATCAGCGCGTGGTTCTCGTAGCTCGACACGCCCTGGCGTGCGGCCTCGAGATCGTCGGTGTTGATGAAGAATTCCTGCGTCGTCTTCTCGCTCGAAAACAGCCCCTTGCGGCCGGGCTTCTCGGCCTTGGAAAAGACCTCCTGGATAGTCCAGGTCAGCAGCCAGGCGTTTTCCGGCTTGCGCACTTTGGCCAGCACTTCGTTCACCGTCGAATTGTTGTCGGTAATGCCGGCAGAATAGAACGGGCCGAGCACGACGCGGCGCAGCTGCTTGGGATGCAGCGTCTCGAAATCCTTGTCGAGGTTGACCGCGATCGTCGCCGGCGACAGCGTGTAGGCGGAATTCTTCTCGGTGAAATCGTCGAAACGGTGGGCGAGTTCGGGATTGAGCAAGCCGTCGACCGGCAGCGGAATGTCGACCCTCTCATTAAGCTTGCCGCTGCTATCGACCAGCTGCCGGATCATGTCGTCGGAGGAATCCTCGACCGTCGCCATGTAGACCAGCGGCAGGTTGGCGCTGCCGTCGAAGCAGGCCCAGTGGACCAGATAATAGGGCCGCAGCGTCTTCGGGTTGACCGAAACCTTGGCCGTCTGGGCGAGCGTGAACGGGCCGAAGGTGGTCCCGCTCTTGACGTCTTCGAGGTAAAGCCGCTCGGCCATCGACTTCTGCAACGCTTCGGGAAATTCCTTGTGGCGCAGAATGAAGTCGGCCATTTCCTCGCGCAGCTCGCTGGCCGAAGGGATGACGGCGAGACGGCTGTCGGCCTGGAGGCGGTCGTTTTCCAGTTCGAGCAGGTTCTGGAAAACCGGAAAACCGCTTTCGGCGCGCGAGATGCGGAACGTCTCGGTGAAACCCAGCCGGTTGCGCCAGCACGAGAACGACTTTTCGAGCCGCGCAATATATTCGGCGACGACCTTGGCGACGATGCCGTGCCGATAGAGCGGCGAGCGATCGTCGCGCATGAACACTTCGAGGCCGCCAAGTGCAGCCGCGATCGCCGAGAAATAGCGCGCCGCGGCTTCGTTTTCGGGGGTCATGCTGCCAGCCCTTGGGAGCAGTGCACGTGCAGCAATTACGACTGCACGTAATTTGCCGAATTGTGCTTCTTCATCACATCGTCGAAGCGGCGGGCGAAGGCGTCGTCGGCGAGCTTCTTGCGGCGCTGGATGTCGGCGGTGGCGACCATGTTCTTCTCGTGCATTTCAAGCAGATCGCCGATGTGCTTTTGCGAGGCGGCACCAATGCCGGCCATGGTCTCCTCGGCGGTGTTGTCGACCTGGCTGCCCAGCGTGTTGATCTTATGGGCGACATCCTGCTGGGCGGCGGTCTTCAGCGAATCTTCCAGGGCCTTGTACAGCACGATGCGCTGCTCGGTATCGATGGTCAGCTTGTTGATCAGCGTCGATTGCGCCGCGATCTGATTGTTGAGCGAATCGACGAAGGTCTGGAACATCGAGGTGTAGCGCTCCAGCGTCTGGCTCTCGGCCAGCAATTCCTGCTCCTTGGCCTGCTTTTCGTTGTATTCCGTGGCCAGTTTCGAGCGTTCGCCTTCAAGCTGCGTGCGCTCCTTCTGGCTGGTCGAGGCGGCGATCTTGTTCTCGATGTCGAGCAGCATCGGGTTGAGTTCCTCGATGCGCTTCTGCACGGTCTCGAGATTGGACATGGTTGTCTTGCGGCGCTCGATCACCTGCGACAGGCTGGCCTCGGAGGTCTTGTAGCGCGTGTCGAGAACCTGCTTCTGCGCCTTGAGGATGCCGACGATGGTGTCGGATTTCGCCAACAGCTCCTGCAAATTGCCGGCCAGCGACATGTTGCGGACGCGGTCGGTGCGCATGCGCTGTTTGCGCTGGCTGGAGAAGACGCCGACGAAATTCTCCCAGCCGGTGTAGTTCTTCATGCTCTCGAATTCGGCGCCGAAGACGTTGGTGGCGTCCTCCAGGCCGATGATCAGGTCGGCGATATTGCCTTCCATCACCTTCTGCTGCTTCAGCACGTCCTCGATGCGGGCATTCTCGATGTCGAAATTGGCGTCGCCGATCTTCTTGTCGGCGGTGGCGAGCGTGTCGAGCACGCTACCGGACTGCTCGATCTTGGTGCGCATGTCCTCTACGACCTGCTTGGTCTTGGCAATCTCGGCATCGAAATTCTGCAATGTCGCCATTGGGGCCTCCCGCTTCGGCATCGGTTTTCGTGTCGCGAACCGCCGTGACTATATGTGCCGGGTTTGGCGAATGAAAGACGGAAGACGGGCGACACCAGGAAACGAGGCAACTGGGGTCACGCTCAGGGCTTGGGATCAGCCTTGAGGTAGGCGATGACATTGGCGATGTCCTCGTCGCTGGTCAGGCCGGAGAAGGCCATTTTATTGCCGGGGACCTTCTGCCGCGGCGCGCGCAGGTATTCGGCAAGGCTTATTTCGTCCCAGACCAGGCCGGCGGCGCCGGCGTCCTTCATCCCCTGCGAGTAGCGGCTGAGATAACTGTCCGCGGTGCCGGCGGTGCGTCCGACGACACCCAGCAGATGCGGGCCGACCTTGTCGCGTTCGCTCGTTGCCTCGTGACAGGCCATGCATCTGTTGAAGACCTTCTTGCCGAGAGCGGCATCGCCGTCGGCATGCGCGGCAAGAGCTCCGACGATGAGGAAAGCAGTTGCAGACGAAATGGCTCGAAGCATGGGAACTCCCCGACGGCTCTGGCTGAGAGGTTTTGAAAATAGGAAGCAAGCCTTAACAAGCGCCGCACGATGACGCGATCGCGGAACGAATGTCGGCTGGGCGGACGGATGGACGCAACGCGCTGGTCAGGTTTTGATGAAGCCGATGAAATCGTCGGGCATGGCGCGGCCCATTTCCTCTTCCCAATGGCGGCGGCAGAGTGAGACATAGACGTCCTTGCCGATCGCCACCTGTTCACCCTGTTTCGCCACCTTGCCGTCGGCCCCTAGGCGTACCACCATCGTCGCCTTGCGGCCGCAACGGCAGATGGTGCGCACCTCGCGCAGCTCGTCTGATATCGCCAGCAGGGCGCGCGAGCCGGAAAACAGCTTGCCCTGGAAATCGGTGCGCAGGCCATAGCACATGACCGGAATGTTCAGCCGGTCGGCGATGCGGGCGAGTTGCCAGACCTGATCCTCTTCGAGGAACTGCGCCTCGTCGACAAAGACGCAATGCACCGTGGCGTGGTCATGATGCTCGGCGACCCGGGCAAACAGATCGTCGCCGTCGCGGAACAACTCGGCCTCCGTCTCCAAGCCGATACGCGACGAGATCAGCCCGGTATCGCCCTTGCGGTAGTGGCCGGCGATGAACAGCATCGTCGTCATGCCACGCTCGCGGTAATTGTACGAGGCCTGCAACAGCATCGTCGTCTTGCCGGCATTCATCGTCGCATAATGGAAGTACAGCTTGGCCATGCCGTCCTTTTAAGCCGAGTTGCAACAAAGCGGGGAGGGGGAGCGCCTACATTCCACCGGGAAAAGACGACTTCCATCCGTAAAGCGGCGGGCGTGTCGCCGATCGGCCAGCCTGCGCCGTTGTTCGTGATTGCCTTAGTGCTTGAAACCGCAGCAGAATGGTGTTTGGCTGACGGAACAAAGGTGGAAATAAAACCGCCACTTCGCTTCACCGAGAACTGAAATGGGAGAATTTCTATGTCGCGCATGAGTTCATTCGTCGCCGGTCTCGAACTGGCGGCTTTTCTATCCACGACTGGGGCCTTCGCCGGTGATGCGGAAAGCTGCAAGACGGTGCGGCTGTCCGATGTCGGCTGGACCGACATCCAGGCGACTACCGGCGTCGCCTCGGTGCTGCTCACGGCGCTCGGTTACGAGCCGCAGGTGATCCAGCTTTCGGTGCCGGTGACCTATGCGTCGCTGAAGAACAAAGACCTCGACGTGTTCCTCGGAAACTGGATGCCGTCGATGACCAACGACATCAAGGACTATACCGCCGAAGGCTCGGTCGAGACCGTCAGCGAAAATCTCAGCGGTGCCGGCTATGGCATCGTCGTTCCGACCTATGTCGCCGATGCCGGTGTCAAGACGCTAACCGATCTCGGCAAGTTCAAGGACAAGTTCGACGGCAAGATCTATGGTATTGAGGCCGGCAATGACGGCAACCGCATTATCCTCGATATGATCAAGGATCCGAAGACCAATCTCGAAGGCTTCGAACTGGTCGAGTCTTCCGAGGCCGGCATGCTCACCCAGGCCGAGCAGTCGATGAAGAACAATGAATGGATCGCCTTCCTCGGCTGGACGCCGCATCCGGTGATGGGCGCCATGAAGATCACCTATCTCGAGGGGATGGGCGACAGCGGCTTCGGCGCCGCCACCGTGCATACCAATGTGCGCAAGGGCTACATGAGCGAATGCCCGAACGCCGGCAAGTTCATCGCCAATCTGAAGTTCAACCTGGACATGGAAGGCGAGATGATGGACGCGATCCTGAAGGGCGCCGACGCCAATACCGCCGCGACCGACTGGCTGAAGAAACACCCTGACGCGATCACCCCCTGGATCGCCGGCGTCACCACCTTCGACGGCGGCGATGCGGCGGCTGGGGTGAAAACGGCGCTCGGAAGCTGACCCGACCATCTGGCATGACGAGACAAGGGGCAGCCACGGTAGAAATGGCTGCCCTTTTTCATATCCTGTGACAAGATGACCGTGCGGCGAAGGACGGCGCCGGCAGAAGAGGGGCTAGATGGATCCGATCTCCAAATTCCTGGTCAGTTACAAGATTCCCATCGGGGCATGGGGGAAGGCGTTTTTCGGCTTTCTCACCGACAATTTCGACACCATCTTCAGGGCTTTTTCCAACACCCTCAACTTCCTGCTCGACGGCATCGTCGACGGGCTGCTGTTGCTGCCGCCGGTTCTGCTGATCGCGCTGATCGCTCTGCTCGCCTATTTCCTGCAGCGCTCGAAAGGCCTGGCTTTGGCGGTATTCATTGGATTGCTGTTCATCCTCAACCAGAACCTGTGGAAGCAGACGGTGGAGACGCTGGTGCTGGTGGTCGCCGCCGCCGCCGTGTCGATGGCCATCGGCGTGCCGCTCGGCATCTGGGCCGCGCACAAGCCGAAGGTGTATCGCGTCATGCTGCCGGTGCTCGACCTGATGCAGACGCTACCGACCTTCGTCTACCTGATCCCGGTGCTGACCCTGTTCGGCCTCGGCAATGCGCCCGGCCTCATCGTCACCATCATCTTCGTCATTCCGACCTCGGTTCGGCTCACCCATCTCGGCGTCACCTCGGTGCCGAAATCGATCATCGAGGCGGGCGAGGCGTTCGGCGCCACCAAACGCCAGCTGCTGTGGAAGGTCGAGCTGCCTTCGGCGCTGCCGACCATCATGGCCGGCTTGACCCAGTCGATTATGCTGTCGCTGTCGATGGTGGTGTTCGCCGCCCTTATCGGCGCCGGCGGCCTCGGCACCGAGATCAACCGCGCGCTCGGTTCGCGCCGGATCGACCTAGGGCTTGAGGCAGGGCTGGCCATCGTCGTGCTTGCCATCGTGCTCGACCGAATGACGCGCATCGGCGTGGGAGGCAAGAAATGACCGTCGCCGTCGATTTCAGAAATGTCGACATCGTCTTCGGCGCCGACCAGGCAGGCTCGCTGGCGCTGATCGACAGCGGCGCCACCCGCGCCGAGATCCTCGAACAGACCGGCAACGTACTGGGCTGCGCCGGCGCCAGCCTCACCGTGAACGAGGGCGAGATCTCGGTGCTGATGGGGCTTTCCGGCTCCGGCAAATCGACGCTGCTCAGGGCCGTCAACCGGCTGAACGTGGTCTCGCGCGGCCAGGTGCTGGTCAAGGACGGCGACGGCACGGTCGACGTCGTGACCTGCGACGAGGCGACGCTTCGGCGGTTGCGGCAGAAACAGGTGGCAATGGTGTTTCAGCAGTTCGGCCTGCTGCCGTGGCGCACAGTGGAGGAAAATGTCGGCCTCGGCCTCGAGCTCGCCGGCGTGCCTGAAGCCGAGCGCAAGGAGCGGGTGACCAAACAGCTGAAGCTGGTTCATCTCGACCAGTGGTCGAAGAAATACGCGCATGAGCTTTCCGGCGGCATGCAGCAGCGCGTCGGCCTGGCGCGCGCCTTCGCCACCGAGGCGCCGATCCTGCTGATGGACGAGCCGTTCTCGGCACTCGACCCGCTGATCCGGACCAAGCTGCAGGACGAGCTGCTGCAGCTTCAGGCCGAGCTGAAGAAGACCATCATCTTCGTCAGCCACGACCTCGAGGAGGCGCTGAAGATCGGCACCCACATCACTATCATGGAGGGCGGGCGCATCGTGCAGACCGGTGCGCCGGAAGACATCGTGTTGCGGCCCGCCAACGACTATGTCCGCGACTTCATCGCCAATGTGAACCCGCTCTCGGTGTTGACCGCGTGGAACGTCATGCGCGACCGCCGCGACCTCGAACATGGCGAGAACGGCTGGGTGTGGCTCGACCGGCGCAAGACGACGCGCTTCAAGATCGACGAGCATGGGCTGGTGGCGGCGGCCGAGCGCGACGGCAAGCCGGCGGTATGGGTGTCCTGCGCCGATGTCGAGGCACAGCCGGAGGAGACGGCGCAGGTGTTCTGGGCCAATCCCGGCACCTCGCTGAAGACCGTGATGCTGGCCATGCATCGCTCGCAGACCGCACCGGTGGCGCTGTTCGACGACCAGTCGCGCTTCGTCGGCGCCATCGGCGTCAGGGATGTGCTGAGCGCGGTGCTGCGAAGATAATTTTTCTCCTTGGCGAGAACCGAGACCAAACGCCGGCGCGAAGGAACGCCGGCTTAGCCCGATACCGCAAGCTAAACCGCCAGCGGCAATCTCAGTTCCGTCAACAGGCCGCCATCGGGGTGATTGGACAGGATGACCTCGCCGCCGGCGCCGCGGGCGATGTTGCGGGCGATGGTCAGGCCGAGGCCGAGGCCGCCGGTCTGACGGTTGCGCGACTGTTCCAGGCGCACGAACGAGCCGAACACGGCGTCGAGCTCGGCTTGCGGTATGCCCGGCCCTTCGTCATGGATCGCCAGCGTGATTGTCTTGCCTGATTGACGCAGGCTGAGATGCGCCCTCTTGCCATAGGTCACCGCGTTCTGGACGAGGTTGGTGACGCAGCGCCGCAGCGCGACCGGCCGCGCCATGCAGATCAAGCCGCGCGAGCGCCCGTCTTCATTCTCGAAGGAGACCTCGTCGAAGCCGTCGGCGATCGATTCTACCAGCGACCAGAAATCGATCCTCTCGCTCTTCTCCTCGGTCACCTCGAAAGTGGCGAAGTCGATGACCGAGCTGGCAATGCCTTCGATGTCGGCGAGGTCGTGCGCCAGTGCGGCGCGCACGGACGAATTCCTCAGCAGTTCGAGGCGCAGCCGCATCCTGGTCAGCGGCGTGCGCAGGTCGTGCGCCAGTGCGGCCGCAAGATGCTCGCGGTCCTCGACGTAGGCGCGCAGTCTCGCCTGCATGGCATTGACCGCCTTTGCCGCGGTACGCACCTCGCGGCTGCCGCTCTCGGCGATCGGCGGGCTCTTCAGGTCCTCGCCGATCCGCTTCACCGCGGTCTCCATCATCCTGTAGGGCGCCGTCAGCCGGCGCAGCGACCAGATCGAGGAAGCCACCACCAGCCCGGCGATTAAGGCATAGAGCGGCAGGCTATCGAAGCTCAGTATCGGCCCGGCCGGCGTGTTCGGTTCGGTGAAGTTCAGCCACTGGCCGTCGGCAAAGCGAAGCGAAGCCGTCAGCTTGTCGCTCTGGGCGAAATCGGCCGCCAGCACCAGCAGGTCGCGCTCGACCTGGCCGATATCGGGACCGGCGACCGTCCCACCGGGAGCGTCCGCTTCGTGCGTTGCCGGGTCGCGGCGGACCCGTGCATCGGTGATCCCGAACTTCGACAGCCGGCCGACCAATATGTCTTCCAGTTCGGCCAGCTCGTCGTCGCCCGCTATCGACGAGGTGACGGCGGGCGTGTCGGAGACGGTGAGCGCATAGGTGGCATTGAACAGCCCGGAGGCCGTCGCCTTGCGCTGTTCTGGGGTGGCATCATGCATCAGCTGCACCAGCGAGAAGGCGCGGTCGTTCAGCCGATAGAGATCGACGACGTCATTGGCGGCCGCACGGTCGCGCGAAACGATGTAAAGGGTCGCGATCTGGCTGATCAGCAGGCCGGCGATGACGATGAGCAGCACCCACACCGGCAGCGTTTGCGGCAGGATGCGTCTCATTCGGAGGTCGTCTCAGGCAGGAACTGGTAGCCGCCGCTGCGCACGGTCAGGATCAGCTTCGGCGTTTTCGGGTCGTCCTCCATCTTGCGCCGCAGCCGGCTGACCAGAATGTCGACGCTGCGGTCGAAGCTGTAGCCGCTGTCGCCGCCGGACAGCTCGATCAGCTGCTCGCGGCTCAGTACGCGCTGCGCGCTCTTGACGAAGGTCTGCAGGAGATTGAATTCGGCCATCGTCAGCTCGATCCTGACGTCGCCGGGCGCCATTAGCCGGCGGCGCGAACAGTCCATCGTCCAACCGGCGAAATGGTAGATCTGCCGCGAGGCGGCGCGTCGCGGCTCGGCGGCGCCATTGCGTCTCAAGACGGCACGAATGCGTGCGAGCAGCTCGCGCGGATCGAAGGGTTTCGGCACGTAGTCGTCCGCGCCCATCTCCAGCCCAACCACGCGGTCGGTTGTCTCGGTAACCGCGGTCAGCATGATGATCGGCGTCGAATAATTGGCGCGCAACTCGCGGCAGAGCTCCAGCCCGCTCTTGCCGGGCAGCATGACGTCCAGGACGATCAGGTCGACCTGGGCGCGGCGCAGGACGGTCTCCATCTCGGTGCCGTCGGCGGCGACAGATGTATGCAGCCCTCGCCTCTGGAAGAATTCCTGAAGCAGGTCGCGAATGCCCTTGTCGTCGTCGACGATCAGTATGTGGGGGTCGGATTTCACAGGAAACCTGTCATTTGTGGATCGCCCAAGCGGTGCTTCGGCCGTCAGCCAGACGATAGAATTCAGGCCATAAGTTGGCCAGTGAAGATCGGCGGCCCGATCCGGGCTGCCCAGAAACAATCCAGAAACAAAATTCTACAATCCGGAAAAACTGCCGAAAAAAATCAAGGTCATAAGTGGTGCCGTGGCGGTCAGGTCATCGGCTGCGACACGCGTTACGGGATACGGATAGACCAATGCAAAGGTTCTCGATCAGTCTGATGGGTGCGTTGCTTTCCATTTCGCTCGTCACGGCCGCGGTTGAACAAGCCGATGCAAAACTGGCCGATGCAAAGGTGGCCAATGCAAAGGCGGCCGATGCAAAGGTGGCGACCACCCGCAGCGAGCGTTGCATCGATCTGAACCGCCAGTTTGACGAAGCCCTCGAAACCCATGCCGCGGCAACGCAGGTCACCGCGGCGAAAGCACTTCAAAGAAAGGGAAACCGGTTCTGCGCCAACAAGAAACAGGCACAGGGAATCCGGATGCTCGCGAACGCCTTGAAGCTGCTTGGAGTGACACCGATCGATCCCGTTCAGTGACACTCAATCCGATCTGCACAAAAAGGAAGTGAAGCCATGAAAAAGTCTCTCCTCTCCGCCCTCGGTCTCGCCATCGCGCTGGCCGTCTCGATGCCGGTTCTCGGCGCCAGCAGCGCCAATGCCGCGACCACCACCCCGGCTGCGACGACAACGACGACCGCTGCGCCGGCCAAGGCCGTGAAGAAGGTCGCTGCCAAGAAGACCGTCAAGAAGCACAAGAAGCACGCGGTCAAGGCAGCTCCGAAGGCCTGATCAAGCGACATCTTTCTACCCTATGAGAAGACCGCTCCAGTTGCGATTTGCCTGGAGCGGTCGTCTTTTTTGTTGCGTGCAGACAATGGGGGCAGTCCCGGCCCACACCCCCGTTGAACGCCAGACGGCAGTTCCCACATAGGCACGGACTTTTGAACTGCGCCCGCCGGGAAGCCGCTCGCGCGCGGTTGAATGGACGACCGCTTTTGCCCATGTCAAAATGACCGCAAAGCCGTCGTACTCAATTGCCGGTCCAATGCCTGAAATCACGACAAAACCCCGTACCAGCACGAAGCCGAAAGTCGAACGGCCGAAGCTCTACAAGGTTATCCTGGTCAATGACGATTTCACGCCGCGCGAGTTCGTCGTGACTGTGCTGAAGGCCGAGTTCAAGCTCAGCGAAGACCAGGCGCATAGGATAATGATTACTGCGCACCGGCGCGGCGTCTGCGTCGTCGCCGTCTTCACCAGGGATGTCGCCGAGACCAAGGCGGCGCGGGCAACCGATGCCGGCAAGGCCAAGGGTTATCCGCTGATGTTCACGACGGAGCCGGAGGAGTAGGGCTCCTTTTCCCTTCTCCCCTTGCGGGAGAAGGTGGCCGAGCGAAGCTCGGTCGGATGAGGGGTGTTCCAGGGAACGCCGACGCCTCATTTCTTCCGGCACCCCTCATCCGTCTTGGCGCTTCGCGCCAATCCACCTTCTCCCACAAGGGGCCTGTTGCGTAATTCGCTGATTGTGATTCTCTGAGACGAAGCTCGGAGGGAATCGCGATGGCAGTGAA